>DATJOA010000175.1:0-37747 GCA_035507635.1 Candidatus Acidiferrales bacterium
TCAATGCGGAACACCTGCGCTGGAATCTGCCCTCGCGTGATGACGAAGAGCGAACGCCCATCGGCAGACCAGGCAGTTGGGAACTCTCCGGGTTCAGTATTCGCCACCACTTTGGCGTCCCCACCATTCACGGGGAAGAGATAAATTCTCTGATCGGGACCACGGGCAGCCACTGTCGTTCCATCCCGGGACACCACCATGCCTGACGCGATTCCCTCCATGCTGAACGCATGCGGTTTGGCATCATCCAGAGACTCGACATAGAGCCGTGCCCCGTGCCCCGCTTCTGTTCCCGTGAACACGAACCTTTTTCCATCCGGCAGGAATGTGCCCGCGATGTGATTCAGTCCGTCGTCTTTTAACTGCTTCATGTCGCCAACGCCAGTCGGATAGAGTACCAGCGGCGATGGCACGACGTTCAGCCGGGAAAGGGCCCACTGTCCATCCGGCGAAAGTGACAGTCCGGTTCCTTCACCCAATCGAATTGCCGGTGATCCATCCGTATTCCTCAGATACACTGCATATTTCGGCCCGCCGCCTTCCCCCGATTCGAAGAAGAGAATCATCTTTCCATCGGCAGAGAGGCTTCCTGGTACCGACCAATCAAGCCACGAAAGATCTTTTTCTTTGGGTTCACCCGGTCCCTGCCCAATCATTCCCGCGCGATCGTTGCCGCGAGTCAGCAGCACGTGTCCGTCTTTTCCCACGTCGAGGATCGTCAATTCACCCGGGACCCGGGCCAGCAACCTTACCTTGCCGGCAAGATCCGTCGCGTAGAGTGACCGATCGCCGCCGGTGTGCGTCGCCGTGAACCATATCTCACTCGCATCGGGGGACCACGCCAATCCCTGTATGCTGTCCCACCCCTCCGATAGGGTCCTCTTCTTTCCGTTCAGATCCAGAATCGCCACCGCGCCGCCGTCATCTCCTGTCTGAGGATGATCGACAAATGCAATGCTTTTCCCATCCGGCGAGAACCGAGGATTTCCAATCCATCCATCGGCCTCATACAGAACCTTGCCCAACGGAAACTCCAGCCGCTTCCGGCCGGAGACTTCATGGACGATCGCAACGTTCTGCCCGTCGGGCGACCAGTCAGCCCACTCGACGTCATTCAGAATCTCGCGCGGAGCCCCACCGACTAAAGGAACGCGGGCCAACGTTCCCGCGTAGAGGAATGACGAATCTCGAGGCTTGCTGTGCAGCGCGAGCAGCATCTCACCGGAAGCCGAAACCGCCAGAATGTCGCCGCCCTTCGGCTCCATCTCTTGCGATTGAGGACTCTCGGGTCGAGTGTTAAAGAGGTCCAGCGGCTTGCCTTCCCACGCGGCGCTGTAAATAACAGTTTTCCCATCGGGCGCAAAGCGCGCCGAATGCACGATCCCTCGACGGAATGTCAGCGGATGATACGAAGCAAATGCGCGCTCTCCCGATCCCTTGAGCAGCCACGCTCCAATGCCAAATCCAACCAGCAGACACGCAGCGCCTGCCAGTACGGCTGCACGCCACGATGATCTTCGCGAGACTTGAGGTTGAGCATGCAACGGCGAAGCAAATTTAGCCGCCGAGACAGCCGAAATTGCCGACGCGCTCGCGGCCCGGATTCTGGAGCTTTCGAGCCCGCGCTTGATGCGTTTCAGATCGCCGCGCAATTCCGCCGCAGTCTGATAGCGCATGTCGCGCTCTTTTTCGAGCGACTTCGCAATCAGATCGTTCAGCTTTTCCGGAAGGGCGGCATTCAAAGTCTCGACGGGAGCCGGCGCGCGGTTCAGAATCGCTTCGAAGATCACTCCGTTGCTGCTTCCCGAGAACGCCATTTGTCCGGTCGCCATTTCGTACATCACAGCCCCGAACGCGAATAGATCGGTTCGCGGATCAAGTTCCTCGGCTCGTACCTGCTCCGGCGACATATACGCCACCGTGCCGATGGTCGATCCCGGACTCGTCATCGCCCCTTCGGGAGCGGTCACGGTATGCTCGGTACTCGCCGCCAGCTTGGCCAAACCGAAATCCAGCAGCTTGCCTTGTCCGCGCTTGGTTACGAAGATGTTCGCCGGCTTGATGTCGCGATGAATGATCCCTCTGCTGTGGGCCGCATCCAACGCATCTGCGATCTCGATGCTGATGCCGAGGAGCGTCTCCACATCGAGCGGCCGCCCGCTGATGCGATGCTTCAGCGTCTGGCCTTCGAGATACTCCATCGCGATGAAGGCGTTTCCGTTGTATTCGTCAATCTCGTAAATAGTGCAGATGTTTGGATGATTCAACGCCGATGCGGCTTGCGCTTCGCGCTGAAATCGGGTCAGCGCCTGGGGATCTTTCGCAACATCATCAGGAAGGAATTTGAGAGCGACGAAGCGCTTCAGCTTCGTATCTTCCGCCTTGTAAACGACACCCATCCCTCCTCCGCCGAGCTTCTCGAGAATCCGGTAGTGGGAGATGGTTTGGCCGATCATGCCTGGAGGCTAACGCAGCGCAGCCATCTTATGGTGGACATTCGTTTTACGCAAGATAGTTTGAGGATGCCCCGCGAAATCAGCTTTCGAGCCCTTCAAAGACCGCAACTAAGAATCAGGCCTCGGCTACAGCTTCCGCTGTATTCGGAACACTAAGGATTTCCCGGTAAAATACAACATCTGTGTTCTGTAGACACTCTTATCGGCGCCCCAGTGGATCTTGCTGAAAGTGCTCGAAGGCCCTTCTTGCGTGAGGTCAAGAATGCGGGTATTGATGGTCGATGACGACGAAGTCGTCCGCCGAGGAGTGGTATCGCTCCTGGCCGAACGTCCTGGCTTCGAGGTCTGTGGCGAGGCTCGGGACGGCCATGAAGCCGTCAAAAAGGCTCGCGAGCTTAAGCCCGATGTCGCGATAATGGATATCAGCATGCCGGCGCTAAACGGGCTCGATTCCACTCGAGCCTTGCGCAGCGTTGTTCCCAGTTGCGAGGTGCTGATTTTGACCCAGCATGACTCGCCAGAGATGGTCCGCCAGGCTTTCAACGCCGGTGCACGCGGCTACGTGATCAAGTCGTCGATCTCCCAGAACCTGTTCACCGCCTTGGAGAAGGTTTCACGCCACGAGTCGTTTTTTGATCCGGCCATCTCTTATCTGGCTGCTCCCCTTGATGTGCAGGAGATTTTGCAGCGCAGCACCGCGCTCGAACGGGCGCTTCGGGAAAGCGAGCAGATCTACCGCTCGACGTTCGAGTTGGCTGCCGTCGGCGTCGCGCACGTGAGTCCAGATGGCCAATGGCTTCGCGTCAACCGCAAGCTCTGCGAAATCCTCGGATACAGCGAAGCCGAACTGCTCCAGATGACCTTTCAGGAGATTACCCATCCTGAAGATCTGCCTGTCGATCTAGTCGAAACTGAAAAAGTTCGGCGCGGAGAATTGCCCACTTTCACGATGGAGAAGCGCTACATCCGAAAAGATAAGTCCATCGTGTGGGTTAACCTGACGGTCTCTGCCGCGCGCGATTCCGGCGGACGCATGAAGCACTTCATCTCCGTCGTCGAAGACGTCACCGGCCGACGTGAAGCCGACGAGGTTAAGGCTCGATTGGCAGCCATCGTCGAATCCTCGGACGACGCGATCGTTTCCAAGAACCTGACTGGGATTATCAATAGCTGGAATAAGGGCGCGACCCGGATTTTCGGATTTGCTCCTGAAGAGGCCATCGGTCAGTCGATCACGATAATCATCCCTGCCGAGCTGCGCGAGGAAGAGTCAAGAATTCTGGCGCGTCTGCGAAAGGGTGAGCGCATCGACCACTTCGAAACAGTACGCGTCACAAAAGGCGGCGAGCGGATCAATGTCTCGCTGACCATTTCGCCGCTTCGAGACTCCCAGGGCCGCATTATCGGTGCGTCCAAGATCGCCCGCGACGTTACTCATCGCAAACGTGTTGAGGCTGCGTTACGCGATAGCCAGACCCAGCTTGCTTTGGCACTCGAGTCTTCGAAAACTGCAATCTTCGATTGGGATGTCGTGCAAAGTTGCGGGAAGTGGAATTCGCAGATGGCTACTCTTTATGGCTTCAACCCTGAGGGTACGTACATCACGGCTGAAGAATGGATAGCACTTTTTCACCCCGACGATACGGCTCGCTTGGTGGAGGAATTCGGTCGCGCCTTGAAAGACCAGGATCGTTTTCAGTTCGAGTTCCGCGCTGTTCGGCCCGACGGAGAGGTACGATGGATCCTTTCCAATGGCCGAATCGTCCGCGAGAATGGAATCGCAGTGCGCCTGATCGGAACGCATACCGACAATACCGACCGCAAGCGCTTTGAAGAAGCGGAGCGCGTCCGCGAACTCACAGGCAAGCTTCTACACGCGCAGGACGAGGAGCGCCGACGCATCGCCCGGGAATTGCACGACAGCGCCGGTCAACTCGTCGCCGCACTTCAGATGAATCTCATCCCGCTGGAAGAAGACGCTGAAAAAGTCCATTCAGGTTTCTCGGGAATCATTCGAGAAAGTCTTGACCTCATCCGTCAACTATCTGAGGAGTTGCGCACCGTTTCCTATTTGCTTCATCCGCCTTTGCTTGATGAAGCGGGCTTGCCTTCTGCCGTGCGGTGGTATGTCGAAGGATTTTCTGAACGAAGCAAAATCGAGGTACAACTCGATTTCGCCCCGAATTTGGGCCGCCTTTCTCCGGATATGGAAGTCACCATTTTCCGCATTGTTCAGGAATGTCTCACCAACATTCATCGCCATTCCGGCAGCAAGCAGGCGACGATTCGAATTGTCGGGTCGCCACATGAAGTTTTCCTCGAAGTTCGCGACGCGGGGAAGGGAATGCCAGCTTCAAGCGGAAATGGCTCGCAGGGCCTGCGATACGGAGTCGGTATTCAAGGTATGCGCGAACGCGTGCGTCAGCTTAACGGACAATTCGACATCCAGTCGCACGAAAACGGAACAGTGGTTACGGCGCGATTTCCACTGGTCGACCTTCCGCTCGCCGTGGCGTGACGCGGAACCGGTTATAGGGAAATGGTGACTCCGCGGCCTAATATGGCGACGTAAGCGAAGGCCAGAATCGCGCTGGCGATGATCCACGAATAATTTCGAGATAATCCGTCTGCTTCCCGTACCGGTTGGGCCCGTCTCGGGATGTAATACTGCAACCACAGGAACCCACTCTGACCGCCTGCGGTCGCGGGCAATGCCGATTGCCATATCAGTTGAATTCCGAGCGGATTCAGCGGAGCCGCCGCGCTCGCCAGAACGATCGCCGAGACATAGGGCACAAGAGTCAATCTGCGCAAACGCTTCTGCTGTGCTCGCCGGACGCCGACGTTGCGGACGAGTGCAGCTCCAACCACGCGAACAGCAATAAAATACCCAATTGCACCACCCACCGCGAGCAGCGTCCGCCACATCCAATGTGGATGCAATCCTTGAATTACTGCCGCCCAGTCTCCAAAACCGGTCACGCCGGAAAAGAAGAAGTACCCGGTCCCGGTAAATAGATTGAACGCGAAACTTAGGAGCAAAAAATAGCGCGTCAACACAGGGAAACTTGCCGCCTTCCGCAACATAAGCCAGAAAATCAGCCCTGCAGCCAGGTTGACGAGCGTGCCTCCGGCTGCCACCAGACGAGAGTCGTGCGCGCTGGACCATGCCACTGTTGTAAGAACTCCCGACCTTGCTCCAGTCAGGAGTGCGGTTAGTCCATGTCCGACTCCTTCATGCAGGACATTGCAGAGAATCCCAGCCACAACGCTGATTGCGGCAATTGTCAGGATGTCATCTTGCGCGACAGCGCGCTTATTATCGGAGGATGCGTCCGTGGTGGGAGTTTCGCGCGTCACCGAATGTGCGAAAATCTGGCAGAAATTCGAAGGAAAGAGCTGTAACGGCTGCGGGAACTATGGTGAGCGCGGCAGGATTCGAACCTGCGACCCATGCCTTAAAAGGGCATTGCTCTACCACCTGAGCTACGCGCCCTCACCTTATTCAATTTAGCACATTGCGAACACTGCCCCTGCAGTCGGATACGAATCATGATCTAACTGTTTTCTTCCAAAAAATGAGGCCGCCTTTGCAAGCGGCCTTACTACCTTCAATCCAGCAAAATTCAAATCACTATCCTGCGGGTGAATTCGGCGTGCAGGCAGAAAGGTCTTATGGCGCAAGCGATATCTTTCCGAAGGTCCCGTTCACATTGTTGTTTGGCCCGGCGGTGAAGAACAGTTCATTTTTTGCGCCGTCGTTTGTATTCCCACCGCCAAACTCAATTCCCCATAGCTGATCAATCTGGATCTTATTCCCGCTTGCATCCTTGACCGCTCCGACAAATTCACCGGTGAACGCATTGAAGGCATTGATCGTTCCACTCTTGTCGGTGTTGTTCGAGATCAGCAGCGCATTGCTCAGCGGACCAAAGTTCCCTGGCGCTGGTGCAATTCCCCAAGGCTGGTTCAATGGAGATCCCTGGGCAAGCCGCCGCAAGAATTCTCCACTCTCGCTGAAGATATCGACGTAGCCGCCCGGACCTCCGGACTGGCTGGCGAAAGCGACATAGAGCAGTCCACCGATATCCTGAATCCCGAAGGGTGCGAATCCGGCAGGCACCGTCGAATCAGTGAACGATTTCACCCAGGTGAAATTCGCATCGTAAATGTCGACTTTATTGTTTGCCTGATCGGCCGCGAACAGGAAATTTCCCGACGGATTGCTGGTTATTGCGAGTCCAGTGTAAACCGCACCGGGATTGGTGACACCAATGATTGCTACCGTGGGATTCGATTGCGGGGCCCATCCGCTGATCGTTCCATCGAGTGTTGCGAACAGAAAGATAGATGCCCAGCCCTGCACCTGAAAATCTTGCGAGCCGTTGTACACAATTCCGGTCGGCGATCCCGGCCCGGAGCCACTGGCTGAAGGAACGACTACTTCGAGGCCCTGGTTTATTCCGGCGTCATTGTAGAGCGTCGACCAACCGGTTCCCTCATCGCTGACCCAGAAAGGTCCACCCGGACCGTACGCCAAACCCCACGCGTTCACTAACAACGGATCTTTGTGTTTCGCCTTTCCTGCCTGGTTGGAGACCAGATTCGTGAGCTTATATTGCGCCACTGCGGCGCTCGAAACGAACACGAGCGCAAAACCCAGAGCAAGCGGAAGAGCAGTCCTGCATCGCTGCATTTGAAATCTCCTTTGTGAACCGGACTAGGAAGAAACCTGCTGGACAGTCCAAGAATGTCCGGTAACTGTTGTCCGGCGATACCGATGCTAGGCTGCACAGGGTGTTCACAATGTCAGGCGAGTGTCACGAATTTGTATTTTCTTCTGGATATTCGAAATTGATTACGAGGCGGATTCCGCCCCAGTTGTCATGACAAACTTGGGGCACAGTTGCAACTCTGGCTGCCGACTGCGCATCATGAATAAGCAGAGTCTCTGGTATCTCGTATCCTCGTGCATTAGGCTGGAAATTGTCACCATCTTGTTCATGGGGCCGAAGCGCGTTGCCCAGGTTATTTCGTGTTTAGGTAGTAGTTGGCAGGCAGATTCCGCGTGCGAAACCTGAGAATTCTCACCCCACTTCCGATTCAAAGCGTAGGGCGGCGTTACATCGTTGCAATCCTCGCCGGAATACTGGCGATCGTGCTGCGTTGGCTGCTCGACCCTGTTCTCGGCCACGTTGCTTTTTATGCCACGATCTACATCGCGGTTGCCTACTGTGCCATTGTGTGCGGATCGGGACCGGCGATTATAAGCGGCGCTATTGGCTTTGCCGGAGTCTTTTACTGGTTCGTCGATCCGCGGTGGTCGTTTCAGGTTCTCAACGTTCCACAGGTCCATGGGATCATCGGTTGTGTTTTCGTGAGTTCCGTGCTCATAGGATTTGGCCAGGCCAATCGCAACAAACAGCTGCGTCTGAATCGCACGATTGATGCGCTTACGACCGAGGCGACGGAACGCCAGCGTGCCGAAGCTGAACTGCGCAAAGCCCACGACGGACTCGAGCAACGGGTCATCGAAAGGACGTCAGCCCTATCACACGCGCTGAAGCAGCTGGAATCCGAAATTGGTGTGCGAGAGCAAGCCGAATCGCAGCTTCGTCACCTTTCCCTGCGCTTGATGACTTTGCAGGACGAAGAGCGTCGGCGCATTGCCCGCGATTTGCACGACACCGCAGGTCAAACTCTGGCGGCCATGAAGATGTCGATTGCGCTGATTCGGCAGCTCGATGGCTTGGCGGCTGGCTTGCAACCCTTGATCGACGATCTGGATGCCCTGGCCGACGAAGCTCTGCAGGAAGTTCGCACGACCTCCTACCTGCTGCATCCACCTCTTCTCGACGAGGCCGGCATCGCTTCCGCCGCCCGCTGGTTTGTCGAAGGATTCGCGCGTCGCAGCGGCATTCGAGTGGACTGTAAAATTCCTGACAAAATGGAACGGCCCTCGCGCACGTGCGAACTGGTCCTGTTCCGAGTGTTGCAGGAGAGCCTGACCAATGTCCATCGTCATTCTGAAGCGTCCGCGGCAAATGTCTGGCTGGTCCGCGCACACGACATGTTTCAGCTGGAAGTCTCCGATAATGGAAAGGGGATTTCGGAAGAGCGTTTGCGTAGGTTCGAAACTTCTCCCAATAAAGCGGGAGTTGGGATCACCGGAATGCGCGAGCGGGTGCGCGAACTCGGTGGGCAAATCGAAATCAAATCGCTCAACCCGGGTACCTGCATTCGAGTCACATTGCCGATGACCATTCAATCTTCCATTCCCGATCCGGGCAGCCCCGTCGAATTGGCCTCCTGAAACCGCCTGACCGCAGAATTCCGGGTTGTTCCGCGCGAAAAACCCGGCTGTGAGATTTTCAGTAAAATGATCGCGGGAAATCCCACTCTCTCATCGTGAAAACCGCCTCCAAGTCCGCTGGCCTGCGCTACTGGATGCTGCGTGTGCTGGAAGAGTGCGACAACGTCGCCGCCGATTTCAGCGCCGACCCTGTACACGATTTACGCGTGTCGCTGCGTCGCTGCCGCTCCATGGCCGACGGAATGATGGCCATGGATCCCGACCGCAATTGGAAAGAGATGAAGAAGGCAGGCAAGCAACTCTTCCAACGGCTCGGCGCCCTGCGCGATGTCCAAATCATGATGGAGTGGATCGAGAAACTGGGGATCAAGGAAGAGCCTCGGATTCCATCTCCCGCCTCTAAACTAGCGCATCCGAATCCGGCAGCCGGGCAATCCAACGACTTCGGCGCACAGATTAACTCGCCCACCCAGAACCTGCTCCGAATCTTGCGAATTCGCGAGACTGAGCAAAAATCCGAAGCTCGTGCGGCACTTGAAGAATTCGATCGCAAACAATGGAAGCATTGGAACAGAGTCTTGCCTGGTCGTGCTTCGCGGATCCGGTCCGGCAGCTTGCTTTTCAAACATCTTGCCCTCGAGCGCTGGACTTCGGCGCGCGAGCTTCACGTCCGCGCCATGCGCAATCGTTCTCAGATTGCATTGCACACGCTGCGGATCGGCATCAAGCGCTTCCGCTATATTGTCGAGAATTTTCTTCCAGAAGAACATCAACTTTGGGGAAGCGATCTGAAGCGAATGCAGGATTTGCTTGGAGAAGTCCATGATCTCGACGTGCTTTGGGCGACAGCTCTTTCCTGCCATATTTTCCCCGATGAGGCTTCTCGAGAATCCTGGCACGCTCGCCTTCTGGAAGAACGTACGAAGCGCGTCGACGAATACCGGCAGAGAACAACAGGACCCGATTCACTGTGGCAGGTCTGGCGGGTTGGTTTGCCACAAGGCAAGCAGATTCAGCAAATTGCGACTAAAAGGATGAAGCTATGGGCGAGGGAACTCGACCCCGACTTCGCTCACGCGGAAAGGGTGGCCAGCCTTTCACTGGAACTTTACGACGGGATTAGCTCCGCCGGATTGCTGCCCCCGAGTCCTGCAGATTCTTCAGAGGGAGCGAACCAGAGCGCCGCAGATTCCCGCTCATCGCTCTACGCGGCAGCGTTGCTGCATGACGTTGGAAAAGCGAAAGGCAACAAGGGACATGAGAAGGAGTCCTTTGAACTGATCAAGAAGCACGGAACTCCTTTGGGCTGGAGTGAGCGCGCCATGCGGCAGGCAGCTATCGTTGCGCGGTTCCACTGCGGAGCGCTGCCCATCCGTAGCCACAAACTTCTTCGCGACTTGCTTCCTGACGAGCAAAAATCCGTCATCCGCCTCTCGGCTGTTCTTCGACTGGCCAATGCCCTCGATTCTTCCCATACCGGCCACGTTCGGCGGGTCAAAATCGAAAATGTGATCCATGCCAAACAGAGGAGCAATGGACTTCTGCGCAAGCCGGATCGGCTGGGAAAAAACGAGGCACTTGTCATCTCCGCGGAAGGCTATGCCGACCGAACGCCAACGGCGCAGACAGTGGCCGCCGAGCGATATTTACTCGAAACCGTCTTGCGCCGGCCCGTCATTATCAGACCGTCATCGGCCGTTCGGCGTCCGCCTTCTGGCTTGCGCTGAGGGCATAACAAATTTGTTTCGGCGTCTGGCTTCGCAATGAAACTGGCCAGTCACTTTGCGAAACAGGTTTGCGCAGAGTACAAATCCAAGTGGCTTTCGAAGAACCGAAGGGGTTGGCGGAAAATCTCATGACTCACGCGCAACTCGTAGAACGGGCGGTTTGCTGGCTGCGCCGGTATCGCTGCGGGGTGGTTCTCTCCGAGCAGGGCTGCGTTAGCGGAGAGGTGCCAGATGCCATCGGATGGAAGCAAGCCTGTCACTCCGTCCTTGTGGAATGCAAAGTGACCCGCGCCGATTTCCTGGCCGACCGCGACAAACCGTTTCGCAAGAAGTCCGAAAAGGGCGTTGGCAGCGAGCGTTTCTACCTGACACCACTGGGATTAGTGAAGATCGAAGAACTTCCTGTCGGCTGGGGATTGCTCGAGCTGCACCGTGGCCGCATCGAAATGATCCGGGCTTCGGCCAAAAACCTCCGCACCGCGACTGGATTCCGCTATGAGATGAATCTCCTGCTGGCCAGCCTGCGACGCGTGGAGGTTCGCATCGAGCCGCAGAGCATTACCGACTTCCTCAAGTGGAAAAACCGCATGGCCGAGTACAATCGCGGAGCCTTGCCCGAAGGACTCACCGCGGCGGATGAAGAGATCAACGGCTTCCTCGAGCCGGAAATTACAGTCTGAAAGCTTGCGCAAAAAAGAAAACCGGGCTGGTTGGCCCGGCTTTTCCTGCGCCGCGCTGGATGCGGTTACACTCTACGCGGCGCGGCTGGCCGCAATCCCTTCCTGCAGGCCAGTCATAACTTGAGCGCAACTCGTCGTCGAGAGGAACCGGACGCGATGAGGCTGTGCAATTTCTATTCCAGCCTAAGCTCCCGAAGCCAGTTTATCTCTTTGACTCGTAACTGAAAGACTAGTAAGAGCTTTGTTATTGCTTGGAATGAATCATCGTGCGCAAGGGGACTTGAGCAGAAACGCGGATGGGGGTAAAGCTTTGCATATCCGGATCACTTGTTTGAACAACGAAGACAGCCGAGGCAGGGAACTCGCCTACATGTCTCTTCGGCCTTCCATGGCCTTGAGCATGGTGATCTCGTCGGTGTACTCAATGTCGCTGCCCACCGGAATACCCATTGCAATTCGGGTCACCCTGACCCCGGTCCGCCTGAGTTGTTGCGACAGATAGACGGCCGTGGCTTCGCCCTCCACTGTCGGATTCGTCGCTACGATAACTTCATCGACATTACCTGAATCGACACGGGATATTAGGTTCGAGATCCGCAGCTGGTCCGGCCCAATTCCGTGCAGCGGGGAGATGGCTCCGTGCAGCACGTGGAAGACGCCGTTGAAGTGTTTCGTTTTTTCGATCGCCGCTATATTGGTCGGCTCTTCGACAACACACACCAGCCGCTGATTGCGGGTGGCGCTGGTGCAATAGGCGCAAGGATCGACGTCCGTGATGTTGTTGCAAACCGAGCACAGCCGGAGATTGGCTTTCACGTCCCGGACGGCGGCGGCCAGCGCTTCGGCATCATCGTCGCTCGACCGCAGAATGTGAAAGGCGAGGCGTTGCGCGCTCTTGGCGCCCACGCCCGGGAGCTTCTTCAGCTCATCAATCAGACGCGACATCGGTTCAGCAAATTTGGACATGTGCACTCGCTCACTGACTTGATCGTTCAATCGTTCTTTGGAAGCGTGTACTCCAGATCGTACGAGTGCTTTCCATCAGGCGCGATAGTGATCATCATCTTGCCCTTGATGCCCTTCAGTTCATCGGTGCCCGAATCCGGCACGATCGTGATCGTCAACTGCGGAGTGTTCTGTGTCATCGTCCCGGAATGTTGCAGGACAAAGCTGCCCGCATGTCCATTCAACGTCCCGCTGAACTTTTCTATCGCCACGTACGCGCCCGATCCCTTCACCGCCGTGCCCGCGGTCAGCATCTGGCCTTTGCCGGTTCCTTGAAGCTCGCCGTGATACCGCTTGTCGAGAGTGAATCGAGCGAGATTCGAGTCGTCACTTTTATCCTCTTGGCGCGTTACAACCACATCGAATGGTCCACTTACGCGATTAGTCACTGCGTCCTCTTTCGGAGAATTGGATGGAGTTTGCGCCATCGCTGACGCGGCCAACACCAAAACCAGCAGGAATCGCAAACGATGAGATTTTTTCATCAGTTCAGCTTAGGTTTCTTGTTGAAGTGAAATGGCAGCTTAGAGTCCCGGAATATTCAATCCACCGAGCATGCCGCCGACCGTGGACTGCATCTGCGAATCGACTTTGCGCGCGGCCTCGTTGACGGCCGCCAGCACGAGGTCCTGCAGCATTTCGACGTCGCCCGACTTCACCGCCTCCGGTTCGATGCGCAGGCTGAGCAGCTGCTTTCGGCCATCCATCTTCGCGGTCACCGTACCCCCGCCGGACGACGCCTCAACAATCGTCTCCTGCATTTTTCTTTGCAAGGCGTCGTACTGCGCCTTCGCTTTTGACATCAGATCTTGAAGATTGAATCCGCCCATAACGCCTCTGGTGAAAGTTCCAACGTTTCAGAGTTCAAGGTTTCAGAGTGTCAGCTTTGCAGGGACAAGGTGCGAATATATTCGAAACTTGAAACCCGAAACTTGAAGCTATCGCTTCTCCCTGTAATCGATCACCGTTCGAATCTGGGCCCCAAACTTTTCCTGCATGCGACGTACTACGGGATCCTGCTCCGCCCGCCCGCGTCCTCCCGGACCCGGTGCCAGCCGCGGCTCGTTCCGTTTTTCCTGCGGAGCCACGTTTGCCCCAGGGATCACCCTCAACTTCATCGCGTGGCCGAGCGCGCCACTCACGGCTGCAATTGCAATCCGCTTCGCATCATTTCCGAGCGACATGTCGATGATGGTCTGCGATTCGGTGATTTTGATGATGACTTCATTTCCTTGGATGCTCCATTCGCCAGCGGAGAGCATCGACACAAGAATCCGCTGGTTGTTATCGCCCAAAGCTTGAAGGACCGCCGTCCGAGCTTTCTCAACCCGGTCCGATGGATCCGCCGACATCGCCGGAGAAAGCGACGCTTCGGCCTGAGGTTTTGGCGGCTCGGGTTGCGGAATCGGCGACTCCTGCGCCGGCATTGGCAGCGCTATATCTCGATGATCAGGCGCCGCCGAGCCCAGAATAACCGGCTCCAATTGGCTCGATCCTGTGACGATTCGGGGCCCCGGCAGTGGCGCCGCGGCGGCGGAATCTTCCTGGCGCGGCGTGCCTTTCCGCGCCGAGTCCGCCGCGAACGGGCTGACGTAATTCGATCGGGCCGCGGGCGGCTCCGGATGCCGCGTTTCCCTAGCTGCCCCGCTCACAATTGCCGGCCGCGCCGGTGTCCTCTGCCCGCTGCTGCCCAGTGCTGGAGTCGCATCGCTCAGCAATTGCTCGATCGGAATCAGTCTCTGAGCGTGAGCCATCTTCAGCAGCCCTAGCTCCAGATGGAAGCGCTGCTCCTGCTTGTATCCAAGTTCGCCGTGGGTGCGCAGCATGATCTGCAGATGCCGCGTCAGATCCTCCTCCCCAAACATCTCTGCGACCCGACCCACGCGTTCTCGTTCATCGCTCGAAATCTGCAGCAGGGAAGAATCCTTCCCCGCAACTTTCGCCACGGTTGCGTTGCGCAGGAACCGCACCATCTGCCGGGCGAAGTGCGTGGGGCTGTGTCCCTCGCTGATCAAATGGTCCACCTGCCGCAGGATTTCATCGCTCTTCGATTCCGAAACCGCCTGCATCACTTGTTCCAGGATGTGCGCCGGAGCGGCTCCGACCAGATTTCGAACTGAATCCGCCGTAAGCTTTCCTGTTGAAGACGCGATCGCCTGATCGAGAATCGAAAGCGCATCGCGCATGGAGCCGTCCCCCGCTTCGGCGAGCAATGCCAGCGCATCCTCATCGGCTTCGATCTTTTCCCGGCCGACCAGATCGCGCAGTTGACCGACGATGTCATCGAACTTGACCGCTCGGAAGCTGAAATGCTGGCAACGGGACCGGATCGTTTGCGGAATATCTTCGGGCTGCGTTGTCGCCAACATGAACACGATGTGGTCCGGAGGCTCCTCCAGCGTCTTCAAGAGCGCATTGAAAGCGGCATCCGTAATCTGGTGCGCTTCGTCGAGAATGTAGATCTTGAATCGATCTCGGGCCGGACGGTAGCGCGCGGCCTCGCGAAGCTCGCGGATTTCATCGATGCCGCGATTCGTGGCCGCGTCGATTTCAATGACGTCCACCGAATTTCCGGCGCGAATTTCTGTGCACGAGTCGCAGACGCCGCACGGCTCCGGTACCGGTTGATCTTTCGACCGGCAATTCAGCGCGGCGGCAAGAATGCGCGCGACCGTCGTCTTGCCAATGCCCCGATGTCCGCTGAAGATATAACCGTGCGCCGTGCGCCCCTGCTCGATGGCATTCTGCAATGTGCGCGTGACGTGCTCCTGGCCAATGACGTCAGAGAACTTTTGCGGACGGTATTTTCGGGCAAGTACGGTGTAACTCATGAGGGCGAAAAACCGATTATACGTGATGAGCGGCGGCTCAGAATGGCGTGCATCCGACGACCGCAACAAAATCGCACCGCGCCTGCGATCGGGCTTGCGAAGCCGTCTTTCACGCGTTAGGCTGGTGCGGCTGGATTTTGCGGTTGCGGTCGCGGCTGAGGCGAACTTCGTCAATACGACGGCCGCGGAGAGAGGTTCTTTATGCAATTGAAACTGACCAAGCGAACGGTAGATGGAATCCTGGCCATCGAGTGCAGCGGCCGGATCGTCTTCGGGGAAGAGTCTTCGCTCCTTCGCGATGAAGTGAAAAAAGCAATTGCGGACGGCGCCAAGCGCATTGTCCTCAACTTGGGCGAAGTGAACTATATCGATTCGGGTGGACTCGGAACGCTCGTCGCTCTGCACACAACGGCGCACAATGCCGGCGCGAGCATCAAGCTTGCGAACCTGACCAAGCGCGTCGGAGATCTTTTGCAGGTCACCAAGCTTCTGACGGTGTTTGAAGTTTACGGCTCCGAGTATGAGGCTCTGGAAGCTTTCCGCCAGGCCGCATAACCAGGCAAAACAGTTCTCGAAATTCTTTGCAAAGAGTCCGCCTTGGCCGCGAGAGATCGCGGCCATGTCCGCGGAGCAGCCAGTCTCGCTTCATGCCCACCGGTAAGAAGAAGCCTCAAGATTCCGGCTCGATGCGCCTGCGCATTGAAAGGGCAATCCGCGCTATTCCGCGTGGAAAGGTTTCCACATATGGAGGTGTCGCACGCGCCGCAGGCTTTCCAGGGGCAGCGCGCATGGTGGCTGGGATCCTGCGTCGCGGGTTCGGATTGCCTTGGCAGCGGGTGCTGGGCGCAGGCGGCGCAATCAAGCTCACCGGCGATAACGCCATCGAGCAGCGATTGCGACTGGAAGCCGAGGGCGTTCGGTTTCGCGGCCGCAAGGTTGACATGAAGGCGCATGAATTCAAGCCAAAGCCGGCAAAGAAAGCTAAAGCCGGGAATCCGCGCTGGCGGTAGTGCTCACTTCTTGAACTGCGGATCAATCTCCACCTGATATCCGGTGACCATTTTATTCGTCTCATTGGCCATTCCGACCACGGACATCAATTCCTTGAACATGGCGTCGGACATGCCTTTTTTCTGCGCCGAAACTGTGTGCGACGCAATGCAGTAGTGGCATTGATTCGTAACGCTGACGGCAACGTAGATCAGTTCCTTGGTCAATGGATCCAGCGCGCCGGGCGCCATGATCTGCTTGATGTCTTCCCACGTCCTTTTCAGCGCCGCGGGATCGTGCGCGATCGCCTTCCAGAAATTATTGATCCAGCCGGTCTTGCGAGTTGCCATGATGTCGTCATAAACGGCGCGCACTTCAGGGCTCGCATCTTTGTACTCGATAAGGCCCAATGTGGACATACTAAAGTCCCTCCCGGGAAAGAGTTGCGATTAGTAAAGATACTAGCCTACAAGGATTCAAGGAAGTTGCGGCAGGGAAGAGACGGCTGGAAGCTTTCTTAAGCGATCACGAGCACAATGGGCTAGTCAGGCGATTCCTGGAGATCGGCTCCATCTGCCACACGTCGAGAGAGATCAATTCGCCATTGTCAAAGAGTAATCGAAGAGGACTGGTGATCGCCTGATAAATGCGAGCCGTGGCGGCAGTCGTTCCGTTCGCAAATACTTCGAGTACGGATCCGTCAAGAAAGATATGCATATGCACCGGGGAGTCTGCCGGCCCCGAGAGGGGCGCGACGATCTCGTTGATGCGCAATTCGCGCGTCCCCGACTTCATACTGCAAGCAATCTTCGCGAACAGCTTTCCATCGTCAGACTGCAGCGTGAAAGAGAATTCTCTGTCATGCGGCCGGATATGAAAATCGCACTCAGCGGCCAAATCGTGAATGCGAAGATTTTCATGAATCCTCTGCCGCTCAGACGAAAGGGTCTTCATACCCGCGGAAGCAAGCCGAAGTTGCCGTGCCGCCGGAGCCACTTCAGTCTGCAGCTCGTTTTGACCATTCAGCGAGAGCACGCGAGGCAGCGACATTACTCCGGCCCATCCAGCGGCGATCGACTCGCGGTCGGGACGTGTCTCCGGAATCCATCCCCACAAAATGCGGTTTCCGTCGCGATCGATCATCGTCTTGGCCGCGTAGTGCGATCCCCAATCGACGACTCCTTCGTTTTCCGGCGTGAACCGCTGATTCGCATAGCTGCCGACTTTCCAATAGACTTTGCCCCTCGTGGAGATCAGCAGGACATGTTTATCGGCGAGCGGAAAAAAGTCCGGGCACTCCCACATGTCTCCGGTGTCAACCGGATTCACGGCATTCTTGCCCGACCAGCCGCCTTCGACGAGCGGATGCAGAAAAGTCCATCTCCGCAGATCCGGCGAAGAATACAGAAGAATTACTCCGCCCTTGCCGCGAACGCCGGAACCCAGGATCAGCATCCAGCGATTGCCTTCGCGCCACAAACAAGGGTCGCGAAACCCGAGCACTTCCGTTCCTGCAGGCGGAGCGGCAATTACGGGCTCCGGCAGCTTTTTCCAACGCGTCAGATCCAAGTCTTCCGCCACGGCAAGGCACTGGGTTTCGCGCCAGGTGTGCACGCCATCGCGCAAGGTCGCTTCGGAATCATTTGCCGGCGGAGCAACCCCCGTATAAATCACGGTCGGCTTCCCGTGATCCAAGACTGCGCTGCCGCTGAAAACCCCGTCTCGATCGGGGCCGCCAGGAGTCGGTGCCAGCGCAATCGGTTCGTGGTGCCAATGAATCATGTCGGGACTCGTCGCGTGCGCCCAGTGCATGTCGCCCCATACCGCTGCGTCTGGGTTGTACTGATGAAACATGTGATAACGCCCACGATAAAAAATAGGGCCATTTGGATCGTTCATCCAATTGCGCGCGGGCAGCAGATGATATTGAGGACGCAGCGGATCCGAAGCCAATTTCCGGCACAGATCGCCGTTCTCACGACCCGGCAGCAGGCGACTACACGCCGGAGCTAGCGCCGCAGCGCCAGAAGCTCGCAGAAATTCTCGCCGCGAATACTGTCTGAAAATCATGGGACCAGCAATGCGACAATCGAACCGTTCAATGTCATATCACAACTGCGAGCACCACGATCAGATACAGAGCTCCCTTTAGTTTCAATAGCTTAGCTCCATATAATCCTGCCAATCACCGCTAAACCCTGATTTTGCACCATTCATTGGGATATGGATGCGCAATTCCTGAGGCTTCCCATAGCATAAATTCAGCGAAACCAAGGGAAAGGTGTAAGTAACCTAGTGTTGAGCCCCGGATTTTCCGGGACAGCCGCAGTTTTTGGGTGAGTTTTTCCAGGTTCATCCAGAGCGAAGGCGAGAGTTTAATGCGGTCGTAGGGATAGCCTTAGTTGGCGCGGCCAGAAGATATCCCGATGAAAAGAAAGCTCGGGCCTCGAAGCTCAGAGCTTACAGCCAGGCAAGGAGCGAAAGGTATCATGCGCAAGCCAGTCAAGTACGTAGAAAAAGCAGTCGTCGCCGCCGCAAAGGGAGCTTGGGTTGTGTACGATCGCCTGAACCGTGTCAGCCCCAATCCGTCGCCAACTCCGAAGTGGTCCGACAAGCCTCTGCTCAAGTCGTACGAGAAATCGAAGCCGCCGCTCGGCTGGCCGCGCTCCACCGATTCGCTCTGCCCGAAGTGCGTTCCCGAGATCCGCCAGCAGATTCTCGACGGCCATCTTCCGCATGAAGTGCTCATGAACGAGAAAGTCGGCGAGATCAAGGCTCAGATCGTCGAGCGCGACGGCAAAATCCTGATGGTCAAGGATTGCCCCAAGCACGGTCACTTCGAAGACCTGATGTCGATCGACACCGAGTTTTCGAAGCACCTCGAAGATGTTTTCCCCGGCCGCGACATCGTTGCGCACAACGACGAGCATCTGCATCATCACGGCTCTTCCACAGTGAAATATGGTCGCGGCTCGGTGCTCACCATCGATCTTACCAACCGCTGCAACATGATGTGTGATCCCTGCTTCATGGACGCGAACCAGGTCGGCTTTGTCCACGAACTGACGTGGGAAGAAATCAAGACAATGCTTGACAACGCCATCACCATCAAGCCGCGCCGGCAGATGAGCGTGCAATTCTCCGGTGGCGAGCCGACGTTGTCTCCGTACTTCCTCGATGCCGTTCGCTACTCGCGCAAGGTTGGATACAACTCCGTGCAGGCTGCGACCAATGGAATCGAGTTTGCGAAGAGCTTTGAATTTGCGCAGCAGGCAGTCGAAGCCGGGCTGCGTTACGCGTACCTGCAGTTCGACGGCATCGGCAACGCTGCCAACGCGCACCGCATGGTTGGCAACCTGTTCGACGTCAAGCTGAAGGCGATCGAGAACCTGCACAAGGCCGGTTGCGAAATCGTTCCGGTCATTACCATCGTGAACGGCATCAACAACGAGCAGGTCGGACGCATCATCAAGTTCGCGCTCGACAATCCGAAGACGATCAGCTTCCTCAGCTTCCAGCCGGTCAGCTTTACCGGCCGCGATGAAGCGGTTACCGACGAGCGCCGTCAGGCGCAGCGCTACACGCTGAGCCATCTCGCGCATGACGTGAAAAATCAAACTGGCCTTGGCGAGCCCGCGCGCGACTGGTTCCCGATCAGTTTCATGGGGACGTTCAGCGATTGGGCCGATCTGATGCATGCCAACGATGCCAACAATGACTGGGGCCAGCTCTCCTGCGGATGCCATCCGAACTGCGGTACCGGCATGGCCGTCATGATCGACAAGGAGACGAAAGAGGCCGTTCCAGTCACCGCGTTCCTGCACGGCGATCAGCTGGCGAAGGACATCGCAAAAGTTAACGACGCTGCTCGCGGAAAATTTCTTACCGGGCTTGGCATGGCGTTGTGCCTGATGAAGAACTACGATCCTTATCAGTCACCGACGCACTTCAAGTTGATGGATCTGCTCAAAAAGTTTGACAAGAACTATCACATTACCAGCAAGAATTACGGCAAGGTAGGACCGGATCGCACTATCGACGACGTGATGAAGCGCCGCACCACAGATCGTTGGAACTTCCTGTTCATCGCGGGAATGTGGTTCCAGGATCTGTTCAATTACGACTTCCGCCGCACCGAGCAGTGCATCATTCCGTATGCCACGCAGGAAGGAGAGATTTCCTTCTGTGCCTACAACACCGGCGTGGGATGGCGCAACATCATCGAGAAGATGCACATGACGGCTACTCTCACGAAGTGGTACGAAGAGCACGGACGCCACGAGATCTTTGCCGGCGGCAAGAAGGTGAAGATGGAGGAGCAGCACGTCGATTACCTCAAACTGCGCGAGGAAATCGTCACCAACGAACTGCAGCACGATCTCGACAAACTCGGCATCGCCAAGAACGCCCGCGAAGAGAAGAAGCGCGCCCGTGATGCAAAAGCGGCATCGGCCGAAGCCCGCGGTCCACAGAAAAACGACGAAGCCTACAACGCGCGCATGGCGTCTCTCTATCGCGAAGTCGTGCTGAAGGAGAAGCCTGTGCAGTCCGAGAACGGCTTCATTCCGCTAGGCGCGCTGTCCAAGCCTAACGGCAATGGCAACGGCAATCACGCCGGCGAAACCAAGCCCGAACTCGCCGAGCCGGTTGCCGGCGACTAGCAGCGGTACTCAGTGTTCCGATTCCCTTTGGCCGCCTGCGGGCGGCCAAGTTTTTTTGTTCTTGCGGATGTTTGAAATGCTCTTGGCGATGTTTCACGGAATCCGCACACTCGCCGGGAGTCGAAGCCACTCAATGGAGTTCAGAGTGATTCGAGATGCGTCGGGAGAGCTACGGGGGTGACTCCACAGCCCTGGGCTCGCGAAGGTTGGCCTGTTTATCGTATTCTCGACATGGCCGGATGAGAGCGGTCTCTCCTAGAGTATGCTTAGCATTCGTGAACAGTTGAATCGCGGGCTGTTGGCATGTCCCCGGGCTAGGACTCGACTGACGCAGCGAGGAAACTTGCTGGTTTCGGAAGATGGCACCGCCTACGCGCTCACACCGGATGGAGTTCCGATTCTCCTCACAGACGCAGCCGAGGCCGAGAAGTATTCGCGTGGATCGGCGGTCATGTCCCGCCAATACACCGCGGAAGCCGTGCAAAAAAAGTCTTCCATGCCGGAGCGGTTGAAGGCATTCCTGTTCAAAGACTATCGCACGAAGGCATCCCTGGATGCATTCGACAAAGCTATCACCTCGACCTCGGAAGACGCGCTCTGTCTCTCCATCGGTGGAGGCCCGGGCCGTCCCCATCTTAAGTTAGTGAATCTGAATATCGGGCCGTTTCCCAACGTCGATATCGTAGCCGACGCCCATCAGCTGCCCTATGGCGACAACAGCGTCGACGCAATCTTTTGCGAAGCTGTGTTGGAGCATCTGGAGGACCCGGTGAAGGCTGTGGACGAGATGTTTCGGGTCCTAAAACCTGGCTGCAAAATAATCGCGATCACTCCGTTTCTCCAGGCATTTCACGGGTATCCGAACCATTTTCAAAACTTTACCGTCATCGGACACGCCCGGCTGTTCTCACGTGCCGGTTTCGTTGTTCTCGAAAGCGGAACCAGTGTGGGGCCCATGTTTACGCTCGTTGATATGGGGTACGTTTTCATTCGCGATTACTTTCCAAAGTTTCTGAGCCTTCCATGCCGGGTCGCGTGGAAACTCCTGGGTGCTGTCCTGGTGCCAATGGGTTCGTTCCTTGGTGACAGGGCAAATGGGTATGTGATGGCCTCGACAACGTATGTGCTGGCACAAAAAAGCCCTCCAGCGTAGTGCCCGCGGCGTTCTCCTGGGGCAATTCATGAGCCGATTCCCCAAGTTCATCCTTCGCCATCCACCCTCACGCAACGGCTTAGAAATGGATCATCGCAGCTTTTCGCCCTGATACCCTCGGGCAATTACCTCCGTAACGTTTTAGGGCTTACCGTTTCGCATTAGGCTGGAGATGCAAACTGCCGTTCAGGAGCTCGTTATCTCTGGCGCTAACACATCGCAAGTCGCGCGCGCGGCCTCGGCGCGGGCGTTCGTCCACAGCCTCAACATCCTGATCAAGTACGCCCGGATGTATGGTTACGAGCACAAGCGGACTGAGGCGCAGTTCGAAACAACCTGGAGCGAACTGCAGACCGCGCTGCCCGCAGGCGGTGAAGGTGGCTTCCTGCTCGGAGTCTCAGATAACAAGCTGCTCCTTGACGGCATTCCGCTGGAATCCGGACAAGCCGAAAAGAGCTTCGCCACATTGCTGACCACCGCTGGCCTTGCCAGTCTGCATTTCTCGAAAGAAGTTACGGAAGAAGATTTCGTTCGCCTGGTGCGCGCTTTCACGATCGCCGGTTCCAAGGCGACAGACGTGGCCAAGCAGATCAAAGATGCTCTCGGCGCTGGCAAACAGAACAGCACCATCAAGATTAATGAAGTGAAGTTCGTCGCGGCCGATCCGCTCACTGGAGATGTCAGCATCGCCGCCCAGATTGCAGCCCAGACGCTCGGCCCGGAGTTCAAGCAGTGGCTCAATGATCCGCAGAAAATGCTGCAACTGATTGCGGCGGCGGAAGGCGCAGCCTCGGGCGGGGGCAAAGGCGGTGACGGTGTACCGATGGTTCCACTCGGCAGCGTTCCGAATACTCCGGTGGGGAAGGGTGGCAATCCGCCGCCCGGCGGCACTCCCGGCCCATACGCAGCCGCCGCATTCGGGGGTTGGTTCGGCGGAGATTCCAGGTCATTTGGCCCGGGCGGCCCTGGTACTGCTGGCCCTGGCGGTGGACCTCCCGGGGGCGGAGGCAACGCCGCTACCGGCGTAGCACCCGGCTGGGTTCCGATGGTTCCCCTGCAGGAGCAGGAAGTCATCCAGGCGATTCGCCTTCTCACCCGTTTCGGCCAAGTACAGCAGGATCCGAATGGCAAAGAAGAAGAGCTGCACAAGGACATTGCGCAAGCCGATCCCAACACGCGCTTGAACCTGCAACAGTTGCTCGGAAGCCTCGCCGCCCAAGCGGCGACGGCACAGGAAGAAGATACTCCGCTGCTGATGAAGGCCGCTGAACACATGGCCATTCGTTTTGCTCTCGAGCGGTATTCGAAGGGTGAAGTGAAGGTCAATGCCGTGCACCAGATGATGGAGCACATGAGCCGCCAGATGGATTCTCTGCGGCAAATTCTGCGCTTGCAGGAAGAAAAAATGAGCAAGGCCGGCATGCTGGTCGAGTCGCACGCCGACATTCTCGATCGCATGTTCTGGGCGGAAGTTCCGGAAGCCGGCAAAAAGAGCGTGTTGCTGTCGCACGAAGCTCCGTGTGTTCCTCCCCGTAACCTGCGGCAGTTCGTGGAACAGTTGCTCGAACGGGACGACAAGCAGAGTGCGGCTGAGATCCTGAATAACTATTCGAGCTGCTTGAGCGCAAAAGATGCCGAGCCCCGTCGCAGAACCGCGATCGGCTTGAGCCAGGTCGCGGACCTCTACGCGCGCCTCGGTGGTCAGCCCATGGCGCAAGCAGTGCGCAAGCTGAGTGAGCAGATCATAGCCGAAAAAGACGCCGAACTGCAGAGCTTGTACAGTGCGGCATTTGTGCGGTTGAGCCAGGAAGCCAGCTCTGCGAAGAATTATGCCGCGGTCAACGAAGTTTGCGCCGGCATGGAGTTAATCAGCGTCGAGCGCCCCGTCCTGATCAGCGATCTGCGTCCGCGCGTTGGCGTCGAGAATCGCCTTCCCGAGTACATCGAAGAAGCGCTGCAGTTCGATCAAGTTCCCGCGGATCTGCTTTCGGTTCTTCGCCGTACCAGTCAAGCCGGGTCCGAACACCTGGCCGATCGTTTCTTTCGCTGCATGCGCCGCGACGAGTGCGACCGTATGATCGAGGTAGTCAAGCAGCTGGGATCTCCCATTCTCACCCAGCTTCGTGAGATTCTCCGCACTGGGCAGCCCCGGCAGGCTTCCGCCGTTGTCGGGCTGGTGAGCCGCCTCGACGTGGAAACTCTTCTGGAACTCCTTCCGTCGCGTCTGCCGGAGTGGAATCGCTTCTACCATGACGTTGTGGTGCGGCAGATTGCCTACGGCGCTGCCACCGACCGCGGACGTACGCTGCTGGAACTGGCCGAAGTCCTCGATCCTGTGGTGCTGCCCGAGGCAGTCGATGAAATCGGAATGAGTGGCGATCGCAGTTCCGTTTCCCCGCTCATCGCAATGGCCAAGCCGGGCGACGCCGTTTCCCGCCCGCCTCTCGTGCAGCTGAAAGCCATTGAATCGCTGGGCCGGATCAAAGACGCGGAAGCCGTTGCAATTTTGCGCGAGATACTGGAATCAAAGAAAACATTTGGCTGGCTCTATCACCGCGAACTCAGAATCGCCGCGGCGCAGGCTTTGTCGAAAACCGATCCGCGCTACGGATCGCAAGTTCTCTCCGATAGCGGTCTGGAGCCGTCCGAACTGGCGATCGCCCCGCTGGATATGGCTCCCGCGTGTCCTTGGGTGCGCCAGCGCCGCTACGAGCGTCTGGTCCTGGCCAAGGCGGTGAGTGGGACGCTCGGCAGTTCCTGGGGCAAATCGAAGATCGTCATCCGCGAGTTGAGTCTCGGCGGTGGAATGGGTACGAAAGAAGATAATCTTCGCATTGGCAGCGAGGCCGAAATCGAAATCTCCCTTGGCATGCGCTCGAAAATTCGCGCTCAGGTTCTGCTGCGCCGCGCCCGCGTGAATGAAGTCGGATTCGAGATCGTCAACACCGACCTCGACAGCCGCCACAAGCTGCGCCGCCTGCTCATCGAAGCTTTGAACAGCGCCCCCCAAAACAAGTCGCAGCAATGGGGCGGTGACCGCAAAGTCTAGAGAGAGATCTGTGGCTCATCAGCAAAAAGCCTCCGACAAATCGGAGGCTTTTGCATTGAAACTTTGGAATGTTAAAACCCCGGCCCTTTGATCTTTCCTACTTCACTTTCAAGAAAATAATCGCCAGCGTATACAAAGCGAGCGACTCGATCAGCACCAGTCCGAGAATCAGGGCAAACTGGATTCCCGGGCGGGCTGCAGGATTGCGGGCTAGCGATTCTGTGGCCGACGCGACGGCCTTGCCCTGCGCCAGTCCGCAAACGGCGGAGGCGATGGCCATGGAAAATCCGGCGGTGATGGCGACCCAGCTACCGGCACTCGTCCCGCCGCCTTGCGCGAAGGCGGGCACGGCGAAGCACAGCGCAGACAGAGCCATGAAAATACGACTAAATTGACGCATAGTGTTGCTCCTTGTAGGAAATTGCCGCCAGTGGGTGGTTGACGCCATACCGTGCAGACGCCCTCACGCTGGAAGCGTTCAGTTCTCAGTTCTCGGTTCTTCGTTCTCAGCAAAAACCGAAACGCCGAGAGAAAACCGACAACAGGGAACTGACGAAAAGCTGTTACCGAAACCTGACCACCGAGAACTGAAAAACGTTTCTAATGCTCTTCCGCCACGGCGCCTGATACATAAATAATCGCGAGCAGCATGAACACATACGCCTGCAGCAGCGCTACCACAATGTGCAGGCCCATGAACAATATGGGGATGCCGATCGGAATCATCGAAAAGAACACGAGCGTGATCAGGTCACCAGCAAACATATTTGCCCACAGACGTACCGTGAGCGAGAGCAGCCGGGCAAAGTGGCTCACGATTTCGATCGGCAACATCAGCGCTGCCAGGAATATGCGCGCAACCAGCGGCATCCCCTCCATCGGCGGCCCGAAAAAGTGCAGCAGATATTTCACGCCGGAATGCTTGAATCCCTGCGCGTGATAGTAAAAAAACGCGCAAATGGCGCAGCCCAGCGGCACGACCGTAACACCCGTCGGCGACTCCAGTCCCGGAATCAGTCCGATCAGATTGCACACCAGGATGAAGATAAACAGGATCGTGAGGAACGGAATGTAGTGCTGGACGTGATGGCCAATAATTTCCTCACTCTGCCCGACCACGAAACCCTCGATGCTCTCAAACGAGTGTTGCAGCGCCCCCGGCGAGTCGACCGACAACCTCGACCGCAACATCACGAAAAGGAATAGCAGGA
Organism: Candidatus Acidiferrales bacterium; assembly: GCA_035507635.1. Taxonomy (GTDB): domain Bacteria; phylum Acidobacteriota; class Terriglobia; order Terriglobales; family Acidobacteriaceae; genus Sulfotelmatobacter. Next base: position 26,077 of record DATJOA010000175.1, read on the forward strand.
AAAACGCGACCAGCAGCTCCATCGAAAACGAATTCGTGATCGGCGCCGCAGGATATTTCGGCTCAATGTGAATCATCCGCAGGAAGGCGGTAACCGGTCCGGCGAACAAATGATTCAGTAGCGCGGTAAACCAGAGTTGTTCGGGCATGAAAGGCAGCTATTCGCTGCTGGCTCCTGGCTCGCGATCTAGATTCCCCGCCTGATCCCCACCGCAAGCTCGTATACCGCTTCGCAGACGATCGCGCCTACGGGCAGGAACAGGCCCGCGAATAACCCCCTGAGGCTCGCGGGAAAACTGGTTAATATAGCATACGCAGCCGCTCCAAACAACACATACCGCAGCAGGAAGCGCGCCACGATCCCCTTTCCGGACTGAGGTTTGCCGGCATTGGTGACCCGGTCTGCCACCCCCGAAACTCCGCTCTTGAGCCAATGAAAGTTCAGATAGGCGATGACGCATCCCAACAGGAATCCAAGGGCAGGGAATCGCCCGAACTTGACCCACGCCGCTACCGTACCCGCGGGAGCCAGAACGAGCATGAATTTCCGGATCCGCTCCAGAGCGCCAGTGTAGAAGGCTTCGGATTCGGGAGTTCCAGTTGAAGTAGTTGGTGCTGTCGACTCACTCATAAGCGAAGCTTGGGCCACTCAAATCGTGGGTGCCCCTTCTATAACCGTGTCGGCGTTGTCAAGAGACACTTCCACTGCCGGAAGGATTTTTCTTTTCCTTTCGTGGAAGGTTTTGCTTTGGTCTTGCACTTGGTGTTGCTTTTGCTGTGTGCTCATCGACCAAGGCCCGCTTTCAGAATCCTGCGGTGGACGTTTGGTTCCACCAGCCATCTATTCGGTCACTTAACTTCCGATCATGATTCGTTGTTCAGACTCCCGGCATTCCGGGAGGCAAGGCGCTCCAATCAGCCCAACGGTGATCTACGGCTGCACCAGGGTGGCCCTCGAGCTGCCTTGCGTGCGAACCAGCTGCGTGTAGTTGATTTCGCGGCGTAGCATCCAGTACATCCGCACCGCCAGCTTCCTGGCGATGGCGACTTTCGCTACGCTGCCGCCACGACGCAGCCTGAGCCGTTGATAATCCTGCCGTAGCTCTGGATCCAAGCGTGCGGCGGTGTGTCCGGCTTCCACCAGCAACCCACGCAACATCGGATTGCCTTGTTTCGAGATCGCGCCTAACTTCTGTCGTCCGCCGGAGGAGTGTTCCTGCGGATTGAGTCCCAGATAACTCACCAGTTGTTTGCTGCGCTGGAAACGAGTCACCGGACCAACGATCAGCACGAACGCCAACGACGTCACCGGACCGACTCCGGGATGTGTCATCAACCGTACGGCCAACTCATTTCCAGAGGCTTGTTCATTCACCGCATGATCGAACTGCTTCAAGGAAGCATCGGTCTGGTCGAGCATGTGTAGCAACTCTTGCCGCCGCCGGCTCGCCCACGGATCCAAGTTCAGAGCTTCCAGTTCGGCTCGCCCCTTCTTGCTGAAGAGTTGCTTCTTGCGGCAGATGCCCTCGCCCATGGCCAAGGCGTGCAATTGATTGCCCACAGCGTTACGCATCCACACCAACTTCTGACGATGCCACAACAGTTGCCGCAGATCGCGATCTTCACGACTGGGCCGCCACAATCGCGGAAACCGTCCGCTCAACAGCAATTCCAGCAGCAGTGCGGCATCCCGCGCATCCGTCTTCTGCTTCCGTACATCGGCGGCACGGATGCGGGCTGCATCCCCGACCCACAACTCGTAACTCAACTCCGCCAGCAATCGCTCGAACCAGCGTGTGTGCCCGGTGGCCTCGATCCCCACGCGCACCGGCCCTCTCAGCTTCGCGTAGAAATCTTTGGCTTCTCCGTTGGAGTGTTCCAGGCGACGCTCGATCAACTCGCCGGTCTCGTCGTCCAGCATCGCGATCTGCTGGTAGCGCGTGTGTAAATCACATCCTACAATCTTCATGTGCTCGGCTCCTTTCCTCCGAGCCTTGGTTCTGAGCGTTCCAAGTTTACTCAGAGGCTTGGAGCCGACACGGTTATCTAATCAGTCTCGCCGCTTTTGCGAGACGTAGGGATTTGGGAGTCTCTCTAGCCGACAAGAAGGAATCTACTCCGTATCCCGCGAAATCGTCCGGATCAACTCGACCAAACCACCCACCGTCCCGAGCAACAGCCCGACCACGCTGATCCACGACTGATGCAACCAGCGGTCCAGCAGCGCGCCAATCAGATACCCGGCCACTGTCCCTGCGGGAAGCATGAACGCAAGCTGGCTGTAGCGCCCAAACTGCACCCACGGATTTTTCTTCCGATTAGAATCGGGATCTTTCTCTGGCATGGAATCGAATCTGGCTGACAGGAAAATTCTACGCGAAGTTTGGATCGGATCGATAAGGGTGTTGAAACTGCGTCATTTCCCCCCCGCGTTTTTTACCAGCGGGGCGAGGAATCTTGTGCAAGGCTGTTCAGGCACTCGATCAGCGAGTCAGATTTGCCACATTCGGATTCTGCGCGATCCCCAACGCCCAGTTCGCGATCTCGATGAACCGGTTCGGGAAGACGCCGATGTAGATGGTAGCCAGTGCCGTGAGGCCCACGGCGGTCCGCATGGCGAAGCTGACGGGAAGCCTCTCCTCGCCCTTTTCCGGTTGCCGCATAAACATCGCGTTGGCCATCTTCAGGTAGTAGTAGAGGCCGAACACCGAATACAACACGCCCAGAGCCGCCAGCGCGTAGTGCCCCGTGCTGATCAGGCTCAGGAAGATAAAGTACTTGCCCCAGAATCCGGCGAGCGGCGGAATCCCCGCCAGCGACAGCAGGAACACCAGCATCAGCACGGCTTCCACCGGAGCCCGCGAATACAAGCCGTTCATGTCGTCGAGTTCGTCGCCAATCACATTACGATGCCGCAGCGACGTGATCACGGCAAACGCTCCCAGGTTCATGAATGTGTAAGCCAGCAGGTAAATCAGGATGCCCTTCACGCCGTCCGGGCTAAGTTCCGTCGCGGTTCCGGCCACAAGCCCGAGCAGCATGTATCCGACGTGGGCAATCGATGAATACGCCAGCAGTCGCTTCGTATTCGTCTGAGTCAGCGCGGCAAAATTCGCCCCAGTCATGGTCGCAATCGAGACAAAGACCAGCATCGGGACCCATGTCTCGCGCAAGGGAAGCAGTCCCAGGACGAGAATTCGCAGCAGCATCGCCCATCCCGCCGCCTTGACCGCAACCGACATGAAGGCCGTGATGCTCGTCGGCGCTCCTTCATACGCATCCGGGGCCCACTGATGGAAAGGCACGGCTGCGATCTTAAACAGCAGCCCGGTCATCGTCGCAATCAGCGCCACGATCGCCACAGGCTTGTACTGAGGATCGGCAACCTTCTGCAACAGTTGCTGATGAATCACCGCCAGATTCGTGCTTCCCGCAAGGCCATAAAGCAGCGAGAGCCCGTATGCAAAAATCCCCGACGAGAAAGCCCCCAGCAGAAAATATTTCAGCGCAGCTTCATTCGAGCGCCGGTCGCGCCTGAGAAATCCGACCAGCACGTAGGTCGAGATGGCCATCAACTCCAGGCCGATAAAGATCAGGACGATATCCAGTCCGCCGGCCATGCACATCATGCCTGCAACCGACAGCAACATCAGCGCGTAATATTCGCCGTGATTCTCATGCTCCGTTTCCAGGTACTTGACCGAAACGAGAATCGCAATCGCCGTGGCCGCCAGGAACAGATAGAAGAAGTACAGGGCAAAGCGGTCGATCAGCATCGTTCCCAACATGCCACGACTTCCGGGCACGTTGCTCGCATTCAGCCACATCTGGATCTTGTAAACGCCCGCTGCCGAGAACAGCACCCCGATGAACGCCGTCACCGAGTTGGCCCACTTCATCTCCTTCGGCAGCATGATGTCGATCAGCAAGATGCCCAGTGCAAACAGCACGAGCAGCGTGATCGGCAGTGCCAGAAGATAGTCAGTCCAGACCACTAGTGCTTTCCCTTCATCGGCGTGCTCGCGGGCTTAACCGCGCTTACTGGCTTCACGATGAGTTTCGAAGGTATCGTAGGATCCATGATCGTATCACTCGTCGGATTCGCCGCCGGCTGAACAGCCGCGTTCGCGTTTTGATCTTTGGATGGCTCCCGGTTCATCTGCGCCACCAGGCTATTCACAGGCTGCTGCAGTATCTCGAAAAACGGTTTGGGATACAGCCCGATCCAGAACGCCATGATCAGCAGCGGGGCGAAGGTCGCAATCTCCCGCGGTGTCAAATCGTGCAGTTTCTCGTTCTTCGGATTCGTAACCGTCCCGAAGAATACCCGCTGATACAACCACAGCAGATACGCCGCCGCGAGAATCACCCCCGGCACGGCCCATGCTACCCAGAACCATCCCGGATGCCCGGCGATGTCTTTCTGCATGAATGTGCCCCACAAGACGGTGTACTCCCCGATGAACCCGTTCAGCAGCGGCAGACCCATTGACGACAGGAACATGATTAGGGTGATCGTCGCGTAAATAGGCATCACGTTCGAAATGCCGCCATACTCGGCGATCTCACGCGTATGCCGCCGCTCGTAAAGAATTCCGACGATTAAGAACAGCGCGCCGGTTGAGATTCCATGGTTGACCTGCTGCAAGACTGATCCACTCAGCCCCAGCGGAGACAGTGCAAAAATTCCCAGCGTGCAGAAGCCCAGGTGGCTCACCGACGAATACGCCACCAGCTTCTTCATATCCTTCTGCATCAGCGACACGAGCGCGCCATACAGAATCGCGATGACCGACAGCGCCATCACCCAGAAACGCACTCTCGTGTGCATCAACACACCCGGGAAGAAGGGAAGCGAGAATCGTATGAATCCGTACGTTCCCATCTTCAGCAGGACGCCCGCCAGAATCACCGATCCCGCCGTCGGAGCCTCGACGTGCGCATCTGGCAGCCAGGTGTGGAACGGGAACATCGGCACCTTGATCGCAAACGCAAAGAAGAAGCTCAGGAACAGCAGCGTCGCGGCATACGGCCCGTAGTCGGAATAAATCTGCGGAGCCGTCTTATACAGCTCAGGAATGCTGAAGGTGAAAACCTGCGTGACGCCGTGATGGTGGAAGTACAGAAACAGAATTCCCAGCAGCATCAAAACCGAGCCGGCCAGCGTGTAGAGGAAGAACTTGATCGCGGCGTAAAGTTTTCGCGGACCGCCCCATATGCCGATCAACAGATACATCGGCACCAGCATCGCTTCCCAGAACACAAAGAAGAGGAAGAAGTCGAGTGCCATGAAAACGCCGAGCATCCCGGTCTGCAACACCAGGAACCAGATGTAGTATTCCTTCACGCGGTTCTCGATCGCCGTCCACGACGACATGATCGAGATCCAGCCCAGCAGCGTCGTCAGCATGATCAGCAGGAACGAAATGCCGTCAATGCCGAGCACATATCCCGCGCCGATCGATGGAATCCAGTTGTTGGCCGTGCCCTCGACAAACTTGAACCCCGGCTCAAAACGCAGCGCCCAGAACGCGGGCACCAGCGGAATCGAGATCAGGAAGCCGCCCAGAGCGAAAATGTTCGCCATCCACCGGATCGCATCCTTATTCTCCTTCGGCACAAACAGGAGCAGGAACGCGCCCACCAGCGGCGTGAAGAGAATGATGGAGAGAATGTGAGATTGCATAATCAGCTTTTAGCTTCTAGCCGCTAGCTTCTAGCTCTGGCCACTTCGCTTCTGCCGTTTTGGTAGAAGCTAGTAGCTAGCAGCTGCCGTTTAGTGATACACGTAATAAAACACGAACCCGACCAAACCCGCCGTCATCACCAGCGCATACCACTGCACCAGGCCCCACTCGAACAGCCGCGCTGGATAACTCAACACTCGCGCCAGAATCGCAGGGCCATTCACAAAAAGACCGTCGATGATCCACTTATCCCACCAGCTCGAGATGGTCGCGATCACTCGCGTCATCCATCCCGCGCCATTCACGGCCCCATCAATAACGTGGGCATCGAACCAGTAGCTCGCGTCGCCCAAACCCATCGCGCCCAGCCGCACTTTGCCCAGCTTGCGCCGTCCGGTGAATACGTAGTCGTATCCTTCATCTACGTAATACTTGTTCAGCAGGGTCTTATAGACCGCAGGCGAAGCGGCATCGATGGGCTCGACATAACCTTTATCGGCGTTCGCATAAGAGCGGCCTGCCATCCACCAGCCCACGCCCGCTGCCGCAACAGACAAGAACATAAGGAGATACTCGATTGGACTCGTATGCTCTTCTTCCCGCTCTCCGGCCGCGACTTGTTCCGCCTTGCCCTGCTCGGCTAAAACGTGGACTTCGCCTCGCGCGAAAACCGGGTCCAGGTAATGTGCAAACCGATCCGATCCTCCCAGGCTACGCGGCCATCCCAGGAATCCCGACACCAGGCACATCGCGGCCAGCACAATGAGCGGCACCGTCATGGATTTCGGCGACTCGTGGATATGGTGCTCGACCTCGTGGCTCATCCGCGGTTTGCTGTAAAACGTCAGATAAATCAGCCGGAACATGTAGAACGCCGTCATCAGCGCCGTGACATAGCCAATCCCCCACAGCAGCCGATATGCGTCGGGTTCGCGAGTCCACGTCTGCCAAAGAATCTCATCCTTCGAGAAGAATCCTGCAAACGGAGGGATGCCCGAAATCGCCAGCGTCGCGATGAGCATCGTCCAATACGTGATCTTGATCTTGCCGCCCAGCGCGCCCATGTTCCGCATGTCCTGCTCGCCGCTCATCGCGTGAATCACAGATCCCGCCCCGAGGAAGAGGAGTGCCTTAAAGAAGGCGTGCGTGAACACGTGGAACACGCCCGCGGCAAACGCTCCCACGCCAAGCGCCAGGAACATGTATCCCAGCTGCGATACGGTGGAATACGCCAGCACTCGCTTGATGTCGTTCTGCACCAGCCCGATCGATGCCGCAAAAATCGCCGTCAGCGCCCCGACAATCGCGACCACTAACATTGACGTCGGAGCCAGCACGAACAGCGCATTCGTGCGCGCCACCATATACACGCCCGCGGTGACCATCGTCGCCGCATGGATCAACGCGCTGACTGGCGTCGGGCCTTCCATGGCGTCCGGCAGCCATACATAAAGAGGAAGTTGCGCTGATTTGCCGCAGGCTCCAACGAACAGCAGGAGCGTCGCCGCCGTGATAATCGGATCTCCAATCGCAAACTTTCCCGAGTGCGCCGCCGCAATCACGTCCGTATACCGCAGCGATCCCATATACCACGCGATGAAGAACATCCCCAGCAGGAATCCGGCATCGCCAATTCGATTGGTGATGAACGCCTTGTTCGCCGCGTCGCTCGCCGACTTCCGCTGGAAATAAAACCCGATCAGGAGATACGAGCACAATCCCACGCCCTCCCAGCCAACGAACATCAGCACATAGTTGTTTGCCAGGATCAGCGTGAGCATCGAAAACATGAACAGGTTCAGGTATCCGAAGAAGCGGTAGTAGCCGCCCTCATGCGCCATGTAGCCGATCGAATAAATATGGATCAGCATCCCGACTCCCGTCACAAACAGGAGCCAGATGCTCGAGAGGGGATCGATCAGGAATCCCGCATCCGCGTTGAAGGAAGCGAGCGTTCCGTCGTACTTGGAGTAGCACAACTGATCTTGCGCAGACGTATCCGGGCTCGCAATGCCATTGGGCGTGAGACTGCACGCGGCCGTGGGTGCTCCAGTGCTGCCGGTCCCGAGCCAGGTGTAAAGAATGGTCTGATAAGGCTGGTGATTGTGCGCCTCAGCCCAGCCGTTATATTGCAGGACCGTTCCGCAGGCGAAGGCGAACGCCAGCACCACCGCTCCCACGCAAACCGCGTTCACGCTCTGTTTCGTCAGCTTCCGCCCGAAAAAGAACATGACCACCGCCCCAACCGCCGGCAGCAGCAGAATGATCCATATGTGGTCGAGAAATAGCATTTGTAGCTGTTAGCTCGTAGCCTTTAGCTCTTAGCTCGACCCAACCGATCCAGGCTAAGAGCCAAGAGCTAATCGCTAAAAGCTGCCTTCTACCACTTCAGCAAATTCACTTCGTCCACATTGACCGTCTCCTTATTTCGGAAGAAGGCGATCAGAATTCCCAGACCAACGGCAGCCTCAGCCGCAGCATCGGTAATCACAAAAATCGCGAACACCTGACCGTGCAGCGCCGACGCTCCGTGAATACTCTGCCAGTACCGCGAAAACGCTACCAGATTCAGATTGACCGCATTCAGAATTAGCTCAATCGACATCAGCACGATGACGACATTCCGCCGCGTCAGCACGCCAATGATGCCTAGCAGAAACAGCGCCGCCCCGAGCACCAGATAATGCAATGTCGAAATGTGCAGTAAAGTGTTCATCGCTTTTTCTGAGCAGTACGCCATGAGCAGTGAGATAAAAACTCGGTTTTGAACTTACTCAATGCTCACCGCTCACTGCTGTTTCTCAAATTCTCTTCTTCGCCATCACCACCGCGCCGATGATCGCCACCAGCAACAGCAGGGACGCGATCTCGAACGCGAACATGTACATGCCGGCGTGACGGTCGAACAGCAGATTCGCAATCATCTGCGTGTTCTGGCTCTCGCCATAGCTCATTCGTCCTTCAATGAAGAGCGAAACCCCCCGCGACGTCTTCGTATAAACCGTGACAAAAAGCGCGCCCAGCGCCGCCGCCGCGACAATCCCGACCAGCCATTGCTTGTTGAACTGCCTTTCCTTCATGTTCCGCTCGATCGAGATCAGCATGATCACGAACAGGAACAGCACCATAATCCCGCCAGCATAAAGAATGATCTGCACGCCAGCGACAAACGGGGCATACAGCATCAGATAAAGCGCGGCCTGTGCCAACAGTGCCGTGATCAATGCCAGGGCGGAATGCACCGCATTCTTCCGCGTGATTACCAGGATGCCGCCGATGATCATCGTCGCCGCCAGCAGATAGAAGAAGAATGCCGTCGCAACCGGAGGATTCATTACCGCAATCCCTCCTGGAACATGCTCAAAATCTCCGTGCGCATCCCGACGATCGCCGTCAGAATCAGCAGCGCCAATCCCGTCGGCAGCAATACCTTCCATCCCACCTTCATTAGCTGGTCGAAGCGGTATCGCGGGAACGTGCCACGATACCAGATGTAGAGGTACATAAACCCGGCTACTTTTGCCGAGAACCAGTAGATATCTTCTATGCGCGTGCGCGCCGGTCCCCAGAACAAAATGAGCCCAATTAGCGCTAGGACAACGCCGAACCCGGCCAGTCCCATCGTCTGAATCCTGAACAGGGGATGTTTCGGCATCCGCGCGGTGCTGTAAAAGCACAATGCCGCCAGGAACAGGAAAGTCAGACCGGGGAAGAGCGAGAACACTAGGTCCCAGGTCGGCCCGCTCAGCGCATTCGGGAACGGGCGCAGCCATCCGCCCATCCAGAGCGTCACCGCAATCGACGACACCGCGATCATCGCCGAATATTCCGCCAGAAAGAACAGTGACCACCGGAAGCCGCTGTACTCGGTATGGAATCCGGCGGTCAATTCAGATTCCGCTTCCGGCAGGTCAAACGGGGCGCGATTCGTTTCCGCCACCATCGCGATCGCAAAAATCGCAAACGCAACGATTCCCAGGGGGAAATATTTGAAGAGGAACCACTCATGCTGCTCGAGTTGCGCCTGCACGATCCCGATCATGCTCAGCGTGCCCGTGCCCTCGGCATTTGCGCTGGTCATCATGATCGCCGAAACCACCGCCAGCCCCATCGCGACTTCGTACGAAACCATCTGCGCGCTCGACCGCAGCGCGCCAATCAGTGGATAATGCGAGTTCGACGCCCACCCTGCGGTGACAATTCCGAGCACCGCCAGCGACGACACTCCCAGCATGAACAGGATTCCGATATTCATGTCCGTGATCGCATGCGTCGGCCCGAACGGCACGACAACAAACACCGTAAACGCCGCCAGCACCACGATGAATGGAGCGATCCAGAATACGGTCGCGTCCGCTTCCGCGGGAATAATGTCCTCTTTCAAGAGCAGCTTCAGAGCGTCAGCGATCGGCTGCAGCAGACCATGCGGGCCCACGCGCATCGGTCCCAGCCGCACCTGCATGTGCGCCAGAATCTTGCGCTCCAGCCAGTTCATGCAGATCACGGCGATCGAGAGCCCGACAAACACCAGCAGGATGTAGATCGTTGCCCAGGCGAAATTTCCCGCGGCTCCCGGTGTCTGATTGCTCTGCAAATAAGAGGTTATGTATTCGACGATCGAGTGCATCAGCGGTCCACCTCGCCGAGCACGATGTCGAGCGTGCCGATCACGGCAATCACATCAGCCACAAGCTGGTCGCGGCACATCAGATCCAGCGCCTGCAGATTCACAAAGCTCGGCGGACGCACACGCACCCGGTACGGCTGCGTCGATCCGTCACTCACAATGAAATATCCAAGTTCACCCTTCGGCGCCTCGATCGAGTGATAAACCTCGCCCACCGGAGGCTTCATCACCTTCGGCACCTTCGCCATGATCGGACCTTCCGGAATCCCCGCGACCGCCTGCTCGATGATCCTTAGCGATTGCCGCATCTCAATCATCCGCACGATGTACCGGTCGTACGTGTCGCCGTTCTGGCCGGTCGGGATCTCGAAATCGAAGTTCTTGTAGTTTGCGTAGGGCAGCGCTTTGCGGATATCCCACTTCACTCCGCTCGCCCGCAGTACCGGACCGGTCACGCCGAGCGCAATGCAATCTTTGCCCGAGATGACTCCCACGCCCTTGGTCCGCTCGAGCCATATGCGGTTCGTCGTCAGCAGCTCTTCGTATTCGTCGATCTTCGGCTTAACGAACTTGCAGAATTTCCTGACGTCTTCCTCGAAGCCGTCATACGCCTCATACTGCAGCCCGCCGATCCGAAACGCGTGTGTCGTCAGCCGCGCGCCGCAATATTTCTCGAAAATCTTGAGGATCTCTTCTCGGTCGCGGAAGGTATAGAAGAGTGGCGTTATCGCGCCGATATCAAGAGCATGCGTCCCCAGCCAGAGCTGATGGCTGGCGATCCGGTTCAGTTCCGTCAGGATGACGCGGATGTATTGCGCCCGCGGCGGAGCCTCCACGCTGAGCAACTTCTCGACCGCCTCGCAATATCCCAGCCCATTCGAAACCGCCGCGACGTAGTCCATCCGATCGACGTACGGATTGAACATTGTGTAGGTGCGGTTTTCGGCGATCTTCTCGACACCGCGATGCAGATATCCGATGACGCACTCGAGCCCGAGCACCTTCTCGCCATCCAGCCGCAGGATGACCCGCAGCACGCCATGCGTCGCCGGATGCTGTGGCCCCATATTGATGACAAGCTCGTTCGCATCCAGATACGTCTTCTCCGCCGTATCCAGATCAAACGACGAGAGTGTCTTCGGATCAGTCATGAATCAGTCGTTAGTTGCCAGTCGTTGGCCGTTCTCCGCCACCACCTATATGCCTTGTCATCCTGAGCGAAGCGAAGGACCTATGCATTACTGCCCGCTCTCAATCCCTAAATTGATCTGCACCCATTCGCTATCCTGCTGCAAGATTCCGTAATCCTTCCGCAGCGGAAATCCCTTCCATCCTTCCGGCAGCAGAATCCGCTTCAA
>DATJOA010000176.1:0-95856 GCA_035507635.1 Candidatus Acidiferrales bacterium
ATTTCGGGGGCTGATCGAATTGGGCTGATCGGCCCTAACGGCTCCGGAAAATCCACACTTCTGCGAATTTTAGCCAGGACGGAACAACCAGACAGCGGCAACGTGGCCGTACGAAAGCGCCTGCAACTCAGCTACGTCGAACAGGATTCTAGATTTGTCGCTGGCGCGAGCATCCGGACTATCGTCGAGAGGGCGATCGAGCGATCGCTAACAGTCGACGGTGACAGCGGAGCCCGCTTGGCAGAAACGCTGGGCCGAGCGGGTTTTGAGGACCTCGATCTGGAGGCGGCCACATTATCAGGAGGCTGGCAAAAGCGGCTGGCAATCGTCGAGGCGCTGGTTCAGGCGCCCGATGTGCTATTGCTCGATGAGCCGACCAATCATCTTGACCTCGCCGGAATCGGATGGCTCGAAGATCTGCTGCGCCAGGCAAAGTTTGCCTGCGTGATCGTAAGCCACGACCGTTACTTTCTGGAGAATGTTGTTACCGACGTAGCAGAGCTTAGCCGGGTCTACCCCGAGGGTCTTCTGCGCGTACACGGAAGCTACAGCGACTTCTTACAGAAGAAAGAGGAATTCCTTCACGCTCAATCGAAGCGTCAGGAGGCTTTGGAAAATCTGGTTCACTCCGAAATTGAGTGGCTTCGGCGTGGGGCAAAAGCCCGCACACGAAAATCCAAAGCCCGCATCGATAAAGCCGGCGAGCTGATGAGCGAACTAGCCGACCTCAATGCCAGAACACGCAGCACTACTGCGCAACTTGATTTCTCAGGAACCGATCGAAAGACCAAGCGGTTGGTCGAGCTGCAGGATGTGGCTTGCGAAATTGCAAATCGTACATTGTTCGAAAAACTGGACTTCATCGTCTCCGCTGGGATGCGGATCGGTGTAGTAGGACCCAATGGCAGTGGCAAGACAACCCTATTGCGCATGCTGCTTGGCGAAGTTGCTCCCAAGAGCGGCGAAATTCGACGCGCCGACTGGTTGCGCACCGTATATTTCGACCAGGGCCGCCAACTCGACCTGAGCTTGACCCTGCGTCGCGCCCTCGCTCCCGAGGGAGACTCAGTCCTGTATCAGGATCGCGTCATTCATGTCGCATCCTGGGCCGCCAAATTTCTGTTCACTGGCGAACAATTGGACCAACCTGTCGAGCGGCTTTCCGGGGGCGAACGCGCCCGTGTGTTGATCGCTCAGCTCATGCTGCAACCTGCCGACATTCTTCTGCTGGATGAACCCACCAACGACCTCGACATCCCCACCCTCGAAATCCTCGAACAGAGCCTCCTCGAATTTCGTGGTTCTCTCGTGCTGGTTACGCATGATCGCTACCTCCTGGATCGAGTGTCTACGATCGTACTTGGCCTCGATGGTCAGGGCGGTGCGGAAAGCTTTGCGGATTATGGCCAATGGGAAGTTTGGCAAGCAGAACGCAGGCGCACCCCGAATGAGAACATGACATCATCGCGGCTGATTCCGGATTCTTCTGCACCGCGGGTACAAACCCAAACGAAGCTCTCCTACCTCGAAGCGCGAGAATATGCCGGCATCGAGCAGCGTATTACAGAGGCGGAGCAGAGACTACAAAGCAAACGTACCGCACTCGAAGATCCAGCAATTGCCAGCGACGGACCCAGGCTCGTTGCCGCTCAAGCTGAAATGGAGGCGGCACAAAACGATCTGGACACGCTCTATAGACGCTGGGCGCAGTTGCAGGAGAAAGCTGAGAGTTTGTCCCGTGGATGACCGAGATGAAATCCCATTGGACTCAGCTTCTGTCGTTTCCTGGTGCTTGAGCGAATCGGATTTGGCTAATGCAGTCGGATCAGGTTGTTAGCGGTGATGTGGAGTGGAGGTGAGTTTTAAATTGGAGTGGCTGTGAATTGCGCCTCACGCCGCTAACTCCGCCTTGTGTGGACCGCCTGCATAGATCGGCCCAGCTTGACGGACGGCTCACGATCACTTGGTCTCCGTTTTGCAAGAATCATCCAATCTTCCCCGGCTGTTCAAGGCGCCTAACTTGGAAATCTATAAAACTCGGCCTCGCCGAGTCCACGGCATTCCATCTTGCAGGCAACGGGTTTAGACTTGGCCTGTTCGCAGTCTAGTCTTGCTTCCCCGGCACAATAATATGGAGGTCGTAATGCGACAGCCCAGATACTTTCACCTGATTTCTCTTATCGCTCTTTTGCTCTGCTACTTCTGGCCGCTTCAATCTCTGTCTCAGGAGTCTCGCTCTGCCGCAGTAATAGGAGCCGGACAGCCGCAATCTATTCATTTCAAATCCACCCTGCTGGCCGAAGACGGCGAGCCGTTGGCCGGATTACATCTGCTCACCTTTTACATCCATGCCAGTGAAGAATTTCCCGATGATTCTTTCTGGTCCGAAACTCTTCCGGTGCAAAGTGACGGGAATGGAAACTACTCTGTTGACTTGACACCTCCTGCTCGCGCCATCGCTGCAAATGTTCTCGAACAGCATCCTGTGCTTTATGTGAGCACCAGCATTCCCGGTTCTTCGTCGTTCTCCGAAGCCCACGTTATCACCACCATTCCCCAAGCGATCTATCAGGACTGCAATCTGGACGGTCAAAGCTGCAGCGGGGCCGCCGGTGACACGCCCAGCAGCCAGCTGGATAAAATCGCCGATGCCAATTTTTCCGTGGTCCTCAACTACAGCGTCTTCTGGGGAACCAAAAAGGAACTGCTGGCTTATGCCGCTCACGCCCACGCTCGGCATCTGAAGATCATGTGGGCTTTCAATGACCCGGACTTTGCAAAGTATTCCGACAAGGGAGGCAAATACCTGATTGATGATTACAGCGAAATCTCTGCCTCTTGCCATTGCTCGACGAATCGAGGATTCTTGGAGTACCTGGTCAATCTCGTCAAGAATCTTCCCGCCACGTATGGGTACAGCATCGGAGACGAACCCACACCCAACACTGCGTCGAACGTGCAAAATCTTTACAACATAATTCGAGGTCTCGATTCCAAACATCCTCAGATGGTCAACGCCACTTGGGACGACGCGACCAATCCCAGCTTGGCTGATCTTCGGAGATACCTGGTCCCTTTTCATTTCGCGGATATCCTGGGTGGGGACTACTACCCGATCGGGACTGGTGCGCCCGCCAGTGATACTGCGACCGCGGCCAGTGACGTTTTCGCCATCGCGACGAAATACGGGAAAGCGACGGAGATGGCGCTTCAGGCATTCAATTGGGGCCAATACCCGGGCGCCGGTGTTTGCTCGGGTTCGCAGTGCACCTATCCGACTGCCCGCCAACTCGAGACTATGCTGCACGACGCCGTTACCGGCGCCAACCCGGCGATCATTTTCTGGTACGACTATTGGGATACAGTGAATGCTGGACAGTGGGCAAACTTCGTCAGGGCCGTCAACCCGCAACGCCCGTGAAAGTGTTAGCGGGCTGAGCCAGGACGAGGACGCTTTGCGTCGCTACGAAGTTTGAGCCGTCCACAGCAAAAGCGAGATGATTCGAAGGCGGAGGAGATTTTCTTCCTCTCGTAATGCCCAAAGATCTCCAATCCTCATGTGTCCACAACGTGAGTTTAAATATTCGCCTGCGCTCGTGGTGCGCAGCGCTCCCGTCGATCACTTCATACGCATGGGAATCCCCCAGTGTGAGGTTGAGGAGAATGTGGTCAAAAAGCGAAAAACTGTTGGGGGAGTTGGCGAACCTCGGAGCAACGTGCCTGGGATCCGGTCAGGCGGCAAGGGCGTGGATCGGAAACACTCCCCCCAGGCGTGCGGCCCCTGACGAACTTTTTTGCTTCCGGCCCAATTTGAAAATGGACCAGCGCTCCCATGGCAAAATTACCCTCATCTTTCCCGAAAGCCAGCCCTACGACCACCTCTTTACAACAATTGACAGTCAACCTCCGTCTTGCCCGCTATGATCCTCAGGTATTGTAGTGTCCCTCAGACTTTCCAATTTGGAACTCTGAACGAATCGAGGAGGAACCATGTTGAAGTTTAGTGTGCTTGCTTTCGCAGTTCTCGTCACTGGGCTCTTATGCTCTGCACCTATGGCGCAGGCTCAGGTGACCGTAAACATCGGACTAGCTCCAGTGTGTCCTTACGGCTACTTCGACTATGCCCCGTATGACTGTGCTCCTTACGGCTACTACGGGCCCGATTGGTTTGTGGGCGGCGTATTTATTGGAGCAGGCCCATGGTTTCACGGGCCGCGCGACTTTCACGGGCATGTCGACAACCGCTTTGATCCTCATCACGGTTACAACGGACCACTCCCGGCACGCGGTGCGCAGCGCTTCAACCACTTCCAAGGAAACGAGGCGCGAGATGGGCGAGGCAATGTGGTCCAAGGTGGCCATGACCCGAAGTCTGAGCACGCCCTCCCCGGCTATCGGGGTGGGGGCCATGCTAGTGGAAATGGTGGCGGACACCACTAGAGCGTAATCCGGGTTGCACGACTCGGTGTAAACGATTTGATCTGAGGGAGAGACGAGATAAGGCGCGCGCGTGCGTCTTATCTCGTTGCATTTATATTGAACGTCATGAGGTCGTGCTGATATTCCCCCGTGCATTCAAGACCTTGCATTTTGAATTGCCGTAAGCCATAGCCCCTCTGCCCGCTTCTCGGCGCTCCACACATTTCAAGCCCTTGGAATTCTGAAGAGCTCTCATGCAACAAACGGCGTGCGGGGCGCCCTCGCGGTCGAGTGACTCAACGGTCAGGGCCGCCCGCCCTTACAGGGGGAGAAGGATGAAACGTCGTATAATCTCGTGCGCGCAACCAGGAAGCAGAACGTATGAGCGTACAAGAACAAATCAAGAAGTATATTGCCAGCCAACCGGAGCCCAAACGCAGTGATATGCAAGAGTTGCATCGGCTCACCATTCAATCGTCACCAGAATGCAAATTATGGTTCTTTGATGGCAAAGACAGCAAAAATCGTACGGTTTCCAACCCGACGATTGGATATGGATTTCACATAACAAGATATGCCAATGGAAAAAGTAAAGAGTCTTTTCAGATTGGCGTGAGCGGAAACAAAACCGGAATCTCCGTCTATATTCTTGGTCTCAAAGATAAGAAGTACTTAGCCAAGACGTATGGGAAAAAACTAGGCAAAGCGAGCGTCACCGGATATTGCATTCGCTTTAGGGCTCTCAAGGATATAAACATCGATACGCTTGAAGCGGCAATAGGATATGGACTTGCAGCTCAGAATGAAAAAGGCAAGCTGATGGAATAATTCCACTGTTAAAGGCAAGCAGTTTATCGATGTAAGGGCGTTCCAGCGTACGGCCCCTTCAGCCCTGACGCGCTCCACAAAGCCATTCTCTATAAAATGGATATCCCGCAATAGTCGTGCGGCTCTCTGTCACCCGACTTGCTCATCGCCCAGTTGCTACATGCATTTCATCGGATTTCAGTTGACCGTTGAACAGTTTCAGGCGGGAACTCACGACTTGCTTAACGGACTCTACAACTGGCGGCAGAATTTTATACGGCACGACTTCGTTCGGCTGGCTGGCTAAACTCCGTTCCAGCGATCGGCGCCAGGCCACCCGCAGTTCTGTGTTGATGTGGATGATGTTGATTCCAGCGGCAATCGCACGCAGGAAATCTTCATCATCGGTTCCCGACCCCCCGTGCAGGGTAAGAAAGATTCCAACCGTTTTCTTGATCTGGCCAATTCTCTCGATGTTCAGATGCTTCTTCGTCTTCCCATCGACCATGCTTTCCAGCATCCCGTGCATGTTGCCGACCGCAGGAGCAAGGACATCGATTGCGGTGGAGTCGACGAATTGTCGGGCCTCCTCGGGTGTTGTGAGGTTCCGGAATTCGTTGCTAACGCTTTCGTGGATCTCAGAGCCAGTCCCGATGTGGCCTATCTCTCCCTCCGCAAGGATTGCTGGATTGATCGCTTTGACGGCTTCAACAGTTTCCTTCGTGTGAGCAACGTTCTGGTCGAAAGGAAGCGCGGAAAAATCAATTACGACTGCATCGAACCCCGCCCTCGCTGCTTCCACTGCTTTCGCCAGTGAATGCGTATGATCCGCATTGAGGAAAATTGGGACGTCCTGTTCGGCGCGCATAGCTTCCACAACCGCTGCCAGTTCATAAGTGCCGAAAAAGTCTCGTTCCCCTTCCGACGCGCCAACCATCACCGGAACTCTTACTTCAACCGCGGCTGCGACAACCGCCTTTAGCAGCACCAGATCGGCAACATTAAAATGCCCTAGCGCCACGCCTTGTCCTTGCAAGCGACTCAAAACGCTTCGTAATGAAACCATGACGATCCAAACCTATTTCTTGGCGTCGCTTCCCGATCGAATCGGCTGCGATGGAGTCATTACACCCGAGGTGCTCTTGCGAATCAATTGGACGATGGTATTGGCGATACCTTGGTACTGCGGCTCGTGGAAGAGTCCGGGGACGACCAGCTCCCGACACGTCCAATCCCTGCTTTGGTATCGGTCGATACGTTCGTCCAATAGATTCGGCTTAGGTTGCCTGCTCGCGCTGGCTGCGCACTTGGCTGATTAGGTGCAGAATCTCGATGTACATCCACACCAGCGTCACCATGATGCCGAAGGCCCCATACCATTCCATGTATTTAGCCGCGCCGGCGTAGACGCCCGTCTCGATAAAATCGAAATCCAAAATTAGATTCAGCGCCGCTACGATTACGATGAATACGCTGATCGCGATTCCCCACGGTCCGTTGCTGTAGAGCATCGACACGTGATGGCCGAAGAAACCCATCACGAGGTCGATCATATAGAAGAGAAAAATCCCCCCGGTCGCGGCGATCACCCCAATGGTGAATTTCCGGGTCGCTCGAACGAGGCCAGACGTGTACAACAGCAGCATCACCGCCGTGACGGCAGCCGTCAATCCAAGCGCCTGAAGCGCAATCCCGGGATAGGAGTGATTGAGAGCCTCTGAAATTCCGCCCAGCGCGAGGCCTTCGCAGAGCGCGTAAATCGGAGCGGTGACCGGCGCCCATTCCTTCTTGAAGATCGTGGCGAGTGCGAACAGCAGCCCGCCAATCAGGCCGCCCCACAAACACAGCGCCACGGCTTCGGGCTGCTTGCGGGCCAGCCACCAGGTCCAGGCGGCGGTTGCGACGGCGCACATCAGCAGGAAGCCGGTCCTGTTCACCGTGCCCTGCAGCGTCATCGATCCGCCGGCGATAGCCATGCGATTCTCGAATGTTCTTGCGTTCAACGCCGGGTTGGAAGTCTTAAGAAGGCCGGGCATGAACCGACTCCTTTGCGATTGCCGCTGTGTTCACGAAATGACTGGTGCACGAAAGCTTCCTAAACATTAAGTCAGAAGGATCCTGAGGAGTCTATTGAACGATAGTATCGTGCGATACCTTCGTATCACTGCAATCAACTGTGCCTCGCCCGAGCGATATTCGAACGTAGGCAATACCATCGTCTAATTGCCCTCGCATTTACGCGTCTGATTCAATCAGCCAAGGAACGCGAGGCGCCTGGCACAGGTAAGAAAATACTATGTCGCAACGTCACCCCGGTCCCGACTTGAACACGCCAGCATGAGTCGCGACACTATCAGCCGAGTGCCATTTCCAGGCGATTATCGTGCGTCCGGATTACTGCTGCATGTGACGTCCCTGCCATCACCCGATGGCATTGGAGACCTGGGGCCACCTGCATCCTCCTGGATCGATCGCCTTGCAGAAGCCGGCCAGAGCTGGTGGCAAATGCTGCCGCTCGGTCCAACCGGTTACGGCAATTCTCCATATCAGCCGTTATCGTCTCTCGCTGGCAACGCACTGACGATCAGCCCGCAGTGGCTCGTCGAGGACGAACTCGTAGCCGCGGGCGACTGTCAGCATCCATTGTTCCCCCCGGACGCAGTAGATTATGGCGCGATCATTCCCTTTAAGCATCGGCTATTGGAAAAGGCCTGGGGCCGGTTCAGGACTGGTGTTCGCGCCGATCTTCGTCCGGAGTTCGACAAATTCTGCCACGATCATGATCAGTGGCTGCCGGATTACGCCCTCTTCCGCGCACTTAAGGCGAAATTCGCCAACGCACACTACCTCCAATGGCCAAGCGAACTAGTTCAGCGTCAGCCCTCAGCTCTAGAGCAAGCGCGCATTGAACTTTCGGATCGTATCGGTCAGGCGTCCTTGGCGCAGTTCGTTCTTTTTCGGCAAGCTGAACGAATGAGGACCCACGCTCATAAAAAGGGGCTGATCCTGATGGGCGATCTGCCTTTTTTTGTTTCTGGGGACTCGAGCGACGTCTGGGCGAACCCGCAATTCTTTCTTCTCGACGAGCAGCATCGGCCGAGTTTTGTCGCCGGCGTCCCTCCCGATTATTTCAGTTCAAAAGGACAGTTGTGGGGCAATCCCGTCTACAACTGGGACGCCCTTCGGCAGACCGGCTATCGTTGGTGGATCGCCCGTTTGCGCTCCCTGTTGTGCCACGTTGATGTGATTCGCTTAGATCACTTTCGTGGCTTCGCTGCTGCCTGGCACGTACCGGCAGGAGCGCCAACTGCTGAGACCGGAAGTTGGGTCCCCGGTCCCGGCATCGACTTGTTCCAAGCCGTCGAGAAGGAGTTGGGCGGGCTGCCCTTCGTTGCCGAGGACTTGGGGCTGATCACCACAGATGTAATTTCGATGCGGGATCGACTTCACCTTCCCGGCATGCGCGTGTTGCAGTTCGCCTTCGACGGCCATAAGGACAACCCGTATCTGCCCGAGAATTTCGACACGAACACAGTCGTATATACGGGTACTCATGACAACCCCACGACTCGGTCATGGTTTGAGGACTTGCCCGTTCGTCAACAGCAGATCATCTGGACTTATTTAAGAGGACGAGGAGCCAAGAGCACGAGCATAGCCCCGGCGTTAATGGAATTGGCATGGTCTTCGGTCGCTGCGCTTGCAATAAGCCCGCTGCAGGACTTACTGAACCTGGGCAAAGAAGCTCGAATGAATGTCCCAGGGCGGTCCGATGGAAATTGGCGCTGGCGATCTACCGAAAGCATGCTGTCGGATCCTCATTTCAAGTGGCTTCACGATCTGACGAGGAACGCAGGCCGGACGCTTTGAATTAACCAGCCGCCCTCGTTCGGTACGTCACGCGTATAACTTTCCCGCCATCTGCTGCGGGTCAACTCGTGACGCGTCAATCAGACCCGAGGCCACTAGCGCTGTGTACACGGCTCTCTCTGCTGCGAACCAGTCAACTTCGGGCGAACCGAACGGCCGACCTCTCTCCTCCCAAAGCTTGTAAGCCAGTTTTGCCACGAGCTCGTGCCGATCCTCTCCCAGAAAATCGGTAGCGGGGGCAATCGGTCGTTTGTTACCAAGTGATTTAGATTTAGGTTTATTGGCCATTGGATTCGTCTCTTCATTTCAAATTCTTGAACGCCGTTTCCATTCATCGCCAAGAGGGTGCGGTGTGCCACAAAATAAAAGGCGCCTCCAAGGGCACCAACGCCCCCTCGTGCTGCGCAACCAGACGCGGGGTGAAGTCCGCAGCCGGACGATTGGCCGGGAGAACGGCCGTATATGTGAAGCCATTTGCCGAACCAACCAGGGGTTCGCCGCGTGCCATAGTTTGCGTGATTGCCTCAGTATCTTGTCCTCCATCCGCATAGAGCTCGACTTTCACGGCTTCCGAGTTCAGATCATCGAGATAAACCTGAACCTGAAAGAAATATTGCTGACCCTGTTGTTGAACGGACGCCGAGCCAAATCGCACGGAGGACCAGTGTTTCGCCAAATCGGCTTGCCATGCGATCAGATCCGATCCAAGTGAGCCTCGATTGTCATGACGCCGGCGAAAAGCCGCAGCAGCAGAGAGGTAGCGCTCATCAGTGTATTGGCGAACGGCACGATTTGCTGAAAAGGTGGGAGTCAAACGAGCCATGCTTGCCCGCATGCGGGCAACCCAGGGGCGTGGAATTCCACGCTCGTCCCGCCCATAAAATTCGGGAATAACGTTGGACTCGAGCAGTGCATAGAGAGTTTCAGCTTCGCTAGCGTCCCAGGAAGGGTCGTCCCCATGTTCGCGCCCATCCCCGATCGCCCAGCCTACTTCAGGCGAATACGCCTCCGCCCACCAGCCATCGAGTTCCGAAAGATTCAGGCCGCCGTTGACTAGTACCTTCATGCCGCTGGTGCCGCTGGCTTCCCAAGGTCGTCGCGGCGTGTTGATCCAAACGTCCACGCCCTGAACCAGATGTTCCGCCATCAGAACGTCATAGTCGGAAAGGAAAACCACGCGGGATCGAACTTCGGGACGCCGGGCAAACTCAACCCACTGCCGAATCATGTCTTGCCCTTCGGTATCCTGGGGATGAGCTTTACCTGCGAGCACAAGTTGCACGGGGCGTTCCGGATTCATCAGGATTTTGAGAAGCCGTTCCGGATCGTGCAATAGCAGGTTCGGTCGCTTATACGGCGCGAAGCGGCGGGCAAATCCCAGAGTCAGAATGTCGTCATCGAGTATGCGCGCGGCTTGTGCCAGATCTCCCGGCGATGCCCCCCGAGTTGCCAATTGACGGACATAAAGTTTGCGCACGTAGTCGACGAGAGCTTTGCGGTTATTTGCACGGAGTTGCCAAAGATCGGAGTCCTGTACAGCGGCAATATCCTTCCCCACGTCTGCCAACTCTTCGCGCCAACGGTCTTTGCCACACGCCAATTCCCACATCCGGTCTGCCTCGGGAGAGTCCCACGTCGGCGTGTGTACACCATTCGTCACATGTGTGATGGGCACTTCGTTTTCAGGCCACCGTGGAAAAAGAACCTGAAAAATTCGGCGGCTGACCTGCCCGTGCAATTTACTGACGCCGTTGACGGCACCGCTGCCCCGGACCGCAAGGTAGGCCATATTGAAGGGTTCGTTGGTGTCTTCGTGATTGCGCCGGCCAAGCGCGAGGATATCCTGGAAAGAAATCGATAAGCGTTCCTCGGCATACTTCCTGAGGTAACGCTCGAGCAGGCTGGGCGCGAAGCGGTCGAATCCCGCTTCCACAGGAGTGTGCGTTGTAAAAATGTTGCCCGCGCGAGTGATGGTAAGGGCGAGGTCAAATGGCTGGCTGTTGTCTTCCATGTAGGAACGGGCTCGTTCCAGCACCGCGAACGCCGCGTGACCTTCATTCAGGTGGCAAACTTCGGGGTGCAATCCGAGGGCCCGCAAGAGCCGCCAGCCTCCAACGCCGAGGACCAATTCCTGTTTCAGGCGCAATTCCGGGCCGCCACCGTAAAGTTCAGTCGTGATGCCGCGGTAAGTCGGCGGGTTCGCGGGGTCGTTGGTATCGAGCAAATACAATTTCGCCCTGCCAACTTGCACCTGCCAAACTCGGATCCATAAATTAAAACCAGGCAAAGGGAGAACGAGGCGTAACCATTCGCCGTTTGTTTCCCTCACGGGCCTGATCGGCAGCTGGCCGGGATCGTTGAAGGGGTACAAAGCCTGTTGATGGCCTTGCGCATCAATTTCCTGCCGAAAATAGCCTTGCTGATAGAGCAGCCCGACTCCGGTCACAGGGACGCCGAGGTTGCTTGCCGCTTTCAGTTGATCGCCGGCAACATTGCCGAGGCCGCCCGAATAAATCGGCAGCGCTTCGCTCAACATGAATTCCATTGAGAAATACGCGATCGTCGACACACCCGAACGCGGATGCGTTTTTTGAAACCATGCTTGCGACTCCTCAGCAACTGTCTTCTCCTGATGCAGGTCAGCCAGCAGCGTTTGGAAGCTCGGGTCGGCGGTGACGCGTTGCAGTTTTTCCTGAGATACGGTCTGTAGTAGAACCCATGGATTATGCGTGAGGTCCCACAGTTCGGGGTCGAGTTGCTGCCATAGCCGATCTGCCGAGTGATTGAACGACCATCTCAGGTCCAAGGCCAAGTCGGTCAGCGCTTCCGAAATGTGTGTATCGAGGGGATGATCAAGGTATGTTGAACAACTCATAGCCGACTCCTTCTCATGGCTTGTCGGGTTAAGCGGCCTGGGTGTTGTGAGCGAGCGCTTCCGTAACGATCGTCTGGGCTTCCTCTTCGATCTTTTGCAGGTGATCCCGGCCCAGAAAACTCTCGGCGTAAATCTTGTAGATCTCTTCCGTGCCCGACGGACGTGCTGCAAACCAGCCATCCTTGGCAATTACCTTGATTCCGCCAATCGGCTTCCCGTCTCCGGGAGCGGTAGTGAGAATCTGCTGGATCCCTTGACCGGCGACGTCTTTCGCGTGAATGTCGGACGCCGACAATCTTTCGAGAGCCGCTTTTTGTTCGGGCGTGGCGGGAGCGTCGATCCGTTCGTAAACGGGGTCTCCCAGCTCCCGAGTGAGTTCGCGATAAATCTCTCCTGGATCTTTTCCCGAGCGCGCCGTAATTTCTGCCGACAGCAGACAAGGAATAATTCCGTCCTTGTCCGTAGTCCATACGCTGCCGTCGCGCCTAAGAAAAGAGGAGCCCGCGCTTTCCTCGCCACCGAAACCTAGCCGGCCGGCGAGCAAGCCTTCGACAAACCACTTGAAGCCCACTGGGACTTCGTATAGACGCCGTTGCAATCGTGCGCTGACGCGATCGATGATGCTGCTGCTGACAACAGTCTTCCCAACCGCCACGTCCTCGTGCCAACTCTTCCGATTTGAGAATAAGTAATGCGCGCAGACAGAAAGGTAATGGTTCGGGGGCAGCAACCCGCTCCCCTTGGTCACGATACCGTGTCTGTCATGATCGGTATCGCTTGCAAATGCAATGTCAAACTTGTCTTTCAGGCCGATCAGCCTCTGCATCGCATACGGCGAAGAAGGATCCATGCGAATCTTTCCATCCCAATCCACGGTCATGAAGCGAAACGTCGGATCAACAGCCTTGTTTACGATCGTGAGGTCGAGGCCATATCGCTCGGCAATGCGTGGCCAATAATCGATGCCCGCCCCGCCCAGGGGATCTACTCCAAGTTTGATCTTGGAGTCCCGGATCGCGCCCATATCGACAACGCCGTCGAGATCTTCGATATAGGTACTCAAAAAATCGTGCTTGTGCGTCGTCGAGGCGCGGAGCGCTTCCTCGAAGGAAACTCTCTGAACGCCCTCCAGCGCCGATCGCAAATATCCATTAGCTTTCGATTCAATCCACGAAGTTACGCTCGAATCGGCTGGTCCCCCATGCGGAGGATCGTATTTAAATCCACCGTCATCGGGAGGATTGTGAGACGGCGTGATCACTATTCCATCGGCGAGCCCTGATTTTCTAGCCCGGTTGTAACGCAGGATCGAATGCGATACGGCTGGGGTTGGAGTGTATGCCGTGCCTTCCGAGAGCATGACTTCCACGCTGTTTGCCGCCAGCACTTCCAGCGCGCTGGCAAATGCGGGCTCCGACAAAGCGTGGGTATCCATCCCAAGGAAAAGTGGCCCATCGATGTCCTGCAGTTTGCGGTAGTCACAAATTGACTGCGTGATCGCCAGGATGTGCCACTCGTTGAACGCCACGTCCGTAGCAGATCCGCGATGGCCGGACGTGCCAAACACGACTCGCTGCCTCGGGTCCCTCGCATCGGGATGCAGTTCGTAGTAGTCCGTAATGAGCTTCGGAATATTTACCAGGATTGACGGATCGGCCGGTTTGCCGGCAGCCGGGCTAATTTTCACGCGCCACCTCGCCTTCGTCGGTCAAGAGAATCGCGGCCGATCGAGGTTCAACTCGAAAACTGATTTGACCTTGCAGAGAGGGCTCTGTCCCACGTTCATAAAGATCATCAGGGGCGGATCGTGAAGTATCCACCCCCAGACGCCAGACCTTACTTGCGGTCAACGCGGGAATTGCGAAGTCAATAGATCTGGTGTCAGCGTTAAACATCAGGAACAAATCGGGCTCTGTCTGCCCCGGAATGAGACATGCAAAAGATTTCTGCCGCTCGTCCGTCCAGCTGGGAATGCCGCAATCGGGTGCAAACCATTTTATGTCCGCATCGGTGTAGAAAATTTCTCTTCGCAAGACAGGATGAGCTCGTCGGAAAGCGATCATTCCTCGAGTGAAGCGGCGAATGTCCTTGTGCTTCTCAACTAAGCTCCAGTCAAACCAGCTCACACCGTTATCCTGGCAGTACGCGTTGTTGTTTCCACTCTGACTTCGGCGAAACTCATCGCCGCCCAGCAACATTGGAACGCCTCGAGAGACAAATAGGGTCAAAAGGAATGTCTTGATCAGGCGGTTCCGCATTCCCTCGACTGCGGAATCATCGCTTGGACCTTCGACCCTGCAATTGTCACTGTAATTGGCATCGCTTCCATCGCGGCTGTTCTCGCCGTTTTCGTGATTGTGCTTCTGGTTGTAGCTCACCAAATCATTCAGTGTGAACCCATCATGAGAAGTGACGAAGTTCAAGCTGTTTCCAGGTCCCTTGCCAGATCGTTGGTACAAGTCTGAGCTTCCACAGATTCGACTCGCAAATGCTCCCATCATGCCCGCATCACCGATCCAGAAGCGGCGCACGTCGTCACGAAAACGGCCATTCCACTCCATCCAGCGGTGCGTCGAAAAGTTACCCACTTGATAGGCGCCGCCTGCGTCCCACGCTTCCGCGATCAGTTTTACGTCGCGCAGGAGGGGATCTTCGGCAATGCTTTCGAGAAGCGGAGCGTTTTGCGCGATGTTCCCATGCTCATCTCGGCCCAGAACCGACGCGAGGTCGAAACGAAAACCGTCAACGTGCATGTGCATGACCCAGTAACGGAGCACGAGAATCACGAACTCTCGCACGATCGGATGGTTTGCGTTGAGCGTATTCCCGGTACCGGTAAAGTCCTTGTAGTAGCGTAGGCCGTTTTCCTGCAACATATAGAAAACCGAGTTTTCAATGCCACGCAGCGAGATGGTTGGCCCCGTTTCATTTCCCTCCGCCGTGTGGTTCAACACGATATCCAGGATCACTTCGATGCCGGCGCGGTGAAACGCCTTGACCATCTCCCGGAACTCCAACGTCTGCCGCCGGTGCGGTCCGAGGACGCCGTAGGATTGCTTCGGAGCAAAGAAGGCGACCGGATTATAGCCCCAGTAGTTCCTTAGCTTTTCCTTTGTTACTGGATTGATTCGGCTCAATTCATTTTCGTTGAATTCGATGACCGGCATCAGTTCGATTGCGGTCACGCCCAGGTCCTGGAGATAAGGGATTTTCTCCGTCAACCCAATAAAGGTGCCCGCGTGCGTTACTTCCGAACTGGGGTGAATGGTGAATCCGCGTACATGCGTCTCGTAAATAACCGTGTCGGAGGGCGAATGCTTCGGAGGTGAATCCATCTCCCAATCGAAATGGTCGTTGGTAAAGATGCACTTCGGAGTTGTGCCCGCGTCGTCGACGGTTGAAATGCTCAAGTCAGTCAGGCTGCTGGACGAATCGTACCCACGAGCGGCTATAAAATCCCAGTCTTCGACGCAGGCAATTGCTCTCGCAAATGGATCCAGAAGCAACTTATGCGGGTTGAACCGATTGCCTTGTTCCGGTTGATAGGGTCCTTCGATGCGATAACCGTAGAGTTGGCCCGCGGGAATTCCCCGCAACCACACGTGCCAGATGTCACCGGTTCGATGACGCGCCGGATCCAAATCGATGATCCTGCTTGGAGCCGCATCGTCAGCGTTTTCATAGAGCTCCAAACGAACCCGGGTCGCATGCCGGCTGAATAAGACGAAGTTGACTCCCTCCCCGTATTGATGTGCACCGCCAACCGGCAGTGGATTTCCGGCCTGAACGTCGCCCTCTTCAAACGGTGCCTCTAACACGTCGAGTGCGTTCTGTTTCAAAGCCGGTTCAGCCATCGAACGTCCGTGCGCCATTTGATACTTGTGCTTCCTCTCGGCCGCGCTGCACACAAGAATCATGCAACAAATCAGCGAGGAGGACCATTGGACTTTGGTATCACTGATACCTTCGTCCAATGGACGCGCTCGCCCGCGTCTGGCTTAATCGTCACACGGACGATTTTGACAAAGATATTCCTAAAACAAGGTACCTATGTCCGGCAAGAAGACAGCGATCGTAACTGGAGCATCAGGCGGGATTGGCGCCGGTCTAGTCGAAGGTTTTTTGGCACAAGGTTATAACATCGTCGCAACGTCTCATGAAGCCAATCAAAGGCTGACTCCCTCCGACACCTTGGTTCTACTCGAGGGCGACGTCGGCAAGCAGCAAACCGCGAGTCAGGCAGTTGACGCAGCAATCAACAATTTCGGAACCATCGACGTCTTGGTGAACAACGCTGGCATATTCCTAAACAAGCCTTTCCTCGACTTCACGATCGAGGACTTCGACGCTCTTGTCTCCGCCAATCTGCTCGGGTTCTTCTACATGACTCAGCGCGCAGTGAAAGAGATGCTGAAACAAAAATCCGGATGCGTTGTGACCATCACCGCCGCGCTCGCCGATCGGCCAATTGCAGGCACAAATGGTTCGGTTTCGATGATTACCAAGGGTGGCTTGAATGCAGCGACCCAGAACCTTGCAACCGAGTACGCAGAGGACGGCATCCGATTCAATGCTGTAGCTCCCGGCGTTGTAAATACACCGATGCACCCCGACGATCCCGACGATTCGACATTGCACCCGACTATGAAAAAGGCAACCGTTAAGGATATTGTGGATGCCGTGCTGTACCTGGCACACGCGGGTTACGTCAGCGGAGAAATCCTCCACGTAGATGGTGCCGCTCCAGCCCGTCGTTGGTAGTCTGAGCGATGCCAGCCAAACCATGTGTCACTTTGGGCCGGTCACAGGGATAGAGGAGTCGAACTATGCGTTCTGATATCGTGCCCGGGGGCATTTTTCCCGACTACGAACTGCCCGATCACACCGGCACGCCCCGCAAGCTCAGCGAGCTTCAGGGCGATGATCCGCTAATCCTCACGCTCGCGCGCGGCCATTATTGCCCAAAGGAGCACCAGCAGCATTTGGCACTCGCCGCTTTTTACCCGAAGATCGCCGTAGCCTACACCCAGATCGCCACGATCTCGACCGATGATCACCATACTTTGCAGGAATTCCGGGCGTCGGTCGGAGCCCAGTGGACTTTCCTTTCAGACCCCGGTCGAACCATTCAGAAGGATCTCGACATTCAGGAATACACCGACCCCGAGCACAACCCGATGATCCCGCATACGCTCGTCCTCAAGCCGGGGCTCGTGATCTACAGCGTCTATAACGGCTACTGGTTCTGGGGCCGCCCGTCAGTCGTCGATCTGTGGCACGACCTTCGCGCTGTGACGAGTGAAATCCGCCCAGATTGGGATCTGAGTACTCCCGGGCTGCGCGAGGCGTGGAATGCGGGAGACTTATCGCGTTTCCATGGCTGGAACAAACGAGCCAGTAAGGACGGCTCCCCGAATGTGCGGAAATAAAAAGCGTGAGTAGAAACTAAAATCACAGGACATCTCGTCATGTTCCCGCAACTGGCCCGCTTCACTGACTTCGCCTTGCTCCTGCTTCGATTGATGGTGGGTCTAGTTTTTGTTACCAGCGGCTACGCGCATCTGAAGAATCCGGAAGAACGCTCGAAGAGCATTGGCATGTCGAAGACCTTCACGATTTTTCTCGGGATCGCCGAAGTCTTCGGCGCCCTGGGACTCGCCTTCGGCGTGCTGACACAACTCGCCGCTTTTGGACTGATCCTGCTCATGCTGGGAGCGATCCAAAAGAAAATCTTCTCCTGGCATATTGGATTCTGGGGAGACAAAACCTACGGCTGGCACTATGACCTCATGTTCATCCTGATGAATCTGGTGATTGCCGCTACCGATGGCGGACGGTATGTTCTTTTTAAGTAAAACGAAGATTCTCCTCGACAGCGCATGGCGAACTGCTTCGCGCTACACCAATTCATCCGATGGTATCGATCGACACCATCGTCCAATAGATTCCTCTCATTCCTTCTGGCTTAATCAGATCTGCATTCGCAAGCAACCGGCGGGTCCGTTTGCGACCGGCTATTTCAAGAGACTGAGAGGCAACACAATGTTAGCCGCGACGAATTATGAGCTGAACGGTGCAATAAGCGTCCAAACCTCGTTCATCACAGGGGAAGAGGCAACTCTCCTGGCGTCCGCCAAAGCCGGTGACCCGGCATCATTTGAGCGTCTCGTCATGCCGCATTGCGAG
This sequence comes from Candidatus Acidiferrales bacterium, assembly GCA_035507635.1. Lineage (GTDB taxonomy): Bacteria > Acidobacteriota > Terriglobia > Terriglobales > Acidobacteriaceae > Sulfotelmatobacter. The sequence goes on from DATJOA010000176.1 coordinate 18,158, forward strand.
GCTCTCCTCGGTGTTACCCAACGAATTCTTCGCAATCGAGAAGATGCCGAGGACGCCGTTCAGACGGCCTTTCTCGATGCTTTTTGCAATCTGGATCGCTTTCATGGGCGTTCGCGATTCTCCTCGTGGCTCACTCGTATCGCCATCAACGCGGCATTGATGCGCTTGCGTGTGAGCCGACGAAAGAGGGAGACATCGCTCGATGAGGTAAACGAAACAGGTAAGGGTTGGGCTAGAATTCGCCCGGTGGAAACGAGACCGAATCCTGAACAGGAGTACTTGTCAAAGGAGAGCCGAGGTTTGCTTGAAAAAGGACTCAGGAAATTGAGACCGATCGATATTGAGGTGTTACATCTGCGCGGCGTGCAAGAGTTGTCCGCCAAAGAAACAGCGAGAATCCTGGAACTACCCGTGAGCAGAGTGAAATCGAGGCTGCATCGAGCACGCACCAAGTTAGCGCGGCATGTGCAGTCGCTCGTTACATGCAAGCGGCATCGCGAAAGCGTCAGGAAATAACTTACGGGAACGCTTGTCTCGAGAGACACGCTGTAATGCTGATGTTCGAATGCTTTTCAGGCAATGTCCGTGATGCCGTGATTGGCTGAGCTGCCGCACTCGCGGCCATTCCTCGGTTCACGCTTCCGAATCACCCTCGTCCCGAATTCTTCGTCAACTTCAATCGTGAGGTAGCGAGAGCAAGAGGAACACAGCCACGCGTATTCCATCTGTCCCGACCTGCATGTCGGCTTGTGCCGGCCCAGCGCGTCCTTGGGCCCTATAACATATAACCTTCCTTCGTGAAGGTAGCGGAATAAACTCCGGCAGTGTGGATTCGCGCATTTTGAGAGCATTTGATCTCCGCACACATCACTGTTGTCTAGCCGCTGGCATTCTGCGTGCAAAAATGTCACTTGGCTCACAACAACAGGCGACCCAACAATTACGCCACAACCGCAAGAATCAGCCTATTGGACGAAGGTGTTGACCAACACCTTTAGATTAGTTAGACAGGCGAGGACGACTCACGGGCAAGGTGTTCCATCCATGCCCGATTCCACAATTCTGTCACCCCGACCGCAGTGGAGGGACTTTGTGTTTTTCGCGCTGCTGCGCGGCCGCTTTTATGGGAATTTGTGGTACGAGGCTCAATATTCGAGTCGATCTTCCATTGATCTAGGCAGGCCAAGTCAGCGATTCGCCGTGAGTTTTTACTTCCATGCCAGTTCCGTCCATCAGAGCCCTACTCTTCACTCGTTCGCTTCTTACCCTCCATCATCACTCTTCTCAATATCCGGTTAATCCGCGTCTGGTAACCGGGGCCTTTCGACTTGAACCAGTCCACCACTTCAATATCCACTCGCAACGAGATTCTCCGCTTGCGCGGACGGTTCCAGCGCGATTCCGCTCCCGTCTCATCATCCACCAGTGACAACAGGTCATCCTCAACCGACGCATGCAGTTCGATCACTTTCCGCGCTCGTGACCGGGCTTTTCGCCGCTTTGTTTTCTTGGGTTTAGATGTCATGACATTATTGTATGCCCGCTATCGTCATGACGTTATGTTCCTGCGGGAACATTCTGGCGGGTGCTGCCGCGCTCGCTAAGCGTAGAGGAAGGGCCGCTTTTTTTGGCTTCTCCAAAAATAGGCGAGGATGATCACACTCGCAACCGCTGCGTACGCACACCATACGGAGGTAAACGCATAGCGTTTCACCACCATCACAATCAACAGGATCGCCAGATTGACAGCTCCCAGAATGACCATCATCCTGATCTCCGAGAAAAAAAGCGCGCCACAAGTTGCAATCACGTAGAGCACGGCAACAGCCGTATTGTTGGTCGCCTGATTCATGTACACGATGCTATTTCCCCTGACATACAGCTCCAACGGGAATGCCGTAAGCGCCCACAAAATATAGAGCGATATTCCTGAGCCCAGTACGACGAAAGGCAGCATTCGCTTGCGGCTCTTCGCGTTCGGCTCGAACAGCAGCACGCTCAGCGGCAGCAAGAATGGGAGTAACCCCTGTGCGTAAAGCATAAACGCCGCCCCCATGTCGTGCGCCACCTCCGGCGAGAGGCTTCCATCCAATCCCAGCCAGACGAATCCCTCGGTGAACTGATGAATCGCGAATAACAAAGGCAGTGCCGCGAAAAGCAGTTCGCGTCGGTGCTTCACTTTGGTAAAAGTGACCACGCCAACTGCCCCCAGGACTCCGCTACCCACAAAATTCGCTGTAGCCGAAAAGCACATGGCTCATTTTCTCCGCTGCGAGCATTGCATCTATCAGCGTGGAATGCAACTATCTGGCCCATAAACGGCGGCGCCCGCATCACAACATAACGATGGGACCCGGACAATCAGACGATGGTATCGCCCACACTTCGATATGGGTTTGCCGAAGGTTGTCGGCGCACGAACGAAGCCTCATCGCGGATCCTGTTCGTTCGCTGCTATCGTCGTGCTCGAGAATACGAGCGGCAAGCCGCACGGTTTCCCCTTACAATAGCGGGATGCATTGTTGAGAACTGTCAGTACAATGCTTTGACCTGGGCGAAATCAGATTATTCCCCATGGGTGCAAAACGTACTCTTCTTCGGTTACTGCTTTTTCTTGTGCTGTTCGGGATGCCGGTTGCTGCATATGGACAAGCTGGCACCGGTTCCCGGGATTACGTGCGCCTCGATGTTTCATCGTTCTCGAAGTTGAGCGCGCCGGAAGGTGCTCAGCGTTGCCAGTTCTGTCATGCGGCTGAGGTCGAGGGATTCGCACGTTCCGCTATGGCGCATGCGTTGCGTCGCGCCGGGCAAGAACCCGATGGAACTGTTACAACCGCCAATTCCCAGATCACGATGCAATCGTCGACCGACGGGTATTGGCAACGTCTGGAGAGCGGAGGAGAGGCCACCAACTATCGCATCGACTACGTCATTGGCTCAGGCAAACACGCGGCCGGATATCTCCTTGATCTTGCAAACCATCTATTCCAATCCCCCGTTGCTTACTACAATAGCCGCCAAGAGTATGATCTGGCGCCCGGATATGAAAACCTGACCAACCCGGATTTCACACGGCCTGTCAGCGACGCGTGCCTGTTTTGCCATTCTGGCTCGGCACTGAAAGTCCCAGGGACGGCGAACGAATATCGCTCTCCGCCTTTCTCGGCTGAAGGGATTAACTGCGAGCGCTGTCACGGAGCTGTCGACCGACACCTCAAAGATCCACGATCCGGAACAATCGTGAATCCTGCCAAATTGGAGAGAGTGGCACGCGACAGCATCTGCGAACAGTGCCATCTTCTCGGAGTGGGGCGCGTCCTGAATCCCGGGAAGAGCTTCAGTGATTTTCGGCCCGGTGAACCACTCGAAGAAGTGTTTACTACTTACCGAAATGTGCTGCCTCCTGGCGCCGACGGAGAAAAGTTCAAGGTCATCAGTCACGTGGAGCAACTTGCTAGAAGTGTGTGTGCTCAGAAAAGCGACGGAAAGCTTTGGTGTGGGACGTGTCATGACCCTCACAACCAGCCCCTCGAACCCGTCGCTTACTTTCGCTCCAAATGTCTTTCCTGTCATGCGAGGAAATTCCCGGCAGCTCATCCTGGCGAGCGAAGCGATTGCATTGGTTGTCACATGCCGAAGCGCGACGCAAAAGACGGAGGCCATACCGCATTCACTGATCACCGGATCCAGCGTCGTCCCGACGTGCAAGAAACAACCGCGAAGGAGTTGGACATCGCTGCTTGGAGAGAGCCTGCACCAGAACTGCAAAAGAGGAATCTCGGCATCGCATACATCAATGTCGGCATGCAGGAGCGGTCTCGATCTTTCATTGGCCGTGGGTATCGCATGCTGACCGAAGTTCAAACTCAATTTGCCAATGACCCGGCGATTTTTACTGCGATAGGATCCGCTCTGCTGTTGGCTAAACAGAACTCGGAGGCAGAACTGGCCTTCGACCGGGCATTGCAGCTGGATCCCGATTCGGTGGTCGCGGAGACAAATGCGGCGTCAGCCTATTTGCAAGCCGGCGACTACAACCGTGCCTCCGCGCACCTCGAACGGGCGGTCACCCTTGATCCGTTTCATCTGCCTGCCCTAGAACCTTTGATCGAGCTCTACAAGCGGGAGGGGGACACTTCCAAAGCGGAGCAACTGTCTGCGAAGTTGAGTTCGGTCATCGAGAAACAATCGGACCGAATGGGTGCATCGCAAAAATCAGACTCTGAAATGCCAGCCCGGACGGCAGAGTCTGTCTATAAAAACATTCAGGTTCTTAAAGGCATTTCTGCCGACGGAATAATCCCGTCAATGCGTTTTGTCGCGGCATCCCTGGGAGTAGAGTGCAGCTACTGTCACGTGGTTGGACATTTCGACAAAGATGACAAGAAGCCGAAGCAGACTGCGCGCGAGATGATGCGAATGGTGCTTAGGATGAATGCAATCAACTTTGGTGGAACGCGAGAAGTTACTTGCAATTCTTGCCACCATGGTTCGACCAGACCGGAATCAATCCCTGGAGTTGCGGGAGAAGAGTCAGAGGAGCCTCCTAGCCCCGAGCAAAAGTTATCAACTGAGTGGCCAACCGCTAACGACGTGATCGATCGATATGTGCAGGCCTTAGGCGGGGCAGCGGCTCTCGAACAAATCAAGAGCAGCAAGGAGGATGGCTCAACGATTGTTCATGGTAAGTCTTCCAGAATTGAAATTCTCAATCAAGCTACCAACAGGCAAGTAAGAATTCGCTATACATCCGAAGGGGACAGCCTCACTGTTTTTGATGGGCACGAGGGTTGGTGGATCGTTCCAGGGCGCCCTCTGCGCGAGATGCGAGGCCCGGAACTCGATGCTGCAAGGATCGACGCCGAGCTGCAGTTTCCTTTGCATCTCAATCAGACTTGCGAGAATTTGCGGATGGATGATCCGGTGAGAATCGGGGACGTCGATGCCTACGTGATTTCGTGTGAAAATGTTGGCAAGCTGCCGCTCCATCTCTATTTTAATGAGCAATCGGGACTGCTGGTGCGAATGGTGCGTTACCTGCCGTCGCCGCTAGGCAATATCCCGACTCAAATCGACTACAGCGATTACCGTGAGGTCAGTGGTGTAAAGGTTCCCTTGCGCTGGGCCGAATCGGAACCGGATGAGATTACGACAACCCAACTGGAACATGTCCAATGGAATGTTCCTATCGACGCGGTCCGATTCGCCAAGCCAGCCGGACCAACGGCGGCGAAGCCCGAAGGACAGTGAGCGAGCCGGACGTATATCTCTATGTTCGTTATGAGAAGGGTTCCCGCTTTGAATGCGTGACGCGAAATGCCCAGGTCTGCGCCAATTCCGTTGCGATGGGCGCTGACTTGAACTCGGTTGGCTCCTAGCCCACGGTAGAGGAATGAAGCGTTTTGCGCCAGGGGTTCGGCGGCTCGGACTTGGAATCATTTGCCCGGAGGCCGGCGTAGCCGGCAATATCCAAATCAAGAATGACGGTGCGCTGAGGACCACTGCCGGTTTTTGCGGCGCGGCAAACCTCGCTATCATTCAAATCCGAGTGCTATATTGAGTAAACCTTTTCTTGTTCGCGTCTTGTTACGAGAGATAATTGCAGACATGCGGTTGTTCTCAGGCTTCACGATTACCATCTGCTTTCTCCTTTCTGCGTTTGCGCTCTCTGCTCAATCGAGCCGGGACGAGGTGAATTCAATCACCGCCGCGCTGCGGGCAAGCAGATTTTCCGATGCTCTGGAGTTGCTCGAACCGGCTATCCGACAGTCTCCTTCCAACGCTCAATTGTGGACGCTGCAGGGACTGGCATATTCAGGCCAGGGACACCGGGAGAAAGCCCTCGCATCCTTCCATCAGGCATTGAAGATTTCGCCTGACTATCTTCCGGCACTCGAGGGTGGAGCGCAAACCGCCTATGAGACGGGGGCCCCGGACGCGACAGTTCTTTTGCAACATGTGCTGAAGCTTGTTCCAAGTGATCCAACAGCACACGCCATGCTTGCGTCTCTCGCCTACAAGAATCACAAATGCAGTGAAGCCGTGTCACATTTCGAACAAAGCGGTACTGTGCTCGAGTCGCAACCGGTTGCGTTGCGTCAATATGGAATTTGCTTAGCCCAGATTAAGCGCGTTGACAAAGCCATCGAAGTGTTTCAAAAGCTGATCCGAATGCCTGCTGACGAAACGCAAGACCGGGTCCGTTTGGCCGAACTGCAACTTTCGAGCGGAAGGCCAGCGGACGCCGTGGAGACGCTTCAGCCCGCGTTGCAGGACCATGCTGATTCCGACGTGCTTGCTCTCGCAGCAGAGGCATATGAAAAGCAGAAAGATACGCCGCAAGCAGTCAAGCTTTTGCATCAGGCGATCGTCCAGGATCCACGCGACGTCGATCTGTACCTTCAATTTGCCGATCTTTCAATCGTTCACCAATCGTTCCAGGTCGGCGTGGATATGATGAGCGCTGGAATAAAGCTGCAGCCCGCGGCTGCCCCGCTATATCTCGCACGCGGAATTCTGTATGTTCAGCTCGCGGATTATGATCATGCTGAAAGCGATTTCGAAAAGGCGAATGAACTCGATCCTGGCCATTCCATCAGTGATGCAGCGCGCGGGATGGTGGCTGAACAGCAGGATGACCTGGACAAGGCGCTGTCTGTCGTTCGCTCGCGCCTCGCGAAGCATCCCGATAACGCATTATTGCTCTATGTGCAAGCCGATATTCTGGTGCAAAAGAATCTCGATGTGGACAGCCCTGAGTTCGATCAGGCGGTGACGTCCGCAAAACGTGCGACTCAGCTGCAGCCTGGATTAGTCTCGGCCCGCGATACCCTGGCAAAACTCTATCTGCAAGCGGGGGAGAATCAGCGGGCAGTCGAGGAATCGCGGGCATCTTTGCAACACGATCCGAGTGATCAGGTTGCTCTATATCATTTGATCGTGGGACTGCGTAAAACGGGGCACAGAGCAGAGTTGCCTCCGCTCCTGCAAAAACTCGCGGATCTTCGCGAAAAGGCAACGCGGGAGGAAGGCGAGCATAATCGCTACAAGTTGATTGAGCAACCGGAGACCAATCATCCGACCAGGTAAGGGCTGGCGAGACCTGGGCCGCCATAAAAGGCCTGCCGGAAATCCAAGAACGTATCGAGTGCTATGAAAATTTCACGCCGCTCGTTTTTTAAAGGGACACTCGGGACCCTGCTGATTCCCAAACCTTTACAAGCCTTTGCACAGCAGCAAGGAATAGCTTCGCGCGGAGTGACGCCGCAGGCGCGTCCTGCTAACTCCGGACGCCCTTTTAATGCCCACTTCGTTGATGTAGCCAAGGCTGCCGGGCTCACGCAGCCCACAATATACGGCGGAGTGGAATCCAAGAAATATATTCTTGAAGCAAACGGATGCGGCTGCGCGTTCTTGGACTACGACAATGACGGCTGGATCGACATTTTTTTGCTATGTGGAACCAGACTCGATCAGGCTCCCGCGGAGGCTACCAATCGTCTTTACAAGAATAACCGGGACGGCACATTCACCGACGTCACCGATCGCGCCGGCCTTCGCGCGACCGGATGGGCCAATGGCGTGTGCGTCGGCGATTACAACAACGACGGTTTCGAGGATATCTTCGTTACCTACTTCGGCCAGAACCGTCTGTATCGGAACAACGGCGACGGCACATTCACGGATGTGACGAAAGCTTCTGGGCTACTTAGCACCGAGACGCGGTGGGGCGCAGGATGCAGCTTCATTGACTACAATCGCGACGGCCATCTGGACCTTTTTGTGTCGAACTACATCCGATTCGATCTCGAAAAAGCTCCGGTACCCGGCGAAGCTTCTACCTGCAACTGGAAAGGAATCCCGGTGAATTGCGGCCCGCGTGGATTGCCAACCGGTCGGCACTCGTTATACCGCAACAACGGGAACGGGACCTTTACTGAAGTGACTAAGGAAGCAGGCATAGCCGGTGCGACCGAAAATTACGGAATGACTGTGGTCGCCGCGGATTTTGATGAAGACGGATGGCCAGACATCTTCGTGGCATGCGACTCCACCCCCAGCCTGTTGTTCATGAACAACCACGATGGCACGTTTCGAGAGGAAGGAGTCGTTCGGGGAGTTGCCCTAAGCGACGATGGGATGGAACAGGCGGGCATGGGAGTAGGCATCGGGGACTACGACCCGGATGGACATCTGGATATCTTCAAAACGCACTTCATGGGTGACACCTGTGGGCTTTACCGTAATGACGGCAAAGGCAACTTTGACGACAAGACTCGTGCCGCCAAGATTGGAGTCGAGACCCGCTTCGTCAGTTGGGGTGCAGGAATGTTCGACCTCGACAACGACGGCTTCCCTGACATTTTCTTTGTCACGGGTAGCGTTTACCCGGAAGTAGAGCGGAAACTGCCCGACTATCCTTATCGGACGCCCCGCATTCTCTTCCGCAACTTGGGAAATGGACGCTTCGAGGAACTATCGGCTGAGGCAGGTCCCGGAGTAACCGAAGCTCGCTCAAGCCGCGGCTGTGCCTTCGGCGACTTCGACAACGATGGGGACATCGACATCCTCATTATCAATATGAATGAAGCGCCATCACTGCTGCGCAATGATTTGTCGGGGAAGCAAAACTGGATCAAATTCCAACTCGAAGGCGTAAAGTCGAATCGCAGTGCAATCGGAGCACGTGTGCTCGTGCACTATGGAAACAAGGTGCAGGCGCAGGCCCGCGTGAGTCAGTCCAGTTACTATTCATCGAACGATCCTCGCCTCCACTTCGGAATCGGAGACGCCAAAACCGTTGATGTTGACATCATTTGGCCGAATGGCGTCCATGAACGTTTTCAGGGAATCGAAGCGAATCAACTGGTTACCGTTCGCGAAGGGGCCGGAATCATCGCGAGCAAGGGATGGGACTCCAGTCGCAAGCGCTAACTCTGGTTCCCTAACATCGAGGTTCTGTTCTAGTCATCCCTGGCAGGCCGCACACAGAAAAATCTCTTGACAACGTCTCACATTAATATTTAGATATTACCCACTTACGGTAAACGTTTTCTCAACTTGAAATCTACAGCGCTCTCGCCGTTCGAAAGCGCGATATCAGGGAGGCATCCATGCCTGGTCGCATGTTGTCCCGCCGAGCAGTCCTACTTCTGTGCGTGTTTTTGTCGCTCGCGAGCGCAGCCTTCGCTCAATTCACCGCGAGTATTCAAGGAGTAGTCCAGGATCAAAGTGGTGCCGGGGTCGCAAAGGCCACGGTGGTGGTGACGAGCCAAACGACAGGAGCGGCCAGCACGACTACAACCGACGCCGAGGGGAATTACCGATTTGTCTCTCTCGCTCCCGGTGAATACAAGATCACTGCTACGGCGGCGGGCTTTGCAAAGTCCGAGGCGGATATCACGCTACTCACCGCGCAGAACCTGAATGTTCCGATTTCACTCAAGGTTGGTTCCGTGAGTGACTCTGTGCAAGTGAGTACCGAGGCTCCCGTAGTCGATTCTGCGGACAGCCGCGTTCAGTTGACTATTGAGAATCAGGCGGTGGCGGTGTTGCCCATCGTAGGACGAAACTTGGTCACACTCGTTACGGTGGCCCCCGGGGTTTCGGGCCTCGGAACCAGCACCTCCGGCAGTCCAGCATCTGGCGTGGATAACTACTCGACCGAAGAACAGGTTGATGCCAGCGCCAATGGACAAGGCCAGAACAATAATCAATATGTGGTGGATGGTCTTGACGTCACAAGCGGAATCCGTCAAGGAGTTCTAAACCTGACTCCCCAGCCGGAGGCGATCCAGGAAACCAGCATTCAGGTAAACACTTTCTCGAGCGAATACAGCCGTGCCGCCGGGCTGCAGACTATGTTCACAACGAGGTCAGGGACGGACAAATTCCACGGCTCGGCGGCCGACTGGTTTAACTACCAGGGAATGTTTGCTGCGCAGCACTTCGTGGGATATCCCTACTCGCCATTTCATTCGAACAACATGGATTTCGGGATTGGCGGGCCTGTGATTCCCCATCATGACTTTTTCTTCTATTTTGCAGTGGAGCCGCTACGTTCCTCTTCGAGCGCTGGTGGATCGGTGACTTTTGCAGCGCCAGAGTTCATACAATTTGCCCAAGCGACACCAGCATTGGCGAACACGGTCGGAACTGGAGTCTTAGCTAAGTATCTACCCGTGGGCGTGTCTGGTGTCACAGTTTCCCAAACGGCAAGCGATGTTCTTGGGAGCAATGTTTGTGGAACGCCGGTTGCAAATAACATTCCCTGTTCGACACCGATGATCGATACCGGTTCATTTGGTGCAACGTCAATTCGAAACGGCACACAATATTTTGCTCGCTTGGACAAGGGTTTTAAGAATGATCGAGTTTACGCCAGTATTTTCCGGACCCTTTTGTTGACCGGTGCGCCGTCTCCTATGCCCCAATTCTCCGCGTTGAACAACACGTGGCAAGTCGCGGGACAGGCGTCATGGACTCACACGTTCTCTCCATCCACCTTGAACGACTTTACTGCTGGTCAGAGCAGGGTGGAGGGAGTGCTCGGGAGCGGAGCCAAGGACTATACCGTCCCATCCATATCCGTAAGCGGCATCAATGTCGATTCAGGACAGGCGTTTGGCGTCGGATTCGCGCAGGGTGATTTCATTCAACACAACTATCATTGGCGCGACGTACTCACGCACGTCCGGGGTGCGCATACCTTCAAGTTTGGGTATGAGGGCTGGTACGGAGATGACGTGGAACCGTTCCAGGGACCGTGGTCGCAACCGAAATTCTCATTCAGCAACCTGCTGACATTGGCGCAGGATGCCCCCAGTAATGAGAACGGTATTTATTACAATCCTGCGACTGGCACCGAGCAGTTGTGGAGCTGGGATGCTGCTTCCAGGACCTTCGGGCTTTTCATGCAGGATACTTGGAAGGCCAAGAAGAATCTGACCGTGACTCTTGGTTTGCGCTATGACGACAGCGGAAACCCTTGGTCGAAGAGTCCTTCGACGGTCTTCGGAAATTTCTACTTGGGTACCGGTTCAACTGAGCAACAGCAAGTGGCGAATGGCTACGCTAAAGCCACGCATAATGCCTTACTGCACTCAGTCGATAACTTGTTTAGCCCAAGAATCGGAATTGCTTGGGATCCGACCGGGAGTGGCGATTGGGTAGTGCGCGGCGGATTTGGGATTTACAACAACTGGCTCACACAAGCCAACGTGCAGGAGGAATTCCGCGGTAGCCCCCCGGGAGAAGTCGCGCCGACCTTTGTTGCGGGTGGAACGGCATCTGCTCAAGCTCCAATCTTTGTTCTTGGGAGCAGCGACAAGCCTCCCTTTGGATTTACATTCCCGACGTTTGGCACAGGAAGCGGGCCAAATCCGCAATCAGGAGGCGGCCTCAATGCGCAAGGCGGTGTTGTCGGCGCCAGTTTTGCCATCGGCGGAATCAACCCCCTATTGAAGTCCCCGAAATCGAACGTATGGTCGGTCAGTCTGGAGCGAAAATTGGGAGCTAAGTTCGCAGCCAGCGTCGGTTATAACGGGTCCCACTCCTACAACATCGTCGGCAACGGCAACTCGATCGGCAATGTTTCCTATGGAGTGGATATCAATTCATTTCCGGGCGACCTGATTAACGTGATGAACACGAGCCCGACCCCGGTGATCCCCAGCCCGACGCGGTTGAATCCCAGCTTCGGACCGATCACCTACGCGGACAACGACCGTTACGGCAATTACGCGGCTGTGATCTTCGACCTCAGAGGACGGTTCTCCCGCGGCTACGTGGATACCTCTTATACGCGCTCTCGTTCCAAAGACGACGCGCTCTACTATCCCAACTCCGCGGGCTTGGATCCGCAGCAGTATTATGGACCTTCAATTTTTGATGTGCCCAACCGCTTCTCCTTGAGCGGCAACTATTCGTTGAAAGGTTTGAACGGCGGCAAAGGCTTCGTTGGATATTTGACCGGTGGATGGGGCATAAGCGGAACCAGCATCTTCCAGTCCGGTTATCCTCTAACCGCGAATAACACGAATGGCTTTCTAGCTGTGTGCGCGTCCGGTGCCCTCAGCAATGTTACGGGATGCTCGGCCTCGGACCCAGCCGTGGCATATCAGGCGGGAAGTGGGAACTATAACGCCGACGGAGAAACAGCCGCTTCTTATCCGGATGCGACGAGCTACACCCAATCAACCGACAACAAATCCTGGCTCTCGGGGGCAATTCCTAAAAGCGATTTTGCAGTTCCGACCTTTGGTCAGAACGGAAATGAGAAGGCCATGCAGTTCCGTGGGCCGAATTTCTTCGAAACGGACATAAACTTCTATAAAGACACGATGATCACGGAGCGGGTGAACTTCCAATTCCGATTTGAAGTGTTCAACATCTTTAATCGGGCAAATTATGCCAATGTCGATACAAATTTTCCCGACGGGAACTTTGGTTTCGCAACAGCATCGCACGAGCCGCGTTTCTGGCAGCTAGGCGGGAGGCTTTCTTTCTGAGACGTACACATCCTCTGACTTTGGCCGGCTGACTTTCGTTCAGGCAGCCGGCCAAGTTTTTCCCAAGCTTAAACATCCCGAGACGCTACGCTGGCTGCGCACATGGCGTTGGATCTACTATGATGCTAATCGTGCGCCCCGATGGTCCTTCGACGCTTAAGGTGTCGACTCCGAGGTAGGTCCAGACTGCTTGAAATCCACGGTTGCCATTCGACAGGGAACAAAAATCGTTTTGGACGTGATCCTGGGGCTGTCCTGTCTTTTTGGCCAGACTCAAAAAGACCAGAAGCAACAAATCGCGGCTGCCTTACAAAACCACCAATTTGATCGTGCTCTTGATCTTCTTAATCCTCCATTACGGAGTAGTCCCGAGGATGCTGAACTCTGGACGATGCAAGGGGTCGCGTATGCGGGACGTGGCCAGAAGAAGGAAGCCCTGGCTTCATTTCGCAATGCCATCAGTTTATCCCCGAATGATATTCCTGCTCTCCACGGCGCCATTCAGATCGAGTATGACGCGGGGAATTCGGATGCAATTCCCCTTCTGCAACATCTTTTGCGTCTGCAGCCATCTGATTTGACCAGCCACGCAATGCTTGCTGTCCTGGAATATCAGCGGGGCAACTGCTCATTGGCGGTCGTACACTTTCAGAAAGCAGCTTCTTTGTTCGATCAACAACTCCCGGCTCTTAATGCTTACGCTACATGCCTGGTTCGCCTTCGCCGGCCGGCGGATGCAGGAGATGTGTTCCAACGCGCCCTGGCGCTCAATCCCGACAATCCGCGGGAGCGTCAACTCCTGGCCTGCTTGCAAGTGATGGCGAAAAAACCTGAGGATGCAATTTTGACACTTGGTCCTCTCCTTTCAGACAACCACGCAGACTCTACAACCCTGGAACTCGCTTCGTCGGCGTATGAGGATGCTCACGAAACGGAGAAGGCAGTGGACGCATTGCGTCAGGCAATCTTGATCGATCCCCAAAACGTTCAGCTCTACCTTGACTTCGCAGCGCTATCGGCGACACATCAGTCATTCCAGGTTGGCATCAACGTCGTGAACGATGGGATCGGCCTACAGCCGAAGGCCGCGGCTCTATACTTTGCACGTGGTGTGCTGTATGTGCAGATTGCGGAGTATGAAAGGGCGCAAGCAGATTTTGCGAAAGCCTACGAACTTGATCCGTCGCAATCGTTGAGTGCGGCCGCACAGAGCTTGGCCGCCGTACAGCAAAACAATTTGGATCAGGCGCTGTCTGACGTGCAGGAAAAACTAACGCGCCGTCCAAAGGATCCGATCCTCCTTTACATTCAGGCAGACGTTCTTGTTCAGAAGGGCGCGGAACCAGGCAGCCCGGAGTTTCAAACGGCGATGCATTCCGCGAAAAGTGCTGTTACGCTGCGTCCGTCACTCGGACCAGCGCATCAGGTGCTTGGCAAGTTGTATTTGCAAGCCGGAGAATACTCCGAGGCCGCGGTCCAGTGTCGCAGGGCGCTGGAGATCGATCCGAACGATCAAACATCCCTCTATCATCTGATCCAGGCATTGAGGAAGGGTGATAAGAAAAGTGAAATTCCCGACTTGCTGAAGCGCCTGGCCGGGCTTCGCCAAGAAGCGACAAAAGAAGAACGGGAACAATATCGTTACAAACTCGTCGAGGGAGACGCCGGCAAATAGTCCCTGCGGCCCGACGAGGGCTTTTTAGGACTTCAGAATCGCGTAGGTGCTGTAGTTCTCCTTGTCGATATTCATGAACGGCCGCATCGTGATTTCCTGGCCCTCAATCGACTTGGCAATCCAGTCGCCTTTGGCGTTATTTGTGGGCTTAGCCTGCAACAACCCATCGCGATCGAAACGTGGCTGCGAGTCGGTCACCGCAAACAAAACGAGCGGACCATACATGAGAGCTACCAGTTTAGGATGATTCGCGTCGACCGCTTCCATCCTCAGACTCATCGGCAGTTCCAGCTCGATGCGATCCCCATCCTTCCATGTGCGCTTGATTGAGGCGAACGTGCCCCCTTGCACGGATCCGGGGATACGGTTGCCATTAACAGAGAGTGCCGGGTCCGGTGTGGTCCACGCCGGAATGCGCAGGTAAATCGCGAACTCTCCCGGCTGCGAAGCCGAAATCTTCAGCGTGATCTTATTGTCGAATGGATATTCAGTTTCCTGCTTGATTCCATACCTTCCAGGTCCATCCGTCCATTCGACGCGCGAAGGCGCAAACAGGTTTACATAGACTCCGTCGGAAGAACGGAAATAAGTGCTGACGTGGTAGTCGGCTGCCAACTGCGGGAAAGTTCCCGAGCAGCATGGCCATTTTTGGCCATACCAGACTTTTTTCCCGTTCGTAGCATAGTCCGAGTAGTAGAAGGATGTGCCATCACCCTGAATCGGCCATGCGCCCAGGATCGTGTTGTATAGCACGCGTTCCATGCTGTCTCCGTATTTCGAGTCTTTTGTGACACGCAGCAAATAACGCGTAATTTTGAAGTGGCCGTAGGCACCGCACGGCGTCTCGAAACTGGCGTGAGTCTCACTAAGGCTGTTACCCAACTGACCGGTTTCCGGTTCGCCGAACGTTTCGTTCGGTCCCCACCCGCCAGTCGCGAAACTTTGCGTCGTGAGCAACATTCGAAATCCGTTCTGGGCTGCTCGCAAATGCTTCTCACTGCCTAGCGTGATGTATGCCTGCATTGCGGAACTAAAGGCATTCACATGGCTATACGCATGTTCGAAAGGCAACACATTATTGCCCTCTGACAGAGGATTGAAGTACGTGTCATCTTCCAAGTACTTCTTCGCCATGTCTCGATAAAAGACATCTCCGCTGCGCTGGTACGCCAGGAAAAGATTCTCGGGCAGCGTGTACGTCTCGTCCCATGTGTAAGACGTGTCCTTGTGGGGCCGGGAGCGTTGTTCTTGCCGTGATAGGGCCTTTTCCGGTAAATACGCCAAGATCGCATGTGTCAGCTTCTCATGGATTCCCATAGCCAGCGGGTCATGCGCGAACTCGTGCGCATCAATCAAACCGCAGGAGAGCTTGTCGTACGTGTAGGCGGGGAGTCGATAGCCGACAAAGAACTTGGCCTTCGGATCGAGGGTTTCCCCGTAGCCTTTGACGAGGCGATTAATCTTAGCGCGAGTTTCTTCCGATCCCGTGACGGCATAGGCTCGTGCCAACGCGGAAACATATTGCCCAAAACTGTGCCCGGGAATAAATCCGTGGAAATCGTTATGCACCAGGCTAAAGCCGCCGATGTCGTACCAGCCTCCCATGTCCTCGCCCGGGGCCGGCAAGCCGGCCATCTGGCGAAACACTTTGAGCATACGGTCATCGTCCAGATTGAGAAAGCGGGCGTGATTCTCCTCAAATTGGCGTTTCATCGGGCCATCGAGCAACTGCACATCCGAGTACTGGAATGTCGATAAAGCCGGAATCACGGCGACGGATCCTTTTGCGGGAGGCTCGGCTGCCCAGGCAGGAGCGGAACGAGCAGTGTAGACGGAGGCGGTGACCGCGGCTGCTGTCTTGAGGAATTCGCGGCGGCTGACGGAAGAAGTCATAGGCCTCCTTGATTGGGGAAACGTTTTCTCCAGTTTGCTGTACAGACTGGCGTTTGTCAATTCCGGGCGGTTATCGAGCAGTCAACCGAGAACGCGTTCTGAATTTCTTCCACTTCCACTTGTTGCAGACGGAACTCCCCTGCACCCACAATGCCAGCGACCTGTTCCGGATTTCGAAATCCAACGATGGCTCCGGTAACCACCGGATGATTCAAGGTCCAAGCGATTGCCACTTCTCCGGGCGTGCGGCCGTGTCGTTGACCGATATTGCGCAGCAATTCGACCAACCGCAAGTTGCGGGAGAGTTGGGGTTCCTGAAATCCAGGCAATGATTTCCGCCAATCCTCCGGAAGAAAGTTCGCGACTCGCTCCTTCGTCATGGAACCTGTGAGCAATCCGGCGTACATCGGGGAATACACGATCACGCCAATGTTCTCAGCAGCGCAGAAGGGCAGGATCTCAGCCTCGATTTCCCGGCGGACAACCGCGTAAGGCGGCTGCAGGGAGGTGATGGGCGCAATGGCCTGAGCGCGTTTCATCTGCGCCACACTGAAGTTCGAGACCCCGATATATCGGACTTTACCTTCTATCTTGAGTTTCGCCAGTTCCGCCCAGCCCTCCTCGATGTCCTCGTCTGGCTCCGGCCAGTGGATCTGGTAGAGGTCGATGAAGTCGGACCTCAGACGCCTCAGGCTGGCCTCGCACTCCCGGCGAATGGATGCTGCCTTCAGTGACGCGCCAATCTTTCCGTTATCGTCCCAAACCCGCTCGCACTTCGTAAACACGTGAGGTCGAGGATGGTAGCCCTGCAATGCTTGGCCGATCATTTTCTCGGAGTGCCCTAGTCCATAAAGCGCCGCCGTATCAATCCAGTTGATTCCATGGGCAAGGGCAGCATGGATCGCAGGGATAGAGTCGGCGTCGTTCTGTAGCCCCATACTTCCACGCCAACCGCCGCCGCCAATTGCCCAAGCGCCGACACCAATCGGCGTAATATGGAGATCGCTGTTGCCGAGCCGACGTCTTTCCATTCCAATGCCTTCCGTCCAGACCTCGCCACGAAGGCGGGTTCGACCTGAGTTTCACTTCAGCTCGATCAACAATTCCAGATGGGCGAAGGTATTGTACCGTAATCGATTACTGGAACCGGCTTTTTTATCCGATGCAAGTTTTCGGGATCTGACTGAAAGGTCTCAGGACACGATTGAAATAGGCTTCGGGAAGAGATCAAGAATGAAAGACGAAACGCATCAGAGCGCCTTAGTTACGGGGCATAAGTCCCTATAGTGAGGGATGGAGTCATTCGGAAAAGCTTCTTGACAACAATTCTCAAGCGGTCTATAAACTCTTTCAATTCTAAGAGAAATCGTTTACTGTACCGGAGAATCTCAGTGAGGAGCGGTTCGCTTGGCCAAGTGCACCCGGGGCGCATCGTCTGTTTTTTGGCCCCGTTCTTCCACGCGTCTGAGTCGGTTGGCTGCAAGCGGCACAAGGGCGACACGCAAGGCATAGCGTCTGATCCTGGCGGCTCATAAACATGCCTTCTGCTCAACTTCAGTATGTGGTGAGACGAGGCCTGCGAGGGCGCGACATTTCTGTTTTTAGTGTCAATCACCCGTTTCCCTCCGTACAAGATGATCAGCGCTCGCGCTGAGGCTCCAGGAGGACCTGGCAAAAATGAAACAATCTCTTTTATCGCGGCGGAACTTCCTGAAGCGGGTATCGACAGCCGGGGTAGCCTGTTCGGCGAACGCCCTCTGGGCTAAGCCTGCACTTCTCACGAACCGGGCATTCATGCGGTCCTCGGCCGATTCCTCAACTGCCCGCGTTTATGTTGACACCAGGCGAACGATCTCTCCCATCGATCCTAACCTCTTCGGTTCGTTCCTCGAGCACTTAGGCCGTGCAATCTATCAAGGGATCTACGATCCGGGTTCCAAACTCTCGGATTCGGATGGCTTTCGTAAAGACGTCCTCGAAGAGATACGAAATTTGGGAGTTCCTATCATCCGCTATCCTGGCGGGAATTTCGTCTCCGGTTACAACTGGCTCGACGGAGTTGGCCCCAAGCAGGATCGTCCTCGCGTCCTCGACAAGGCGTGGAATACTCTCGAGTCGAACCAGTTCGGGACAAACGAGTTCCTGGCTTGGTGCAAGGTTGCGAATACAAAGCCGCTGATGGGCCTGAATCTTGGCACGGGGACACCTGAGGAAGCCGCGGCCCTCCTCGAATACTGCAATGTCGACAAAGGAACGCGATGGAGCGATCTCCGCCGCCACCACGGGGTCGCCGATCCCTGGAGAATTCAACACTGGTGTCTCGGCAACGAGATGGATGGTCCTTGGCAAATTGGCCATATGTCCGCCAGTGAATATGGGCTGAAAGCCGCAGACGCCGCACGAGAGATGCGTTACGTCGACCCCGATGTGAAGCTGATTGCCTGCGGGTCCAGTGGTCCTTTCATGCCCACGTATCTCGAATGGGATCGCGAGGTGCTCGAACAGTGCTACGACTACGTTGATGGACTGTCGCTGCACCGTTATTTTGGCAACGACGAACGCGACACCGGCGGATCAAGCGGGAAATATCTCGCGATGAATATGAGCATGGAGCGACAAATTGCCGAGACCCTTGCAGTCTGCGATCTTGTCCGCGGCCATAAGCGATCCCCCAAGAGACTTTGGCTCTCATTCGACGAGTGGAACGTCTGGTATCGCAAGACAAAAGGAGACGACGTCAATGGCCACCGCGAGGAAGCCCCACATTTACTCGAGGAGACCTATAACCTGGAAGATGCTCTTCTGGTCGGCGGGCTAATCAATTCGCTTCTGCGCAATGCCGATCGAGTCAAGATTGCCTGCTTGGCACAATTGGTAAATGTCATTGCGCCGATTATGACGAATGCGAACGGCCTATTTCAACAAACGATCTATTACCCGTACAGGTGGGCGCTTCAATTTGCGCGCGGCTCGGTCCTGGACCTGCTGGTTGAATCGTCTAAGTATGAAGTTCCCGAAATGGATCCGGTCGCTCACATCGATGTTGCCGGGTCGCTGGACCAAAGTGCTGGAAAGCTGTCCCTATTCACCCTGAACCGTGATCTCTCGAAGTCTCAGGATGTCGAGGTTGTGTGGGAGGACGTAGCCCCAACCCGTTTCTTGTCCGGATCCCTGCTGACTGGCGATGACCTGAAAGCATCGAACAGTTTTGAAGCCCCCAAGAAGGTTTCCCCACAGAACTTCACGGCACCGGCCGCCTCTGGCAAAAGGACGAAGTTTGAAATTCCCGCTCGCTCCTACGCAGTAATTCAGTGGTCTTTGTAATCAAGGATGGGTGTAATGGGAAAAAAGGGTCAGATATCACGAAGAGAGTTCGTCACCGCGGCGGCGTCAGTAGCTGCGGCGTCAACCGCACCGGTTCGCGCACTCAACCGAATGTCCGCAAGAACGCAACCTCTCGGGCAGAGCAACGATGTGAACCTGACTCACAATCCGTCGTGGAAAGATCAGGGGGTCGAGAATCTCGCCAAATCGCCGTACGCCAAGCTCCATGACATTCCCGTCCATGCCGTCAGCATCACCGCCGGTTTTTGGTCGCCTCGCCGGGAAATCAATGTGACGCGAAGCATTCCGACGATGCACGACTTGCTGGAAGCCAACGGGCGAATGGACAACTTCCGCCGTCTCGTCGGCAAAAGCCAAGCTCCGCAGAAGGGTCCCGTTTTTTCCGACTCCGACATCTACAAATGGACTGAGGCGGTAGGTTTCGTACTGCAATCGGGAGACATTCCTGCTCTGCGTCACACCGCAGAAAAGATGATCGACGAGGTTGTGGCCATTCAAGAACCTAGCGGGTACTTGAATACCTATTATCAGGATGACCGCAAATCGCTCCGGATGTTGCCTCAGACTCAGACCACTGGCCACGAACTGTACAACATCGGTCATATGCTGCAGGGCGCCATTGCCTATTACCGCGCGACCGGCGACCGCAAGTTGCTCGATGCCGGCATCCGCTTTGTCGACGATTTCCTGATGCCAAACTACGGACCAGTCCCCAAAAAACCTATCGTGTCAGGCCATCCAGAAATTGAGATGGGCCTGATCGAACTCTACCGCATTACCGGGGACGAACGTCAGCTCGATTTGGCTGGATACATTTTGCGAGGCGATTCGCGCATCGAGTTACCCGAGCGCCGCACGATCTACATGTTCAGCGGAACTCCGTTTACCGATCGCACCAAGATGCAAGGCCATGCCGTCCGCGCCATGTATGCGTGCTGCGGTGCGACCGACTATTACATGGAGACTGGCGATGACAAGTATTGGCAGACGCTGAACCTTCTTTGGAACGACACCACGAGCACGAAGATGTACATTACCGGTGGTGTTGGCTCCCGCTCCGATGGAGAAGCCTTCGGGGATGCCTACGAACTGCCGAATTTCCGTGCTTATGGCGAAAGCTGCGCTGCTATCGGAAACATGATGTGGAACTGGCGCATGCTGGCGGTCACCGGCGATGCCAAGTTCACAGACGTCATGGAGCGCGCCCTATACAACGGAATCAATTCCGGCATGTCCCTCGACGGCACTCTTTACTGCTATCGGAATCCGCTCGCGTTCGATCCCTCCACCGGGGACAAGATCAGAAACCCCTGGTACGACGTCACTTGTTGTCCGCCAAACCTCGAGCGCACGTTCGGATCGTTGCCCGGATACCTCTACTCCACGAGTGCCGACGGAGTTTATGTACATTTCTACGACAACTCCGAGTTGAACTGGCATCTGGAAAATGGCATTGGCCTGAAGGTGTCGCAAGTAACGAAATACCCGTGGGATGGGCAAGTTGAGATATCGGTGACGCCGGCGCAGCCGACCGACTTTACCCTCTTCACCCGGATCCCAGGATGGACCGACCACGCTGAAGTGTCTGTCAACGGGAAACCCTTGTCTGGCGTGGTTCCGGGACAATACGTTGCCATCCGTCGTCGCTGGTCTGCCGGCGACGTCGTGCAGCTCAAAATCAATGTTGTACCGCAAGTAATCGAGGCGAATCCGCGGGTCGCCGACGATACAGGGAGAGTGGCTCTACAACGGGGGCCGCTCATTTATTGTTTGGAAGAGATTGATCAGCCGGGTGGGATTTCCCTCGCTGATGTCGCGGTTAATCCAGAGCGCCGTCCATCTGATGCGTTCGAGCCTGAATTCAGGAGCGACTTGCTGGGCGGAATGGTCGTCCTCCATCATACGGGCGCCGTTTACGAACGCGGAGCAGCAGAGAAGTCGCTCTATTCGCACTACAGCCGCAATACGAGTACCAGAAAAGTTCCGCTCACGTTTATTCCTTATTATGCATGGGCGAATCGGCAAGCCACGTTCATGCAAGTCTGGAATCTGCTGCTCACTTAGCCTTGGAAAGAACTGACCAGGCAAGTCGAATCACGGACAGACCTTCGCGCCGCAAAGGTGAAGCGCGTTTCAAAGCTCGCCGAACAATCGATACGCAGGCTCCCTTTTTCCAGGGTGAATTGAACTGTCGCCAGAAGATTTCCCGGGAATCACCACATCAGCGATTCTGCCATTCTTGTCCGGTGCTCGAATAAAACCAAAACTCCGCCATAGGTTTGCCCGCGGCGAGCGCCCGAAATACTCTCTTTACCTCATAACCCTTTTCTGCCTCCACCTAGTGTGCTAACTCCGGTTGACCGACTCTGCGACATGAATTAGGGTCGGCAGAATGTTTCCCAGATCCGAGCCGTCTCGTTTGCCCAGAGCAAAATATAGCCTGCTGTAGAGAGGATAAAGTTTCTCGTAAACGCCCCGTTCCACATCCTCTGGGAGAAATACTTTATTGGGAGGGCAGATCTTGTCCTGAGCTTCCTCGATGGTTTTGAAGGTCCGGGCAGCCATAAAAGCGAAAATCGCCGACCCGAGACTAACCACGCTTTTGCTCGGCACCAGCACTGGCCGTCCCAGGACATTAGCGTAGATCTGATTCAAGACATTATTTTTTTGTGGAATGCCCCCAGCATTGATAACGCGTTGGATCTCGACTCCATGAGCCGCCATTCGATCGAGAATCACTCGTGTATGAAATGCCGTTCCTTCGATCGCAGCAAACAACTCGTCCTGCGCTGTACTCTGCAGATTCCAGCCGAGTGTTATCCCACGCAGATTCGGGTTCACCAGAACAGTGCGATCGCCGTTATCCCACGTCATCCGGAGCAATCCAGTTTGACCCGCTTTGTACTTCTCCAGACCGTTACTCAGTGTCTTAACATCTGTGCCGGCACGTACCGCGATTGCATTGAAAATATCTCCGACTGCGGAAAGGCCAGCTTCGATTCCGGTCCGAAGGGGATGCACGCTGCCTTCGACCACGCCACAAACTCCCGGTACCAGGTTTACCGACGGAGTGATTCCAATGATGCAGGTGGACGTGCCGATAACGTTGACAATGTCGTCGGTGCGGCAGCCGGCACCAATCGCATCCCAGTGCGCATCGAATGCGCCTACCGGAATGGGAATTCCCGCCTTCAGTCCTAATCTTTCCGCCCAAAACGGAGAGAGAGTGCCTGCGATCTGATCGGAGGTGGCGTATTCACCGTCAAGCTTTTCGCGAACGGTTTTCAATAAAGGGTCGACCTTGACCAGAAAGCTTTCAGGAGGAAGACCGCCGAGTTTCGCATTCCACAACCACTTGTGCCCCATCGCACAAACGCTGCGCTTGACCCGCTTTGCTTCTGTAATCCCGCTTAAGGTAGCGGCCACCATGTCACAGTGTTCGAATGCGGAAACAAGTTGAGATCGCTTCTCAGGATTGTGGCGGAGCCAATGTAAGAGCTTGGAAAAGCCCCATTCCGACGAGTAGACCCCACCGCACCATTCAATCGCGTCCAACTTCTCACGGTGGGCGGTCTCGGTGATTTCCGCCGCTTCTCCCTTGGCGCGATGGTCGCACCATAAGTAATACTCGCCCAACGGCCTCATGTCCTTGCCCACAGGAATTACAGAGGACCCGGTTGTATCGAGCGCAATGGCCTCAACTTGGTCGCCCCGAACGCCCGTCTTCTTCAGGACCTCGCGAGTTGCCAGCGCGAGTGCCTGCATGTGATCGTCATGGGATTGGGTGGCATATTCGGGGTCTTCCCGCTTCCGATGGAGGGCATAATCGGCGGTTGCCGAGTCCAGAATGCCTTCTTCACTGTCGACGAGAGAAACACGGACGCTCAGAGTTCCGAAATCAACTCCAGCAACGATCGCCATCAGCAGGCTCCGTTCTCAGTTGTGCCAGTACATGTCCCAGTTAAGATAACGCGTGGTAGCCTCATAGACAGCCGAGGCAACCGTCGAAAGATTGGCCGCGACATGGTGTTCAAAGCCGCGTTCGCAGATGAAATGCAAAAGCCGCTGCAGGTTGGCAATCTCCACGACACCCGCGCCACCGAACGTATTCAGCGAGTCTTCAGTGAACCGTCCTTCTCCCACATAGCCTCGCAATTTTCCGGAAGTGTCGTCGGTTGAAAAGCGGGCGAAACTCATCCTCTCTGGCTTGATAAGTCCTACGCAGGTTCCGAACGTGTTTTCTTTTCCAACGGTGCCGGCAATGATTTCCTGGAAGTCCATCTTTACGGAGCGGAAAAAATGTTTCGGAAGGTTGGAGCAATGGAAACATACCGCCTTATTCGGGTCCGATCCGTAGTTGTTGTTCCAGTCCAGAAGGGCCGAGGGAGTGCCCGATGCAAGTCGAAGAGCGTGCATTCCCAAAACACCGCAAATGTCCACTTCGCAAGCGCTGGACAGCAGTTCATTGCTCATCATGCTCATGATGGTGCAGGGAACTACGCCGAGATTCTCTTCGATCGAGGTCCAACATTGGACGGCGCTAATAGCCACTTCGGTAGCTGCCATCCATTCATCGACAACGGCCCCCAGTTTCGCCATCTTCAGCAGGGCTGGCGCGGGAACTGCGCTGGAATCGACATACTTCTGAATGGCTCCTAACTTCGCCTGTGCACCATTGTCGTTGTCCTTCATGCGATCGATCCTACCGAGCACCTCGGAAAGATCGAGAGTTTCGACTGAAATGCCGTGGGATTCCAGGATCTTCTCGCTATAGCGAACCGTGTTGAAGGCTGCGGGCCGCGCTCCGATCGCTCCAACCCTGAGATTACGAAACCCTTTGACTACGCGGCACACGGCCGCGAACCACTCCAAGTCGGCAGCGAACTCCGGAGAGTCCGGCGTTTCGGTATGAAGAGTCGTAATGGAATAAGGAATGCCATATTGACGAAGATTGTTGCAGGCTGACATCTTGCCACAAAAGCTGTCCCGTCGAGATGCGATCGTCATCTTTCTGGGGTCATCGGGCGTCGCCTGAATCAGCACCGGGACACTAAGTTCTGATAGCCGGAGGGTGTCTGCAATCGCGCGTTCTTCCCCAAAGTTGGGCAGGGTGACGATGACGCCGTCGATTCGATCTCGATGCCGCTTAAACAGATCCGCGCAGCGCCGTGATTCCTCGCGAGTCTCCACCGCGCCGTATTTGCTCTCATTCGGACCCAGAGCCACGACATCGATATCGGACGCCTGCAATACGGCGAGCATCTCTTCCCGCCCGCTTCTTGCCAGATGGTCGGGGAAAAACCCTCGATTTCCCACGATGAGTCCCATCGTCATTTTCTTTGCGGCCATAGAGGGTCTCCCATGCCAAACAACAAAACTCAGACTCGATTCGCCTGCCCGTAATACGCGTCCCGGCCATGCTTTCTCAGGTAATGCTTATCGTGCAGAGCTTGTTTCGCCAACTGCGAAGTGGGGTTGAGAGCGGCGGTGCAATAGGCCATGCGGGCGATTACTTCCAGGATGACGCGCCCAATCCCACACCCAAAGTAGAGTAATCGTTTACTTAGAAAATGATACCTACATTATTCCCATGGGGGGGTGAAATGCAACCCTTTCCGGAGATCCTCCCCCGAGCGCCGGAGTTCCAGAAGAGGCGGCCCAATGGGGGAATGCCCTCAGTCACTAAAGGCGTTCAGCGGGCCAGCGATGCCGGAGGTTTGCGGGAAGATCCCCTCCCGGTTTTCGGCATTCCGGCAAGAATAGTACCGCCTGGAGCGAGGGCTGTCGAGCGCCGCAGGACGAGGGTGGTAGTCAGTTCGTATTTGTGTCTTTCCTCCGACCGCGCCGCGTCGACTTCATTCAGCAGGGCCTGAAATGCGATCTTTGCCAGTTCGTGCTGTGACATTTGGACTGTCGTCAGCGGCGGGATGGTGAACTCCGTGAGGTGGATGTCGTCAAACCCGACCACGGACAAGTCGTCCGGAATTTTGACGTCTTGTTCATAGGCTTCCCGCATAACGCCAATCGCGCTCATATCATTCGAACAAAGGACTGCCGTCGGAGGGTTACTGAGGGCGTGGAGTTCGTGGAAGGCCTTCATTCCGCCTTCCATTCTGTGATTCCCTACGACAATTAAGTCGGAAGGCAGGCCAATCTCTCCCATGGAGATCTGGAATGCGTCCCGCCGTGCGGTCGCGGACTTCAGATTCTGGGGTCCAGAGATAAAGGCAATGCGGGTGTGCCGTAGTGCCGCCAGATGCTGCACCGCCTGACGGATTCCGTTCACATAGTTGATCCGAATATTGGCCACGCCGGGAACATCGGGGCCGACATCCACGAAAACGAGAGGCACCTTGCGGTCCCGGAGATGCTCGATCAGCGATTCCTCCATGCCAAACGTGAGGATCGCCACGCCATCCACCCTGCGTTCAATCATCCGCCTGACGGAGGATTCCATGCGTTTGGGATCGTGCACGGTGGATGTCAGTAGAATTTCGTAATTGTTCTCGACTGCAAGATTCTCAAAGGTCTGGACGATCTCAGGAAAGAAGGGGTTCGTAATTTCCGAAACAATCAACCCAAAGATGCGGCTTCTCCCAAGAACCAGCGCGCGCGCTTGTGTATTGGGGTAATAGCCGAGCTCATCGACTACCTTCCAGACTCGCTTGGCAAGCTGGGGATCGACCGTAGGAACGCGGTTAATCGCCCGTGAGACGGTGGCTGTGGAAACTTTCGCCCTCCGAGCGATCTCGCGAATGTCCATGAGCTGTCGAAAAAGTCTCTAGAAACGCAACAGTTTATCACATTTCGCGCGAGTTGAAGAAAACGTTTTCCGCGTTGATTCCAGCCCGAATCCCCTGTGGCTCTGCGGGGGGCTAGGCTAATGCGCGCTCGTCAGCTCGACCCATGTCGTGCCCGAGCCTAACGGTACGACGTAAGCTCCCCGCTCTGATTTCAAAGATGAGCCTGGACGATAGCTACTGGCACCTGCGGTTTTGTCTGGCTGTTCCACCCGCAATTTCGCCGCCGGCGTGAACTTTGTAGCTTGGCTCAGCCCAACGCGCACTTTCCCTGTCTGGCTATCCAACTCGACCGCCTCGAATTTGCCGGCATCGAGAGTCAGCCAAAGATCCAGCGGGGCCAGGAACACTCGCTGCCGGTACGAGTCCAGGGGAATCAGGCTGATCCGCTTGTCGCTGACCCTCACATTCCCCCCAAACGCCAACCAGCCAAACTCAGGATGTTCGACCAGGTACGTGGCCGTATTCCACGCGTGTCCGAAAAAGTTCGGGCCGTAGTCTCCGGAGTACGGGTCGTGCTTGAGCATATCGGGAAACGCGTGGAATGCCACCGATGCAAATCCATCTTCGTCGATATCGGTTAGGGCCCCCATCGTCCCCCCATACCCGACTCTCAATAGATAGAAGTCATCAGGGTGTTCACGGAATTCTGACAACAGTGGAATCGCATTCAACCCAGAGCCATAGTGATGCAGTTGCCGTTCCAAGCGACGGTCCTTGGCCGCGAAAATGAAATCCCAGTACCGCCGTGCGCTGCCGTTATATCCCCAATGTGGAATGGTCGGATCGTAGCCGAGGATGGCGTTCAATGTCACTTCCGCCTTATCGTCATAGCCGAAATATTTCGTCCATGCATATACCTCTTCCTGCCCGGTGGAATCCCACGGCATTTCGCTCCCAAATGGATAAGCCTGGCTCTTCCATCGGTTAGCCCTCATCCGCATCGTGCCTTCCAGGGCGCTCGCTTGCTGGGTCCATCCTTCTCGTTCGAGGTCCTTGAGAACTGCCACAAAGATGGACCCTTCCATCTGACCGAATGCAGACAAATCCTTGGCGTACTTTGGCATCGCCATCGAAGTCTCATAAGCCTGATTCAGGTACCAATCCCAACCATGATTGGTGACCAAGCCTGTATGATTGCGAGCCAGTCGATAGAGAACCCAGTACGCCGCAGCCACATGCGGATAGTCATAGGAGCGATTGACCTGTTCCGATGCCTGTCTGTTCCAACTCGTCCAGGTTGTCCAGTCAAAGCTGCTGTTGTAGAAGTTTGGCGGCATCTGCTCCGGCTGATAGAAGAAGAGGCTCTTGCGGACACCGAACGCGTGCGGTCCATCCTTCGACTGAAGCTGTCCCCATAAGACGCCGTCGATGAATAGCTGAATCTTGGCCAGTTCGTTGGGCTCGGGTTCGACGAACTCTTTCATTACGGCTGCTAGCCATGAACCGGCTCCGCCCTCGTCACTGAGACCCGCAATCCAAACCCGGCTGTCTTGCAAAACATACTGATTGGCCTCGCGATCGTAGCTGATCGGGGATGGAGCGCGATGAAAGGGGTCTGCCGCCTCATTAAACCATTGCCGGGTCGTCAAGAACCGGCCCATGTCCGCAACAGTCTGCACCTCGGGCTTGATCACAAAGTATTGAATCGTCTGCTCGGTTCCATCGGCGTAGGTGACGGTTACCCGCGAGCGTCCCCACTTCTTTCCTAGGAGTGTGTAAGCTTTCTGCCCGTGGCGGGTAGGAGCGTTCTCGCGAATTTCGATCGCGGAAGTCGGTTCTACCTTCAATGATCTAACCGGTTGGTTGTACTTGAGAAACAGCCGGCCTTCTAAATGCAGTGGCAGCACATACCCCGGGATTCCTACGGCGACTGGCCGCTGATTTTCCGCGAGAGTCTTCTCGATATGGCGGATCGTATCCGACAATACAAACTTCAACCCGTAGCTCTTCGACTCTTTGGGCTCGAGTGTCAAGCCGGTCGGTGGATTCCACTGCTGTGCGCTGTTCCATTCGTTCTCGGCGTAGGCCTGGCTGTGAACCATCCACTCGTAGAAACCCTCGAACGTGATTCCTCGCGGTGTTGGGTCGGTGAAAACTGGCTTCGCGCCCCACGTCCCCGCATGATCCAAAATCGGGTTGTATGCTTCGAAAGGCGTCTTTCCCTCAGGAAGCACCAGCAACACTGGTCCATGGCCGTTCAATCGTGTTACCTGCAAATAGCCGGCGTCTTTTCCAATGTACGGATCATAAAAGGAACAAATCGCATGAGCCTGTTCCAGAGACCTGCCGTTGAGCACATTGTTGAAGATCATCGGAATGCCCAACGCTCCAATCTGAACGCTCTTTCCAGACTTGTTCTTCAACTCAAAACGCAGCACGAGTTTCCCGCCTTCGACGGTCCACGTTCGCGTGATCTGCAGGGGAATATTCTCAGGGAGTGTGGGAGCTAGATCTGAACTAGCGAGGATGTTTCCTGTCCGAGCGAGTGGACGAACTGGCGCGCGGGCCGCAGCAGTCGAATAATTTGCCCACGGCCCGGAAGTCTCTGTGCGCAGGCGAAGGGTAATGTCGCCGAGATGGAAATAACCGTTCTGTGAGCGGACCGGCAGCAAATCTCCAGGTGTGAAGTCGAAGCCATTTGCGCCCTTCGGTTTGAGTGCGGCAACAGTCTGCGAAGACTTCACCAGGCTCAGAGTAAAGTCTGGTGTGTCGTAGTCCGCCGTGCCCTGATCGAGCATCGGACCCGGCAGTGGGGCTTTTTTCTCGGGGGGCTTCTGTGCCCATATGGTTGTGAGTACACCAGCGATGAATAGGCCGAAAATGGAGAGAAGAATTCTCCACACAATTCGAGTGTGCTTCACCGTTTCATCCTCGTTTCCTACTGTGGCATCTCTTCAGCTCGTAGAGACCTTGCTCACAGCCGAAAAATCCTCATCGCCGTGACCTTCGTCGATCGCCCGCTGGAAAACTCCGACGGCTGCCGAGACCGTCTGCAGCGGTACCTTTCTCGTAGACGCTTCCTGCAGCGCGTAAGACAAGTCCTTCGCCATCCATCGCAGCGCGAAATTCGGAGTGAACTCGTTGGCTTGCACACGGTCCGCGACTCGTTTCACGATTCCGCTGCCCGGAGCTCCGGCGGTCAAAATCGACAGCGCTTTTGCGCGATCGAGTCCGCTTGCCTCGATAAACCGCAGAGCTTCCGCCAGTGAGGCAGCCTGCACGCCGCATAGAAAGTTGTTGGTGAGCTTCATTAGTGCGCCGCTCCCGGTCGGCCCAAGATGAATCGTCTCGCGACCGAGCACAGCGAATACCGGCTGCGCGGCCGCGACGGCCTCAAGGGAACCACCAACAAGAAACACCAGTTCTCCCGACTCTGCATGCGGCTTTGTGCCCGTCACCGGCGCATCCAGGACCCGGCAACCGTGTTTCGTAGCCAGGGAGGCCAGTTCTTGAATCCAGCCTGCCGTCAGCGTGCTGCATTCGATCAGCAATGAATCCCGCGCTGCTCCGGCGAGAGCACCGTCTTCTCCGAGCCAGACGTGGCGCGAGGCTTCATCATCCGCAACCATGCTGAGGATGATCTGCGAGTGGGATGCGGCTTCGCGAGGCGTCACCGCTGCTATCGCACCTTCTCTCACAAACGGCTCGCATTTCACTCTGTTGCGGTTATACACGGTAACTGGAAACCCGGCGCCGACAAGCCGCCGGGCCATACCGGAGCCCATGATGCCCAATCCGAGAATCGCCACTTTCGGTTTTAACATGATTTCTATCCTAGAGGAATGACGTGAATAGGTTTTGGTTGTGACTTCTCGGTGCGCACAGGATTGCGTAGCGGCCTGCCATAACCGTCTACTGCCACCTGCATAATGTCGCCCTCCTGGAGCCGAATATTCTCACTGAAGCTCAGGCAATCCGTTCCGAAGAAGTGCACATGAATGTCGCCTTGTCTCCGGTGTGCGGAGTATTTGAAATGATGATGTTCGATATTCGCCAGGGAGTGGCACATTTCCGAATCTCCACTGCGGAAGGTTTTGCTCCAGAGTTGCGCTCCATTGCGCTCGATCGTCACCGTAACTGGCACGGTCTCAAACTCTGGGTCCACAGATAACTCAGGTCCAAGCGCGCAGGTGCGCAGCTTCGATCCTGCAAGATTGAGATAATTCTTCTTTTCGAACTGATGGTCCGAGAATTCGTTTCCTGTGGCCAGTCCCAGCCGGTACGGTTGTCCTTTCGGCCCGATCATATAGACGCCTGCGATCTCCGCCTCTTCGCCTCCGTCTTCCGCATAGGAAGGGATTTCCAACGGCTCGCCATGTGCTCGCAACAAGCGTCCCGTTCCTTTGTAGAACCATTCGGGCGGAGTTCCCACGGAACCCGCCGCGGGGCGTCCGCCCTCAACTCCCCACCGGAACATCTTCATGCTGTCCGTCAGATCTTCTTCTTTTGCCGCGTGCATCGATTGCCGATTCCGAGCGCTTCCCAGGTGAGTGAGCCCGGTTCCGGATATCAGGCAACGCGCCGGTTCCTCCGGGTGGTCGATCGCTGGCAACAGCTTCCACTCTGACTGGCCTCCGTAGATTGGGTCGTATGCCATCGTCTCGCGTCGCGCCCTCTGTCGCGCAACATCACTCAGCTTCATAGCGGCACCGATAGCGATCTGAGCTAATTCGTAAATTGAGGTGCAGTTATCGAGCAGCCGGATATTCGGTTCTTCGACCAAGCCTACCCGCCTCGCATTACCTTTCTTGATCTGGATGAGTCGTGTCATCAATTTCGTCTGTCACTCAAGTATTCACTCGGTAATGTCGAATTCCTTCAATCCCACTTCGTTGATCTTCAGACCAAGGCCCGGCGTATTCTCGTCGAGGTCGATACTGCCGTTCTTCGCACGTGGCTCGCCATCGAAGATGTACCAGAACAACTCGTTTCCAACCTCCACATCGACCACTGGAAAATATTCTGCCATCGGCGAATTGAAGCTTGCCATGACGACATGGTAGTTGTGCATCTGCCCGGCATGAGGAATGACCGGAACCGAGTACGACTCCGCCAGTGCCGCAATCTTTCGCGCTTGCGTCAATCCGCCCACGCGGTTGGTATCAAACTGGATGTAATCGACCGCCCGCGCTTCCAGCAATTCTCGGAAACCATATAAGGTGAACTCGTGCTCTCCACCCGCGATCGGAATGCGCATGCTCTTCTTCAGCTCGGTATAACCCTGAATATCATCGGGAATGACCGGTTCTTCGACCCAGCGCAGATGAAACGGTTCGAGCAGCGGCAGCATGCGCTTGGCATAATCCAGTGTCCATCCCATATAAGCGTCGGCCATTACGTCAATTTCGTCGCCGACAGATTCGCGAACCGTTCGAACAAGCGCAACATTCTTTTGCATTCCGCGCGCTCCATCCGTTGGCCCCCAACCGAAGCGCAGCTTCATCGCCTGGTAGCCTTCATCCTTGTAGCGCTTCGCCTCCGTCGCCAGCTCGTTCAGTTCCACGCTATAGAGACGCGAAGCATAGACGGGAATCCGGGTTTTTGTCCGTCCTCCCAGAAGCCGATAGACCGGCTGATTCGCCGATTTGCCCAGCAGATCCCAAAGCGCGATGTCGACGGCGCTGATCGCTACCATTCCAATGCCCTTGCGTCCGAAGGCCATCGTCTTGCGGTACATGTGCTGCCACAGTCGCTCGATGTCCCATGGGTCCTGTCCAATGAGCAACGGCTTCAGATAAAGATCGATGACCTGTTTCGTTGCCTGTGGAGCCAGTGCTGCATTGCCCAATCCTACGTGTCCCTCGTCCGTGAAGATTTCGACCAGCAGCCACCCGTGGAACGTGAATGTCTGCATCGAGGCCTCAGGCAGCTGTAATAAATCCATTGGATTCGTGCAGAAATGTGGCGGCAACGGAACCGTTTTCCCGCGCCAGCGCACAACTCGCGTGCGGACCTGCGTAATTTTCACTGTGCGACCTCGTAACCCAATCGCTGATTCAAACTCAGCTGCTCGACTGCAGGTACGCTGGCGAGAATCACCAGGAAAGCCACAACGTGCAGCATCCCTGCAAGAGCGAAAACGTTGTTGTAACCAAATCCGCGGTCCAGCATCCATCCTGCAAGTTCTCCGAATGCAATACCGCCCAGCGCGCCGCCGAATCCAACCAGTCCTGCTACCGATCCGACGATGCTTTCAGGAAACAAATCGGTTGGCAGCACCATCACTAGCGTCGACCACGATTGCTGCCCGAAATACGCCAGACAAAACAATGCGATCGCCCACATCACTGGCACGTGCGGCACAAGTATGGCCAACGGCATGACAACGGCGCTCAGACCAAGCGCCGTTTTTCGCGCCGCCCCGAGCGAGAATTGGCGTCTTACCAGGTAGCTCGAGAAGCCTCCTCCAAGGAGGCAACCGATACCCGCCGCGGCGCTAGGCATCCACGCAAAAGTCCCCACCGCCTTGATGTCGAAACCGCGAGCGTCGTAAAGATACTTCGGAAGCCAGAAGAGATAGAAGAACCACGCCGCATCGCTCAGGAACTTCGCAACAATCAGTCCCCAGACTTCGCGAATCTGAAACAGGCGAATCCAAGCGACTGCAGGCCGCGCTGCGCTTTGCCGATGGTTGGAGATGCCGTCACTCCCCGAAACTCCCCCTCGATCGAATCGAAACAGTTTCCACGCAACCGTCCACAGCACTCCCAACCCGCCTGTGATCACGAAAATCCATCGCCAGCTTGCGTGTAGCAGGATCAGTGCTATCAGTGGAGGAGCAACGACCGCCCCGACGGATGTTCCCGCGTTAATGATCCCCATCGCCGTAGCTCGCTCGTCGGACGAAAAGAATTCGGAAACTGCGCGGGACGCAGCTGGAAACCCGCCTCCTTCGCCCATTCCCAGCAGGAAGCGACTTGTGACTAATAATGCGAAGCTCGTCGCCAACGCATGACTGGCACATGCGAAAGACCAGAACATCATGATTACGGTGAAGCCTCGACGCGTTCCCAGCACATCGACCAACTTTCCTCCTCCGGCATACATCAATGCGTAAGACAGCAAGAATGCCGATTGCAGGGCGGAGAATTGGCTATTGCTCAGCGGAATGTCGCGGCTGATCGACTGAACTGCGACCGGAAGGCTTTGCCGGTCAAGGTAGCTGATGGCAATCGCGAGACTGATCAGGATGGCGAGTTGCCATCGCAAACCGAGAGTTCCTCCGCTTCTCCTTGCTTTCGTGGAAAGTCGAGTGGCCGCATTATACCCGAACTACAGTAAGCGTTTACTCGTATTTGCCTGTCAGCTACAATCCCTGAGCACGGATGTGGGAACTTCAAATCCATGAAGTGGAATCGTCGAGACTTTCTCACCGGATTGGCCGGAATCTCCACCGCAGCTCTTGTTCCCGCAAGGCCAGCTCATGCCGATGCCGGAGTAGCTGGAAATGATCAAGTAGAACTTCGCCTTACTACCGTCAGCGATCACACCCTGCGCCTCACTCTTCTGCCGACGCGCCGAGGCGCGGTGAGAACAGTTCCGTCGAATGGATCCTTGCTCGAGCAACACGGGGGTACTTCCATCACGATGCGGCCGCAACAAGGCCAAGTCGAAACTGAGATCGGAAATTTTCGCCTCAGCATCTCCTCGCATCCTGTGACCATCAGCGTCGCCAGTCAGCATGGAGCGCAGACGCAGAAGTTTGAATGGGACGAAAGCTCTGGCACGCTCTCATTCCTGACGGGTTTAGCTCCGCTGTTGGGATTGGGAGAGGGCGGCCCACAGTTCGACCGCCGCGGCTCAACTGACACTATGCGCAGCGGTCAGGGTGCCTACAAGCTCGCCACCCACGGCGGCCGCGTTCCGATTCCGTGGATCGTCAGCACTTCTGGATGGGGCATTTTCTTTCATCAGCCCTTTGGCACATTTGACTTCACCGGACCGCAGAGCAAATTCCTGCCGGCCACACCAGACTCCGCTCTCCCTCTCGACCTGTTTGTCGTCCTTTCGTCCGATCCGGCAACTATCATGGCCGAATACGCGAGACTGACCGGCTTTCCCGAACTGCCTGCGCTCTGGAGCTTCGGCTACCAGCAATCGCACCGTACACTCGCCAGCCGCGAAGAAATCATCGACGAAGCGAAAACGTTTCGCGAAAAGAAATTGCCTTGCGATGCCATGATCTATCTCGGCACCGGATTCTGTCCCTCGGGTTGGAACACTGCTAACGGCTCATTCGATTGGAATCGCCGTGTTTTTCCCGATCCCAAAGAAGTACTGGACGAATTGCACCACCAGCACTTCCGAACCGTCATGCACGCCGTGATCCTTTCTGACAGTCTTCGCGGCACCGTGCACGACCCATGTGATCTCCCGCGCTTCGACGAAAGCGAAGCCAGTTGTTACTGGGACGCGCATCGCAAGGATTTTGCGCTTGGCATCGACGGCTGGTGGCCTGATGAAGGAGATCCTCTAGACATTCCCTCTCGTCTTATCAGGAACCGCATGTACTGGGAGGGGCCGCAGATGGATCGTCCTAACGAGCGTCCATACGCGCTCCATCGCAACGGCTATGCGGGTATGCAGCGTTACGCCTCGTTTCTGTGGTCGGGCGATGTTTATTCCACATGGGAGACCCTGAAGACACACATCTCCGTCGGTCTCAATACAGGTCTCTCGGGCATTCCTTATTGGGGAACCGATATCGGTGGATTCGTCCCCACTCCTGAATTTACCGCCGAGCTCTACATTCGATGGTTCCAGTTCGGAGCATTCTGTCCGCTGTTTCGCTGTCACGGCCGCACGTGGAAGCTCCGGCTGCCGTGGGGTTGGAACACCGGAGATCCCGGCCCGGTGGAAATCAACAACTACAATGGCGCCGCGACCCCCGACTCCAGCGAGCTTCATGACACGCGCGTCGAGCCCATTTGCCGCAAGTACCTCGAACTGCGCTATCGCATGTTGCCTTATCTCTACAGCACGGTGCGTGAAAGCACGAAGACGGGTATGCCAATCATGCGTCCACTGTGGTTGCACTTTCCAGACGATGAAAAATCGGTGATCTGCGCGGATCAATATTTGTGGGGCAGGAGTGTGCTCGTGGCTCCGGTTGTCGAGAAAGCAGCAACGACTCGTCGCGTTTATCTTCCGCCGGCGCACTGGTACGACTTCTGGACGGGAGAGCGCCTCGAAGGAGGGCGCGAAATCGATCGTCCGGTCGACCTTGAAACTTTGCCGCTTTACGTGCGTGCCGGGTCGATTCTGCCCCTCGGCCCCGTGAAGCAATATGCCGATGAAAAGATCGAAGAGGCGGTCTCCGTCACTATCTATCCCGGTGCAGATGCCTCTTTCCTGCTTTATGAAGACGATGGCATCTCGTTCAACTATCGCAGGGGCGATTGGACGGGAATCGAGATGACTTGGAACGATCCGCACAAAACACTTGCGCTGAAACTCGCGCCTGGTTCGCGCATGCTGGCGCCCGCGGCGCGCCCAATGACGGTGCAACTGGCTGGGACCAGGAAGGAACTGACTTTCGAAGGTAAACCCATATTTATTACTTTCTGATTAATACCGCAGTGTTTGAATACGCGCGTAGACGCGCGCCTCCATGGGGCTACGCTCAAAAACGCAGGGTGTTTTATCCTTTCGCGATATCTATTTGCTACTCTGTTCGTCTGCATTGAAATGAGGTCAGATGCGCAGGAGACGATTTCTCAAGCTCGCCGGTGCGCTGGTTCCAGCGGCGCTTCTACCCTACCCCGTCGTTGCCCTCGACGCCAAGCGCAAGCTGCGACAGCGCGTGCGACCTTCGGATGCGGCTTGGCCCTCGGCAACTGAATGGGAAAAGCTAAACCAGGCAGTGGGTGGCAATCTGCTGAAACCGCAAGGGCTCTTTGCGGCTTGCGCAGCAGATCAAAATTCATCTGCCTGCGGGGATGTGAAGAAAAACATTCGCAATCCGTTCTACATCAGCGATCAGCCTGCCGGAACCGAAGTTTCAGGCTGGTTGGATGCATGGTCGCCCGCGCCCAGCGCTTACGCGATTGCGGCACGCAACACAGGTGACGTTGCGGCTGGAGTCAACTTTGCCCGCGTGCACAACCTGCGGCTCGTCGTAAAAGGAACCGGGCACAGTTATCTTGGCACATCGAACGGTCCCGACTCACTGCTCATCTGGACCCACCACATGAACAAGGTCACACTGCACGACGCATTCGTGCCGCGCGGATGCGAGAAGAAACTCGCGCCGCAGCCTGCTGTGAGTGCCGAATCTGGTGCCATGTGGATCGACCTGTACGACGCGGTCACCACAAAAGGAGGGCGTTACGTACAGGGTGGGGGATGCACATCGGTCGGCGTCGCAGGACTCGTCCAAAGCGGCGGCTTCGGCTCGCTCTCCAAAGCTTTCGGCACTGCTGCCGCCGGATTGCTCGAAGCGGAAGTCGTCACCGCCGACGGTCAGGTGCGCGTTGCCAGTGCCTGCAGTAATCCAGATCTTTTCTGGGCGCTCAAAGGTGGTGGCGGAGGCAGCTGGGGCGTGGTAACCCGGGTCACGCTCCGCACTCACGACTTGCCCGAATTCTTCGGCTTCGCCGGTGGCACGATTAGCGCGAAATCGGATGCTGCTTTTCGCCAACTTATTGCCAAGGCCATGGAGTTCTATCGTGACAAGCTCTTTAACGAGCACTGGGGCGAGCAAATGCGCTTCACGCCCGAGAACACGCTCGAAATCTCAATGGTATGCCAAGGCTTCACGCGCGATGAAGTCGGGCAGATATGGCAGCCGTTCTTCGACTGGGTGAAGTCGTCGAAAGACCTCACCGCGAATGGTCTCATCGCCGTTGCCGGTCACGCTCGGAAATGGTGGGAGATTGAAGGTAACCCCGCCATGAACCGCGACGAGCGGCCGGGCGCGCCGGCAAACCACGGATGGTGGCAGGGTGACCAGGACCAGGTCGGAGCCTTCCTGCACGGATACGATTCGCTCTGGTTGCCGGAGTCGCTTTTGCGCGGCGCGCAATTTGATCGTCTGGTCGAAGCGCTCTTTGCTGCCAGCCGCCATAAGAAGGTGCAACTGCACTTCAACAAAGGAATTGGGGGCGCCGCACCGGAAGCGATTGCCGCAACACAGGACACGGCTACGAATCCCAAGGTGACCGAGGCTTTTACGCTGGTCATCATTGCTGACGGCGAGGGCTCGGCGTATCCAGGCGAGGCGCGGCCTGCGATGAACCTTGCCGCCGCTCACAAAGACGCGCGCAACATTGATGTCGCGACGGCCGAGCTGCGCAAGATCGCACCCAACTCCGGCTCATATGTTTCAGAGAGTAACTTCTTCAACAAGTCGTGGCAGCGGGAGTATTGGGGAACGAATTATCCCAGGCTGCGCGCCATCAAGGAGAGGTACGATCCTGATGGATTGTTCTTCGTCCACCACGGCGTGGGCAGCGAAGACTGGGGCGAGGACGGGTTTGCGCGGATAGCATGATTCTTCGTCTTTAGTCGGCGACCTTCAACACCTGCATCCAGGCAGAAGCCATTGCGATCCTGCAACGGCCACGGTCGCAAGAGGCTGCAAATACTCTCCGCTGACTCAGGTTTGCTCGCGATCCATCCAACCGCGCGGTGTTGTCGTACGCGTCTCCGCCGATCTTGAGTCGCTTTCCGATTGGGTCCTGTCCAAGCCAGTATGTGGTCGCGCTCTGCGGCTCTGGACAGCGCCCGCCGTCGCGACGCAGGATCTACTGCCCGAGCAAATTCGTACGAAGCTGCGCTCGAACTGGTAACATCGCAGAAAATGAATGCCCAATGATTAAAGGAGAAACCGATGATCCGACCGTTGAGTATTGGCTTGCTTGCGTGCTGCGGGATTCTCCTGGCGGCGTCTCAGTCTCCACAAACCACGGATATGGCGGGAGCGCGGGCGAACGTTTCCAACGAAACCATAGAAGGTCTGGTTCGGGATGTTGCCTGCCCAATTCAAAACCTTGATAACCATGCGACGAGCATGGGCGCCAAGTGCGTACGGGATTGCGTAAAGGGTGGCTCGCCGCTGGTTATTCTGACCAAAGATGATCGGCTCTATTTCCCCATCTCTGCCAAGATGCCCGATACGGATCAAAGGCAGGTACTGATGCCGTTTGTCGGGAAATACGTTCGGGCGAGCGGGATTGTGTTTGAGCGAACCGGAACTCATGCAATCGTGATCAGGGAAATTCAGGAAATGAAAGAGGTCCGGGTGAAGGATGAGGAATAGGCGCGGACTGCGAGTAATGATGAAACATCTCCATATCAGTCATCATCGGGTCCATGAGCGAGTCGCCTGTTGGAGACCGTCATTCTGGACATGATTACAGCCCGCACGAACGATGGCCGCTGCACTGACGTTCTGGCTCCGGTTGAGCCTTTGCTGCTTCAAAACAAAAAGGCCCGGCGAGCGCCGAGCCCATTTTGTGGGTGGTTGCGTGAGTCGTGATACTACCGCGGTATATTCGACAAACAGCGAGTTCGTTTACATGTGATTGTGGGCGCTCATTGATCCTTCCTGTGTGTGCGAGCTGAAAAACAAGAAGAAGTTCGATGGCGCTTCGATAGCAGCTCCCGCCTTGATCGCCGATTGCATTGCGGCATAAGAAGTGATTCCCGAGCTTCCATCTTTGCTGGGCCAATCGCTCTCTTGCAGGATCAGGACCGGCACAACCTGCCACCAGATCGCCGGAAGATTGATGTCCTGGTTGATGAGGATATGGCTGTGGTTCGGCGACGGAACGAATACGTTCGCCACGGGGGGCTTTAGGTAGCCGAGCGCAACCAACGCCGGACCAAGATCGAGGCGGGAAGCGTGCATTGTGCAAGTCCCGGGAGCCGTACCGGCCTCGGGACATTGTGTAAATACGCTGGGCTTAGCTTTGAACGCCTCCGGCAACGCGCCAAAGAGCGAAATCAAAGTGCTGCCAAGTGTGGGTCCGCAAATCGTTCCGGGTACCACGTTAGTGCAGGAAATCGCATCATTGGGGTTCTGGTCGTTGTCGCTGGAAAACATCGGAACGATCACATAGAGCGGTTCGGTGGTCACTGCAGGACTTCCAACTTGTCCAGGCGGATTGATGGTGGGTTGGGTTCCCACTTGGCAAATCGGAATCTGCATCTCGCCGGGGTCTTTATCGGCGCCGACGCCGTTGAAATTCAAATCTGTGTTGGGTTGGTCCACGCAATCAAAATTCTGTGTGTAGGTGAAGGTAAGAAGCTGGCTAGCTCCGTATCCTTGAGTTTGGTTGGGCTTGGCTTGTTGTGCGAATGCCATTATCGAGAGGGTTGCGAACACGGCCAGAACAAAGGCGGGCCGGAAGTAAAGAACTTTCATCGATGTGCTCCATTTCAGTTTCGACTTGGTGTGAGCGGATTGTTTTTGAGCCCTGCTGGTATGTGTACGAACGAATGGCCGACTCGGATTGGCTTTCGTTCCTAATTCTTTCGCGCGGTGTTGTAGGCGGGACGTTCAACCGTATAGGCGTTCAGTAGCATCACGGAGAGACTTCCCGCGAAGCAGTGCGGAGTTACTGCGGAGGAGCGACGCGTGGAAGCAATAAGGGTGTCAGAGGAATGCCGAGAATCACCCGGAGCTAACGGATTATGTCGAAATGACGCCAAGCGAATCGATAGGGTGAATCTGGTATCAACGCCCTGCGCTCTAATTGGTGTGCTCGAACTTCTATGAGAAGGTTTCTGGTTGCTATCCTGGAATACCGACCAGAATTGGCCGTGACGTGGGAGCTGATGAGCCGGCTTCGGGTTCGATGGTGATCGCGAATGTCTTAGCTTCCACGCCGGGCGGCAGGGGAGGCCTCACGATAGTCGCCGTCCCATCCGGTCTGGGCTTGAAAAGGCCGGCAGGGACGGGCGCGCCGCTTGTGGGAATCAACCATAACTCGTAGGTCGTGCGAGGTGGCGGTGTTGGAATGTTACTCGCCAAGAACACCAGAGTACCTCTGGCGCGCACGTAGATTACTTTGCCGTGCGGTGGGAGTGGAGTCTTACCCCCTACCAAAGTGAAATGTTCGGCATCGGCTGACGTCAATGTCTCCAAGAGATCCTTCGCTTCAAGCAACTGGCCCCGTTGGGCCGCGACATCGGCTTCCAGGCTAACGATGCGTTGTCGAAGATCCTCTCTCTGATGCAGTAGGAAAAACACGATAATGATGGCCGCAGCCGCTGCAGTCCATCCTGACGTGATAAGCCAAGAAGATCTTGGCCGAATGGGACGGACTCGGGTTCGCTGCGGTTCGTTCGCAATGGCGGCCATCAGACGCTCGCGGGAACGTGCGGGAGGTTTGGATCCGCTGACCGATAGAGGCAGCATTGAGGCGGCTTCCTGCAGACGGGTGACTTCCTGCAGACAGTCGGGGCACTCTTGCAAGTGCCTCTCTATAACCAGACGTTCCTCACGAGCCAGCGCGCCCAACGCATACAGCGCGAGGTCATCCGCGAATTGTTCGTGCACACTCATGGGTTAAAGGCCTTGCGTAATGCCTGCAGACCTGCTCGAATCCGAGTCTTGATCGTTCCCAAGGGCTCGCCGGTCTTTTCGGCGATCTCGACATGAGTTAGCCCCTCGAAGTACGCCATCTCGAGTGCAGATCGTTGGGTGTCAGGCATGTCCGTCAGCACCCGACGAATCCTGTCTGCCATATTTGCCCATTCGGCACCGCGAAGCGTGCCGGGCTCATCGCCTTCCGGGGCATCCGCAATATCCGCTTCGTGACGACGCTTTCGCAGGAAATCAATCGCTCGATTGCGAGTAATCACGGCAAGCCAAGCACCCAGGCTACCGCGGCTTGCATCGAAAGCATCCGGGCGCCGCCACAGCCTCATGAAAACGTCTTGCAGGATATCTTCCGCGGCACCCGAATCTCCCAGAACGCGCAATGCCACCGCGTAAACGAGGGACGAATAACGCGAATAAAGCTGCTCCATGGCTTGCTGGTCGCCCGAGCAAATCGCTGACACCAACGTGGTGTCAGACGGGTCCACGTTGGACTGAGTAGACAAGCCCGTCAGATTCTTCCTTTCAGGGTACGACTAGCAGCCATGCCTGGATTGTTGCAGGCGTGCAAATCCTTTGTTCTTCGTGCGGCTCACTCGATTACAAATCGCTCTTTTTCATTGTCTTGAGCACGAATTGAATCCAGCACACGGCATCAAAGGCGTAATCGGTTTGCGGCGATCACAATGGTACCAGAAAGACTAAGGCCTACTCGAAGGCGAGGCTGCACATCCAATTCACACTTAAATGGGAAGAAGCTACCTTGGAGAAACCCCTTACTGGATCCTCGTCTTAATTTATAGCTGGCTGTCTAGCACTGCCTGAGATGCTCCCCTGCGTGTGAAACTTTTCGGCCGGCGCTACCGCAGGGACCTTCGGCGCAATGATAGCCCTCTCGCTTTGCTGGGAGCGGAATCTCCACGACGCCCTAGGTCTTCTTTCCGAGGCAAAGGCTGGGTGTACAATCCAGGCACTTCAAGGAGGTAAATGGGGATTTCCGCGGGAACTCGGCTCGGTCCCTACGAAATTATCGCGCCGCTCGGCGCTGGCGGCATGGGAGAGGTGTATCGGGCGCTTGATACGCGGCTGGAGCGCACGGTTGCGATCAAGGTACTGCCGTCGCATTTGTCCGACAATCCCGACCTGAAGCAGCGCTTTGAGCGCGAGGCAAAAGCCATCTCCCAGCTCAATCATCCCAACATTTGCACCTTATATGACGTCGGGCACGAGGACCGTACCGACTACATCGTGATGGAGTTTCTGGAAGGGGAGTCGCTGGCGGAGCGGCTCAAGCGCGGGCCGCTGCCACTGAAAGAACTCATCGCAATCGGATGCAACATTGCTGACGCCCTGGATCGTGCTCACCGTGCCGGTATT
The DNA here is from genome assembly GCA_035507635.1 of Candidatus Acidiferrales bacterium. Taxonomy (GTDB): domain Bacteria; phylum Acidobacteriota; class Terriglobia; order Terriglobales; family Acidobacteriaceae; genus Sulfotelmatobacter. Next base: position 60,305 of record DATJOA010000176.1, read on the forward strand.
GTTCATCGCGACTTGAAGCCCGGCAACATTATGCTGACGAAGGGTGGCGCGAAGCTGCTCGACTTTGGTTTAGCCAAAGCGGCGGTCATGGGCGCCTCGTCGGGAAGCGGGTCGGCGCCGCTGCTGAGCGCGGCCATGACCATGACTTCGCCCAGCCCAGAATATTTGCCGCTGACGCGACAGGGCACTCTGGTAGGCACGGTGCAGTACATGTCGCCGGAGCAGATTCAGGGGAACGAAGCCGACGCCCGCAGCGACATCTTTGCCTTCGGCACGGTGCTCTACGAGATGGCGACCGGCAAGCGCCCTTTCGAGGGTAAGTCGCAGATCAAGGTGGCGAGTGCGATTCTGGAAGATGAACCGCAGCCTGTCAGCGCAGCGCTGAAGACATCACCGGCTGCTCTGGACCGGCTCGTGCGCACCTGTCTGGCCAAGAGTCCGGAGGAGCGCTTCCAGTCGGCACTCGATGTGAAGCTCGAGTTGAAATGGCTGTCGACGGCGCAGCCGGGCGCTATGCCAGAGCGGCCGAGACTGGCGGGTTGGATCGCGTATGTCGCAATCGTTGCGCTCGCCGCGATTGCCCTCGTTGCCACGATCCTGCTGTGGGCGCGCTTCACGCAGCCTGCGCCGCGTGCGATGCAATTCACGGCAGCGCTGCCGTTTTCCGCGCGATCCATGGCGGTCGCTCCCAACGGGCACACGGTCGTGTTGGCTGCGTATCGGGAGGAGATTCACAAAGTCGGTCTCTTTCTCTACGAGATCGGCGCCACGGACGCCAAGCCCATTGCGGGCACCGACGGGGCGACATTCCCGTTCTGGTCGCCAGATGGGCGTGCCATCGGATTTTTCGCCGACGGCAAGCTCAAGCGCTTCGACCTTGACAGCGCTTCGGTCCGGACGCTGTGCGACGCTCCCAACGGGCGCGGCGGTACCTGGAGCAAGACTGGACTGATCCTGTTCACCCCCATCGGCACGCTCAATGGCGGCCTCATGTCGGTCTCCGACAATGGCGGGACTCCCGTCAAGTTTAAGTATCCGGACACGTCCAATGACGAGAATACTTTTCGTTGGCCGGTATTCCTGCCCGACGGCAAGCACTATCTTTTCCTCGCCGGGAACATTCGCGGTGACACCGAGCTCAACAAACTGTATGTCGGCTCCATCGACAACCAGAGCGAAAGGCGCTTTCTCACGAAAACGATTTACAACGGCGGCTACGCTAACGGCTATCTGTTCTTCGTTCGCGACGGCGCCATCCAGGCCCAGCAGCTCGATCTCAGCTCCTATCAACTCACCGGCGATGTGGTGCGCGTCTTCGATAACGTCAAGCTGCAATCGCGCATCATGCAAGCGGCGTTCGCCGCCAGCGGCGATATCGTGATCGCGCAAAAGGGGGGTGAGGCTTCGCTCTCCCGAATGGCTTGGTACGACCGCAGCGGCAAAGTCATCTCCGATTCAGTTCCTCCGGACGCCTACAGCAACCTTGCAATTTCGCGTGACGGAAAATATGTCGCCATCGACAAGACCGACACGAGCAACGACAACACCGATGTCTTCATCTACGATATTGCCCGGTCGTCCTTCCGCCGCCTCACTTTCGATCCCGCCATCGATGCGGTGCCCGTTTGGAGCCCGGATGGTAGCCGCATTGCCTTCGGCTCCAGCCGCGGCCGCAATTTCGATATCTACGTCAAACCTTCCGACGGATCGCAATCCGAGCGCGAGTTGGAGTTGCCGGGCGGAGTCGATATGCTTCCGCTCGACTGGTCACGCGATGGGCACAATTTGCTCTACCTCGCCATGCCCGACCTGTGGGTCCATTCCTTCGCGGATGGTAAGTCGCACTTGTTTCTGAAAGCGAACGCTTCACTGAACGGTGCGCAGTTTTCCCCCGATGGCAAGTGGGTCGCCTATTCCTCAAACGAGAGCGGACGCTGGGAAGTTTACGTGACATCGTTTCCCGATGCGCGTGGCAAGTGGCAGGTCTCGACCAACGGTGGGGAAGAGCCCCGATGGCGCGGAGATGGCAAAGAAATCTACTTTCTGTCACCCGACGCAAAGCTGATGGCCGCTTCCGTCGACACGAAAGCCGAATTCGAGTCTGGCACTCCGACCGTTCTTTTCCAGACCGATCCACGCGAGCGGGTAGCGACGACTGAAGTGATCATCTATGATGTCAGCCGAGACGGCCAGCGCTTCCTCGTCAATACCAACTACAACAACGGCTCGGCACATCCAATGTCTCTGGTTCTGAACTGGAAATCTGAAATGAAGAAGTAGACTGGTGATGGATCTCCGGGTTGCTCGACACATCCGCATTGGGCATTCCTGCCAGGTGTCTGGCAGCTCCGTCATAATTTTTCTGCCTACGATACTGCCTGCATTGTGCTGGCAGAGAAACTAGGAGCTCCTTAGTTACACGGGATGCTCGACTTGCTTCTGCCTTGGGCCATATCGCGGCGGTCGAGCTGTTCTAGTTCTCGGTTTCCTCCGCATGTAAAAATGCACCCAGCGTGGAGCGCCTTGGAGTCGAGATTGGGGGGCGTTCAAACCAGCACAGGCATTAGCCGAAATGCTCGAGGCACGCCAGGCTCACGCTCCTTTTCGCATCGTCGTTTTCAACGGTCATGTTCACAACTATGAGCGGCACGAGCATGGCGGAATTACGTACTTCGTGACCGGAGGAGGCGGCGCCCATGCCTATCCGATTGAGCGCGCTGCGGATCAAGGTGATGGCGTCTGCGCTGCTCTGGCGCTCGAACATGTGGAAGTTCACGCACCAGTCCCAATGACGCCGCTTCAGCTTCCAGTTCGGCAGTCAGCGATAGAGCCGACTTATATGTGTGACCAAGTTCACTGCGTTGCCAAGCGCCGCAAACGGCGGGTACATCCCGGTGTCCTTTGAGCGCCTTCCCTTGCTCGACGGGCTCTCAGCGCTTGGCCGTCATACCGGCTTCCGACGGGATGGTGATCTAACCGCCGCAATCGTCTATCCCGGTTACTGAACACGGTTCGCGATGAACAGCGTGGAAAAAATCTTGTGTGCCTCGTAGGAAAAGTGGGCTCCGTCTGAGGTGATGAGCAGAAAGGTGTTGGGTGTCAGTGCCGTCTTGTCGGGCGGAGAAAATGTCATCCACAGGGTGCGCCGCCCGGATGCAAGCTCCAGGTTTGTGACCTGAACATTCGGGCCATCGTTACGGGCCAGAAATACGTTGTTGGAATCATTGTGCCAGTTGATGATTCGTTCGTCCGAGGCGATTGCAGAAATCTGGCGCGCGTCCCCTGTATCGACGGATTGTAACCAGTAGCTCCCTTTGCCGTCCGTTTCAATGCAATATTTTCCATCCGGAGATGGCCCGGGGAACAGGTTCATGATATTTGGCTTCACAAATCTGCCGTCCGGGCCAATCACGTGGACCAATCCGCTGTCCACTTCCTGCACTGCGCTCTGTGGACCTTGACCCGCGCTCACGGTGGTAATTAACAGACGCTTTCCGTCGGCAAAGAATGAAGTGCCGGCATAGTAACGTCCGGCAGGCGCGTGCAATGTGCGAGCTTCCCCGATCCCAGCCGGAATCAGAAAAAGATTTTCTGGGTGGGCCGGATCGACAGATGCCAACCATTTGCCATCATTCGAAAAACTGGTCGCCACTCCGTGGCCTACAAGGATCGGAGTCGAACCATCCCTCCGCTGCAAGTAAAGCCGGTAGCTCGCGTCGCCGGCGATATCGAAGCTGTTCAACGAAACCGTGTTTCCATCTTTCGACAACCCGCCCATGGCTTCGTATTCGAAAGGCGAGAAATCCTGGACCGAGCCGGACTTGGCATCGCCGATTCCGATCTGCCAGTGGATGTTCTCTGCCGAAAGAAGCAATTGTCCGTCTTCGTCGATGTCCTGGAGGTGCATCCGAACGGGCCCCGCCGCCACACGCCAGGTCCGTCCCTTCAGGTCAACAGCACGAATCGAATTAAGCTCTGCACTCTCGCTCGCGGAAAACCAAATTTCGTTGTCCTTTGGCGACCAGGCGAGTCCCTGGATGCTCTCGAATTCTTTGGTTAGCGCACGTCGTTGTCCTTGCCGATCAATCAGGTTGATTGTGCCGCGATCGTCTCCGATAATCCCATGATCGACAAACGCGATCTGTTCACCGTTGCGCGAGAACCTCACATCGCTGATGTAACCGGCGGTCTGGTACAGAACTTTGCCAATCGGGTATTCAAGCCGGAAGTGGTCGCCGACTCTTCGGGCAACTGCCAGTTCGGTCCCGTCTTTGTTCCAGTCCGCATCGATCACGTCATCGAGCAGTTCACGCGTGGAACCACCGCCTCCGAGGGGAGCTTCGGCAAGGCGCCCGGTCGGCGTCCACATCGTGTCGAAAACACGGCCGAGGGAAACGGCCAGTTCACTGGAACGCGACACGCTAAGCAGATCGGCCTTCAGATTTAGTGGCTCAGACTCAAAAGTGTCTGTGCGAGCCGAGAACAGCGTCATTGGTTGGCCATTGATTGAAGCCGCATAAACCACGGTACGGCCTGGCGCAAATCGGGCCGTGCGGATGTAGGAGGGGCGAAACGAAATCTGTTGGAAATTCAGCTTATATGACTGTGGGCGGGTAAAGAACCAGCCTATCGCTGCAGCCACCGCGACCACTGCGACGAGGACCGCGGCAACCAGGGACAGGCGCGTCTTCTTAGTTGTTGGTGTCAGGCCCAGTACCGCTTCAGAAGTGCTCGATCCCACGCTCAGCGCTTCCAGCGCAAATGCCAGATCACTCGCCGACTGGAAGCGCTGCTCCGGTTTCTTCTCGAGGCACCGCCGCATGATTCGATCCAATCCCGGCAATACCTGAGTGCCAGAAATAGAAATCTCGGGGGCATCTTCCTTCAGAATCGCGTTCATCGTCTCGACTGACGACTCGCCCTGAAATGCCCGTTTTCCGGACATCATTTCGAACAAGACGGCGCCGAAGCTGAAAACGTCAGAGCGATGATCGATTGGCTGGCCTCGGACCTGCTCTGGAGACATGTAGCCAACCGTCCCCATGACGGTGCCGGGCGTCGTGGGCACGCCTACGGTCGCGGTGACGCCCTCGCCTGCGGCAGATACCTGTTTGGCGAGGCCGAAGTCGAGAACTTTGACGCGACCATCCTGAGTGATGAAGATGTTGTCCGGTTTGAGGTCGCGGTGGATGATGCCTTTATCATGGGCTGCGGCTAGCCCTTTGCAAATCTGCAATGCGTATTCGACAACCTTGCGGCGCTGGATTGGGCCGTCAGCCAGTAGTTCGCGGAGTGAATTCCCGTCCAGAAATTCTGATACGAGATAGTGGAGCCCATTCTGCGCTCCGACATCGTAGATCGCGAGCACATTGGGATGGTTCAAGGTGCTCAGCACGCGAGCTTCGTGCCGAAAACGCTCAAGCCGACTGGGATCGGAACTGAATGATTCGGGAAGGATTTTGATTGCTACGGTGCGCTCAAGGCGTGTGTCACGGGCTCGGTAAACTTCGCCCATTCCGCCTGAACCGAGTGGAGCTTGAATTTCATATGGGCCAAGTTTTGTGCCAGAAGGAAGGGCCATGGGCAGGCGCAATTATAGCCCGATCCGTCCGATACAACGGTAACCGAATCCGAGGAATGTGTGTGGTGAAGGATAAAGGCTCGATTTGGCAGATGATTCACACGTGCAAGGTAGCCCGTGCCAGCTGGTGCGGGTTCGCTTCACCAATGCGTACAAGCGCAATCCGGCAAATATTTGCGCCGCGTAACCCGGCGTCCGGCTTCGTTTTTAACGGTGTGCAAACCGCCGGATATGTCATCCGGCGCGACAAGATTACCCCTTGACAGCTGGTTCCTTCTGTAGAACACTGCTGGTCGCTTTGGGCGGAACGAAGGCTTCCTTTCCATCAGTAAGGTCCCAGTAATATCCAGATTCCAGCCGTTTTACCGAGGGAATATGAAATCCTGCACGCACTGGTTCCTTATTGTGTCCGCGGTGTCCCTTGTCATTGTTGCCGGAAGCGCGAAGGCTGCTGCGACGAATTACGCCATCAGCGTTTCCGTCAACGGCCTCAGCGGGACACTTGTCGTGCAGGACGACAAGGGCGATACGCTGACCTTTACCGCCAGCAAAACCCAGACCTTCGCCACCTCGTATGCCAGCGGATCGACCTATTCCGTCACCGTCAAAACACAGCCTGCCGGGCAGACCTGCACCCTCGGCAAGAACTCCAGCGGCACGATCCGGGGAAACATCACGGTAACGGCCAGCTGCTCATCCAGCTACACGATCAGCGTCGCGGCCACCGGACTCACCGGCACACTCGTTGTACAAGACAACAAGGGCGATTCGCTGACTTTTACATCGAACAACACCCAGACCTTTGCCACGACTTATCCGGGCGGTACGGGATATTCGGTTACGGTGAAGACGCAGCCGAACGGCCAGACCTGCACTCTCAGTAGCAATTCCAAAGGCACGATCACCTCAAACATTACCGTCACCGCGAGTTGCTCAGGCGGAGGCTATACCATCAGCGTCGCGGTGACGGGTCTTACAGGAACACTGGTGGTGCAGGACTCGCCCACCGATTTGCTGACCTTCACTACGAACGATACACAAACGTTCGGCATGACCTATGCGAGCGGCGCGTCGTATTCTGTCGCAATAAAGTCGCAGCCCGTCGGACAGACTTGCACTCTCAGCAGCAATGCCAGCGGGACTATCACGTCGAACCTCACGGTGACCGCGACCTGCACGAATGAGTACACCATCAGTGTCGCAGTCAGCGGCCTCGTCGGAACGTTGGTTGTTCAAGATGGGGCCAGCGACACGTTGACTTTCACTCAGAACGGCACAAAAACATTTTCGAAGTTGTATACCAGCGGGGAAAGCTACGCCGTCCTCATCAATTCTCAACCTTCCGGACAGACCTGCACTCTCAGCAGCAACGGCACTGGGATCATCACTGCGAGTATCACCGTCAATGCCACATGTACAAATAACGATAAGATCAGCGTCGCCGTTACCGGGCTGAGTGGGACTCTGGTGGTCCAGGACGACAAATCGGACACGTTAACATTCACCACGAACAACACGCAGACTTTTGCGACGTCGTACACGAATGGCTCGACCTATTCGGTCACGATCAAAACGCAACCCACGGGGCAAACCTGCACGTTGAGCAGCAACGCCAGCGGGACGATTAGCGCAAATGTCACCGTAACTGCGACCTGCAGCGGCGCGAATTACACACTCAGCGTGGCCGTCGCCAGCCTTGCAGGGACTCTCGTCATGGAAGATGACCAGTCGAAGACGCTGACGTTCACGACAAACATCACCCAGAGTTTCTCGAATACGTATGCTTACGGTGCCAGCTACACAGTTTCCGTGAAGACGCAGCCACCCGGGCAGACCTGCAATGTTGGCAGCAACGCCAGCGGCACAATCACCTCAAATGTGACCGTCACGGTTGTATGCACGATTCTGCAATCGTTCTTCGGCGCCGATTTCATCGGGAGCAATATCTGGCCGCCAACCGACGGCCTCGGCAACGTGGCCACACTCGGAGGCATGCGGCTCTGGGGAGGCAACGTCGAGTGGGCGCAACTGAATCCCGCCGACACTACCTATGATTGGACCAACATGGATACCTGGATCGCCGAGGCCCAGAGCGAAAGCTGGGATGTTCTCTATACCTTCGGCGATACACCACAGTGGGCTGGCTCGATTCCCGCGGGCAATCCATGCCTGGTTGCCGCTGGTCCTTACAGCTGCTCGCCTCCCACCGACCTGAATGCCGATGGCACTGGAGCCGATGCCTACTTCTCGAACTTCGTCACAGCCCTGGTGACCCGGTACAAGGGCGAGATTGCATATTACGAACTCTGGGATGAGCCCGATTGCACCTGTTATTGGGCTGGCACCACCGCACAAATTGTCCGAATGGGCCAAGATGCCGCCGCGATCATTCGATCCATCGATCCGAACGCGAGGATTCTAAGTCCGTCGGCGCACGGCCCAACAATGGCCACTTGGTTTGACGGATACATCGCAGCGGGAGGCGCCGCAAACTTCGATATCGTCAATGCGCACATGCGAGGCGCCGGCACCCTTTATCCCAATGCCGTCCCTGAGTCGTTCTTGGCCATGTACAACGACGTCATCGCCGAGACGACCAAACGGAGCCTCACCGCGCTGCCGCTCTGGGACGACGAGCACGGCATCAAAACCAACCAGTTGACCGACCCCGACGAACTAGCCGGCTACGTCGCACGTTCCGCCATTCTCCGGGCAGGCGTCGGCTTGCAGCGACAGTACGTCTATACATGGGACGAAGGCGATATCTATGGCCTTCAGGGGAACAAGTCGGGGACAGCGTGGGACGTCGTCGCCGGCTGGCTCATCGGACACTCGATCAACGCCTGCGTTGCGACTGGGACGGTTTACACCTGTGCCGTGGACAACGGGCAGATTGTATGGGACACAGCGCAAAGCTGCAGCAATGGTGTCTGTACCTACTCCAATTACACGTATCCGTCCATCTATGCATGGGAGAGCGACATCTCAGGAGACAAGACGCCCTTGACTCCGCCCACCGTGCAGATCGGTTATAAACCGATCTTGCTTACGAGCAAGTAGGCGAATGCCGCCCCTCTGATCGGAGTCGAGCCGTGCAGCACGCATGATCGCGCCGCAACCCTTCGGGCCCTATTACGCTCGTGGAGCCTTACGGAGAAGGCCTCTGAGGGGAATCGCCGAGGAAGATTTCTAATGGAGGCCTGTAGTGGGTCAGAAAAACACCTCTACCCCGCCGGCGCGACTTCTTATTGACAGCCTTCTCGGGCAAAGGTATGATCTTGCGGGTTTTCCCCCCAAGCACCCGCTTCCCCCCGAGCGAAAGTACATTCGTTCAGAACGCTCAAGCAGCATCAGCGCAATTTAGGGCCCTTCCTGGTTTCGTTCTTCAAAGTGTACTGCAAGCAACTGGAGGCGACTTATGTTCGCTCATCTCACCTTTTCCAGGTTCCAATCCCGATTTCTTTCCGCGCAGAGTGTGATTCGGCTCGCATGGACCTCGATTTTCGCGATTCTCATCCCTCAATTCGCGGGGGCTCAGAACGTACTCACTTGGCATAATGACATCTCCCGAACAGGCGAGTACACCAAGGAAACCACACTGACGACAAGCAATGTGAACTCCACAAAGTTTGGAAAGAAGTTCACTCTGTCGGTGGACGGACAGATTTTCGCGCAACCGCTATACGTGGGCAACGTGAGCGTCTCCGGGCAAGGTACACATAATGTTGTTTACGTGGCAACCGAAAACGACAGCGTTTATGCCTTTGATGCGGCCGGCAGTCCGACTACTCCGCTGTGGCACGCGAGCTTCACCAGTTCGAGTGCGGTGGCGGTTCCTTGCGGCGACGTGAACAATTGCCAGATCTCGCCTGTGATCGGCATTACGGGAACGCCCGTGATCGATGGAACGACGAACACGCTGTATGTCGTAGCGTTCACCGAGGAAAGTGGCAACTACTATCAGCGGCTGCACGCCCTTGATATCACCTCCGGCGCAGAGAAATTCGGCGGCCCAGTGATCATTTCGGCGTCTGTTTCAGGGTCCGGCACCGGAAGCTCCGGCGGAACCATCTCTTTTAATGCGGTGCTCCAGAACCAGCGCAGTGCGTTGCTGCTGTCGAACGGCGTCGTTTATATCACGTGGGCATCGTTTGGCGACTTAGGTAACTATCACGGCTGGGTCATGGGATATGAAGCCAGTTCGCTAGCACAAGTGAGCGTCTTCAATGACACACCCAACGGTTCGCAGGGAGGCATCTGGCACAGCGCCGGCGGATTGTCGGCCGACAGCAGCGGAAATGTCTTCCTTGTAACCGGCAACGGTACCTTCGATGTGAACACAGGCGGCATCGATTACGGAGACAGCTTTCTGAAACTCAACAGCACCCTGTCGGTCCAGGACTATTTCACGCCCTACAACCAATCGACTCTCGACGCGGACGATACGGATTTAGGGTCCAGCGCGGCTTTGATTCTTCCCAAGCAGAGCGGTTCGAACCCTGATGAACTCACCGGCGCGGGAAAGCAAGGAATTATTTATCTGATCGATCGGGATAGCATGGGCAAATTCAATAGCGGCAGCAACAATGTGATTCAAACAATCACGGGGGCGTCGGCCGGATACTACAGTTCACCGGCTTATTTCAACAACGCTGTGTATTACTCCGGTCAGGGTGACCATGTGGACCGATACACCCTAACCAAAGGAGCGCTCTCAAAGACGCCAGCTTCGAAGTCGGCGAAAACTCTGACTGCGGGAGGCACACCGTCGGTCTCCGCCAACGGCACCTCGAACGGGATCGTCTGGGTTATCGATGCCAGCGGAAAAAGCAAGAGCACTGCCGAACTTCATGCCTACAAGGCATCGAACCTCGCGACAGAGCTGTACAACAGCCAGCAGAACGCGTCGCGAGATACGATCGGAAAAGGGACAAGGTTCTCGGTCCCAACCATCGCCAATGGACACGTCTACGTCGGGGGAGTGAGCAGCCTCTACATCTTCGGCGAACTCTAGATCTTTCGGTTGTACAAGAACGCTCGCGGCGCGAAGGTCGATGATTCGGCCTTCACGCCGCATTGTTATAGATTGGCTGCTACCGTCGGTTAAAAGTCGGTTGCGGGATTGTAAGTGTCGATCGGGAAGGTACCAGCCACCGACGGGATCGCTAACGGATTAGTCCGTCCGAACGTCATTGAGAACGGAACAAATCCGGCAGTGGTACCTGCCGATCCCGATGCCAGCGAGTAGTCGTCGGCCGGATACTTCGGGTTCGTGAACACCGGGTTCTCCACCGCGCTGCCCGAATCCTCACCGAACTGCTGCCACTGGCTGAAGGTCATCCAGTTCTGTCCCGAACAATTGGACGACGTGTTGGAGTAGAAGGCGTGCGGATCAGACGCCAGGCTCTCGTTTGAATTCCAGTAAAGATTGCTGGAGAACTTCTGTGTCAGGGAAGGAGCGCTGCCTGCGAAATACTCCGAGGCCTTTTGCAAACCGGTACCGGGCTTCGACGAACGCGACCGATCCTGATAGACCAAGTTGTTGGCAAACGTGAACTGCAGGAAGGGGAGTCCATTCGGGCAGCCCAACACTCCAACCACCGCCTGCCGCGCGTAGGCGGCAACATTGTTGGCAAAGGTATTCGACAGACCGTTCGTCTGCGGGCCCTCGGTCATATTGAACGCCACGGCGCTGACTCGATAGATGAGATTCTGCTCGACGTCCCATGCCCCGGTGTAACTATCCAGATAGATTCCGTGGCCGCCATATCCGTCGGAATCCTGCGTGGACGCATCCGAAACGTCATGACACTCGTTGTGAATGAACTTATTCCCTGACGCCGAACCACCTGTGATTGCCGTCATGGCGTAGTAGCATCCTCCGTCATCAGTCACGCCTTGCATCACGTTGTGAACGCTATTGTCGTGAATGTTGAGGTTGAAGGCTCCGCCGGAATTCGAAGATCCGTTGCAAACTCCTGCCGATGGGCGGCAGATCTCAAAACCGTCGTGATAGGTATCGTAAACCTCGTTGAACGACAATTCGACATCGTGCACGTCGCCCAGGACGATGCCGTCGCTGCTGGGCAGGAATCTCCCTACGGAAGCGATGCCATTGTCGGTCGCGACCAAGCTTTGCGGGACATTGGAATCGGTGTCCGACGGGCCAGCAGACGTCCCAAAGCGAAGTCCATACGCTCCGAGGTCATAAAACAGATTATTCGAAACTGTCACGTTGATCGAGGTTCCGACCACGTCCAGTCCTACGCCGATGGACTCGGTGAATCGATTCGAGTCAAACACGACATTCTGACAACTCGAGCAATGCACCATGGCCGGGATCGCGGGGTCCAATTGCACCGAGGGGTATCCGGAGTTCGGCACAACGTAATTGTCGTGTTCGAACTGGATCCCTTCGAAGTTTACCCATTGCAGCCCCTTTGCCGACAACACTTGGGAATTCTGCGGAACTATCACAGTGTCTGTGTTGGGATTTTCGCCCGGGTTCCCGAGATAGGTGAGAACCCACGGTGTCTGCGAACGATCGAGGAACCATTGTCCCGCGAACTGTAGCAGGTCTTTGATGTTCTCGACGATATAGCGATGGCCCACAAGATAGCCGTGGTCACTGCTCTGCGCTGTATTGCCGGTTAGATAGATCACGCCGGCAGAAGGATCGATATAACTGATTCGCTCGATCGGTGTGGTCCACTTTTCGAAATCAACTAACTCAATGTCACCGGTGGGATACGGAGACGACAAGTTGCTCCACTTGCTGTTAATCGGATCGGACGTGTTGTAGCCGAACCGGTCGTAGCAGGTGCCACCCCCGCAGGTCTGCAGGCGAGTCTTGACTCGGTAGTACTGGCCCATCAAATTGCTGGCCGTCGCGCCGAGCCGTGGACGGGTCCGCCGTTGGCCGTTATAGAACAAGGCCTCGAAATACGGGGTTCCGCTGGCAAGGGTAGTCTGCCAGCAGTCTGTGTTGCCTGCACATATCGATTTGCCCGTGATATTGGTCCATCCGGTAATTTGACGCCCTCCACTGAGGATCGGCGTCTCCCCGGGATAGTTTTCATAGATCACCGGCACCATCGCGCTGCATCCGCTGTCCGACGAACTAAAGCTGAGGGACTGTTGCGTGTATAGCCCGCCGCGCAATTGCACGACGATCGGAGTCGTCCGGTTGCTGCAATGATTGGGAAGCAAGTTAGTGCGCACCATCGACTGCGCTTTCGCAACCGTCGCGAACGGCTTATCCGCCGTGCCAGGGTTGCTGTCGCTGCCAGTTGGCGCGACATAATAATCTGCGGTGGAACCGATCTCGCTCGCGGTGATGGTGACGGATGCGGAAGCCGACTTCGCTGAATCGGCCGCACTCGTTGCGGTCACAGTGGCGATTGTGTTGGTGTTGACACTCGGAGCCGTGTACAGACCGCCGCTTGTGATCGTGCCTTGGGTTGTTGTCCAGGTTACCCCCACATTCGAGGTACCGCTGACGGCCGCCGTAAACTGCACGGTTCCCTGCGAAGTAACGGTCGCCGTCGACGGCGTCACTGACACGGACACCGATCCCTGGCCCGAGGCCGTGATGGTCACCAGTGCCGACGCCCATTTGGTGGGATCCGCGACGCTGGTAGCGATGACCGTGGCCACCGTCTTGGCGCTGACTGCCGGTGCCTGGTACAAGCCGCTGGTCGAAACTGTGCCCTTCGTAGCTGTCCAGGTCACACTCGGGTCGGTTGTTCCGGTCACCGTGGCAGTGAGCTGAGTGGTGCCTTGCGAAGGTATGGAAACGGTCGCTGGGCTAACCGAAACCACTACCGAATCCTGATTGGTGCCGGTGACGGTTACAACTGCAGATGCCGACTTCGTGGGATCCGCCACGCTGGTGGCAGTTACAGTCGCAACGGTGTTCACGCTGACATTGGGAGCCTGATAAAGGCCGCTGCTCGAGACCGTCCCTTGAGTGGCAACCCAAGTTACGCCCGAGATGGTGGTCCCGCTCACCGTGGCAGTGAGTTGCACCGTAGCTTGCGACGGAATTGTCGTCATTGCAGGGCTGACAGTCACAGACACTGCACCCTTCGCGGCGATTACGAGATTGTATGCTTGCGCGCCTCCATCACCGGCCGAGTCGGTAACGTGCACCGCGAAGCCGAAGGTGCCAGTCTTGGTGGGGGTGCCGGAGATTGTGCCCGACGCTTGTCCCAAGGTGAGCCCGGGAGGCAAAGCGCCCCACGAGATACTGAACGTATATGGAGCCCTTCCTCGGTTTACGCTGAGCGTGGTGATATAGGAATCGTTCACTTCACCGGCGGGCAAGGCTCCAGGCAGCTTTAGGCTTCGATGCTCAGTGGCTGTCGGTGGAGTGCGAAACGGCGCAGAGTCAGTTGACGATGGATTGGCGGCCGAACATCCGTTCAGCAGCATGACTCCAAGCAGCATGCCTGACACACTCGTCGTTGCAAGCCAGGCATTCCATCGGGATTGTCCATTCTTCCGAGCGCGGGGGGAAACGTCGGAAAGCATCTAGCGCACCTCGTGTATACAGGGGATCTGCGGGAAGCTCACCTTTCGAGCGACCTGAGCCGACCCTAAATACGGAGTTACGAAGGTGGTAGATATCCAAGGGAGCGTGTACGAAAGTACGTAGACATGTCCGACTGGCATGTCCTTTTCGCGTAAGTGGTGAACCCTCGCGGAAAGCCTTGCTGGGCGCCGGTTCCAGGAGGTTGGCGCACTGGTGCGAGTCCTTGACTATTGGGAAAAATGCAAGAAAAGGCTGCCGCGACATCGGGCCACACGTTTGGGCTATCCCTTTCGAAACCATGCCCGGTTGTCCCTCTGGTCCCAGAGAGTAAAGACACTTCACCCCTTCGCGGCGAGGTTGTTCTTGGCATCCAGCCCTGCCGGCGGGTCCGATACTGTTTCTCGAGGCAGGCCCGGCTTTGCTCTAATTCCTTGTGAAGCGTTGGATGTCGGCGAAGACCGGTTTCAGATCGTAGCGGTCTGGGACGTGCTCGGCTCCCGGCTCTTTGGTGATTTCGTCCAGCAGGCGCTTTGCCGTGAGATATTCGGGGCCTGCTTCAGGAGCTTTGCCGGACAGTCGCAACGCTGTGGCCAGCAGGAAGTGGATGCGGGCGTTTTCGAGGCGCGCTCCGAGTTTTTCGCTCTTGCCTACAGTGCGCTGCAATTCCTGGCGCGCATTTGCGTAGTCTCCGGACTTGACCATCGCTTCGGCCAACAGCACGGACGAAGCGACGGAGATATACTTTCTGCCTTGCGCGTCCGCCTGCTGAATTAGGCTGCGCAGGTCGCTTGCCGCTGACCGCGAATTGCCTTCTGCGACTGCGACTCGCGCCAGATTCAAGCGCGTCGTGAGCAAGACTCCTTTGTCCGAGCTGCGCGATGCCGAGCGAAGCGCTTGCTCGTACGAAGTTCTCGCAGATTTCAGGTCTCCCTGATAGAAGGCCACATCTCCCTGGCCGTTGAGGACCGTGGCCAGGAGCGCATCGTTTTTCAATCCGCGCGCCAATTCCTGAGCCTCATCGAGGAGTTTGGGCGATTCAGAGCCCCTTCCGGCGCGGGCGAGCGACCCAGCCAGATCGCTGAGAGAATCCGCCATGTTGCTGCTGCGGTCTCCGAGATCGCGCAGAGTCTTGACCGAATCCTGCAACGCGCCCACCGCGGGACCAAGGCGTCCCTGGATTTCGAAGACCAGGCCCATGCTGTCGGACATTCGGGCGGCTGCGAGATTATCTCCGGCTTTGCGGGAGAGATCGAGCCCGCGCATATAGGATTTCATCGCGTCGTCGTATTGACCAAGCGCGGCGTAAGCGGTGCCGAGATTCTGCAGAGTCTGGGCGATATCGTCGGGCACGTTCAGCTTTTCGCGGATCTGGAGCGCCTGCTGGAGGTAGGTGAGCGCGTCTTCGTTTTCGCCTTTTGCGGCATAGGCCATGCCGATATTGTTGAGACAGACGGCCTGGTACGTGTCGTCATTGGCGTCGCGCTGAATCTGCAATGACTCTTTCAGGACCCCAAGAGCTTGGTCCGGTTGGCCGCGCTCGAGATAGAGTTCGCCAAGGTCGATCAGCGTGTCGCCGGCTTCTTTTTTCGCGCCAATCTCGCGCCGGATTTTGAGAGCTTCGTTGTAGGCAGATAGCGCCGCATCGGGCTTGCCCAGAAGAAGCTGGACCTGGGCGATTTCCGCGAGACTGGCCGCGACTCCGCGCTTCTGGCCGAGCTTTTCGTTCATGGCCATCGAGTCCTGATAGTTGCGCAGAGCTTCGGCCGGCTTGTTCATCAACTTGTAGGCGATGCCCGTGGCCTGCAGGATGAGGGCTTGCTGCTCCTGATTGTCCAGGTCAATGGCGAGATGCCGCGCGCGGTCGAGAGGATCGAGTCCCTGCTGGGGATTACCGGCTTTGATCTCGACGCGTCCGCTGGCCAGAAGGGCGTCGAGATTTTTCGGGTCCGCCTGAAGAACTCTGCCATAGTAGGCGCGGGCCTTGTCGAAATCTCCGGCGTCTTCGTAAAGGCTGCCCAGCGCGAAGAGCACGTCGAGGTTATCGGGAAAACTTTTCTCCAGGTTCTGATAGGCGACGATCGCCTTCTGATTGTCTTTGCTGATGCGCGCGAAGCTTGCCTGAATAAAGTATTGCTCGGCCACAGGAAGATTCTGGCTCAGGTCGACGGCGTGACGCGCAGCCTGCTCGGCATCGTTGTCATATCCCAGAGCGGAATAGGCTTCGCCGAGGCGCGAAAATGCGGCCGCAAACTGGGGATCTTCAGTTGTCGCTGCCTGCAGGCGCTTCTGCGCGTCGAGATTGTTTCCCTGTCTAAGAAGTTGCAGACCTTCGTTGTAGTCACGCAGGGCATCGACGGACGTCGAGGTTGGTTTGAACGATTGCGCCTTCAACTCTTTGACGAGATCGGGAGAGAGCGCCAGATTCTGGCGGATGAGTTCGGCCAGCTTGTCAACGGCTCCAGAAATATCTTTCTGGCCCGCGGCGTTGACCTGTACCCGCGCGGTGCGGTTGTGCTTGCGGTCCTGGACTGTCGCATCGATGCGAATCTGATCTCCGAGGCGCGTGTACTGTCCCCAGACCAGCGTGTCGGCGTTGGTGAATTCCGCAATTCGGCCGAGAGTGGATGAGTCGACGATCGAACCTGGAGCAATACGAAGGTCATGCAAAACCTGCTCTACGCGATCGGGGGAGACGGTGCGCAGATGCGACGATTGGCCGACGTCGGTGCTGAGCATGTCGGCGAGGCTGGGGCCCAGCCAATCCCAGGATTGATCTCCCGAGGCATTCTGAAACGGCATCACAGCCATCGAAACCGCGGGTCCTGCTTTTCCGGGAGAAGACGAGAAGAGTGTGCGGCGGAATGTGTAGCCGAGAAGCGCCAGCACGAGCACGGTCAGAATGCCCGCCAAAAGAGGCCAGGGGATGGTTTGTCCCCAGGGCTTCACATCTGCATGAAAGCCAAGGGTTGCGGCCGCGCGCTTGCCTTGCCATGCTTCCATGTCGCGCAGCAGTTCGGTCGCTGTTTGATAGCGGAGATTCGGGTCGCGCTCCAGACACTTGCTGACGATGCCGGAGAGAGCGCCGGGGATCGTGTGGTCGTGATCGGAAACTGGGATGGCTCGTTCCTGCGTGCGCTTGATCAGGCTGGCGAGGGCGCTGTCGGCGGTGAATGGCATTTTGCCGGTCAGCAGTTCGTAGAGAATCAGGCCGGCGGTGAATATGTCGGAGCGCTGGTCGAGTTCTTTGCCGAGGGCCTGCTCGGGCGACATGTACTCGAGCGTGCCGACGAGCGCGCCTGTCTGCGTCATGCCATCGCCTTCCATGGTGCGGGCGAGACCGAAATCCATGACGAGAATCCGGCCGGTCGTCTCGCGCATGATGTTCTGCGGCTTGAGATCGCGATGGATCACGCCCACGCTGTGAGCGGCTTCGAGCGCCTGCCCGACTTGGTGCATGATCTCGACCGCTTCTTCCGGCGAGAATTTCTTTTTCTCGTGGATCAGGTGCCGAAGGTCCTGCCCCTCGACAAACTCCATCGTGATGAACTTGACGCCGTCCGCATCGCCGAGGTCGTAGATTCGGATGACGTTTTTGTGCGTGACCTGGCGCGAGAGCAGGAGTTCCTGCTTGAAACGGGCGAGGATCGAGGAATTCGAAGACAACTCAGGGCGGATGAGCTTCAGCGCCACGGGGCGGTCGAGTTCACGGTCGCGGGCTTTATAGACGGAGCCCATTCCGCCTTCGCCGAGAAGTTGCAGAATCTCGTAGCGATTGCCGAGAAGATCTCCGGGTTCGAGTACGGGAGCGCTGACTTGAATGCGAGAGGCTTTGCGCGGGGCGTTTCTGGGTGGGGGATTTCCGCGAATGATCGCTGGGCCGGCATCCGCTATGGTTGCTTCCGGATCGATAAACGCAGCGTCGGAGCCGGAAGCCGGCTTGGGAAAATCGATGATGGTGGGACCGTCCGAATCCGGAGCCGGATGCGAACTGGAGCTGTCGCCCTTGACCGGAACGCCGACTCCGGCTTGGTCGTCGGCCTTCCTCCGCTGGGAAGGCTCAAACCGTGGATTCCGCTCTTGCATGGTAGCGCCCGGGAGGGTGACTACGGCCCCACTTGCGAACAGACAAAAAGTATATACCGCTTCGAGGGGCCGGGGAATCAACGAAATACCGGGCCGAAGTGCGCTGTCGGCGAATCTGCTCACCCACCGCCTGGCGAAAAAAATGATAAGAATTTGCACAGTGCTGCACAAAACAATGGGTGAAAGATTTGTGTCGGGGCTTGACTGTTAGTAGTACAATCCTCCGCACTTGCACGCTTAGGAGGCGGCGTGAAAGTCACCCTGGTCATTCTGGCTGTAGTTCTTTTCTTCGGGCTCTTCTGCTTTTCCCAAACTCAACCGGTTCAACCTGGCATGCGACACGCTCAGGAATTGCAGGCGGGTAATGAGCGGGATTTTGCGCGTCCTCCGGTTGACCCTGTTGCGCTCAGGCAAGAGGCAGACCAGCTCGCTGCGCTGGCGGGATCGATTCCACCCGATGTTCAGAAGGTCAACAAGGGCTTGCTCTCGAAGGATCTGATCCAGAAGCTTAAGCAGATCGAGAAGCTCTCGAAACACCTTCGCAGCGAATTGAATCGCTGAAACTGTCGAGAGATTGACAGACTCGGATCTTGAGGTGGAAGTGCGTCCCCGCGCTACTACTCAAGCTGCAACACGACGATTTCTGGATTTGAACCGAGGCGCAAAGGCGGACCCCACGTTCCGGCGCCGCTTGACGTGTACACTTGCAGGCCCCCAATGCGGCTGAGTCCATAGACGAACTGGCCGTAGATGCGCTGCGCGATCCATGTCCACGGGATGTACTGCCCCAGGTGCGTGTGACCGGACAGTTGGAGTGAAATGCCGGCAGCTTCTGCTACGGCAGGATGATCCGGGGCATGCGCGAGCAGGATGCTGGGACGGTTCCGATCAAGTTCCAGCTTCTTCAGTGCGGCAGCGAGGTTTCCAGGTTGTGTCGAAGTGCGATAAGAGATGCCGGCAATTTGTAATCCGTCGACTTCAACTTTTTCATCGTTCAAAACGCGAACCCCGGCGGCTGCGACCGCGTTGAGATACTTCGTGTCGTCCCTGAATTGTTCGTGATTTCCAGCGGCGAAGTAGACTCCGTGCGGGGCGGATAGAGCGCTCAAGGGAGCAGCCGCCTGCCACTCGTCGATCGCGGTTCCGTCGTATAAATCGCCGGCGATGAAAATGGCGTCGGGCGACTGCTTCATGAGCAGGGCGACCATGCGCCGAAGAAAGCCACCGTTTCTTACAGGGCCGAGGTGAAGATCGCTGATCAGGGCGATTTTGCGGCTGCGCCAAGCTTCGGGCAAATTAGCGAGCCGCACGCGAATACGCGTGGTGCGAGTCCAGCCTGCGTTCAGGATTGCGTAAGCACCTAGCAGGGCGCCGAGTCCCGACAGAATCTCGACGATCCGATGGAAGTTCGGCGTAGCTCCCGCCAGCCGCGCGATTCCAAAAAATATCCAGCTGAGAACTGCTGCGAAGGTCAAAAACGTCAGGATGCCGACCCAAACTGCGGCTACCTTATAAAAGGCGCCAACGACGGCATTCGAGTAGCGGAAGGCAAGCAGTGAGGCAGCGACGAAGCTGACCGAGAGCGCACCCAGAGCCCACGCGATCCACCTCCGGTTCTGACTTGGCGCAGAAAAAGTCCACGTTTCGTAGACCAGCAGATGTATCAGAAGAAGAAGCGATTGAAAGACCGCGATGAAGACGAAGATGCGTCTGCGCATGTGCCAGATTTGATTCGCTAATGGGTGCTATGGATTCTACATGGGGGCTCAGAGACAGATTTGTTTCCGGTTGCGGTTTCATTGACCGGGAGTGGTACGCTTTCGGGCATGTTCTCTCATCGGCTTCTTGGTGTCGGAATTGTTCTATGCATCATTGTGAGTGGCGCCCGTGCGCAGAATGCCGCCGACCTGAAACCCTCGCCGCAGCAAGTCGAATGGCAGGATCTGGAGATGGGCGCGATCATTCACTTTGGCCCCAACACGTTCATGGATCGTGAGTGGGGCGACGGCACGGCTGATCCGAAAGTGTTCAATCCCACGGAATTCAATCCGGAGCAATGGATGCAGGCACTGCAATCTGCCGGCATCAAGTATGTCGTGTTCGTGGCGAAGCATCACGACGGATTCTGCCTTTGGCCCACCGCGCAGACCGATTACGGCGTGAAGAGCAGCCCCTGGCAGAACGGAAAAGGAGACGTGGTTGGAGGGGTTGAGCGGGCGGCCAGGAAGTACGGCATGAAATTTGGAGTCTATCTTTCTCCCTGGGATCGGCACGATCCACGGTATAAGAACTCCGCCGAATACGATGACTACTATGGAGCCGAGCTCACCGAACTGTCGCAAAATTACGGAGACCTGGAGGAGTTCTGGCTTGACGGCGCGGGCAGCGGCGGACATGTGTACAACTTTCCACGCATCATCGAAGAGTTGCGTACATACCAGCCAAACGCGCTCGTCTTCGCCGACATGGGACTGTTCGAGTATGGCGATATCCGGTGGGTAGGAAATGAGGACGGCGTGATTCCATACGAGAACTGGAATGTGATCGACCGCCATGGATATTTGCGCTGGCGCCCGGTCGAGGCCGATACTCCCCTGCGCAAAAATCACTGGTTCTGGCATCCCAATGACGAGTCGAGTCTGAAGAGCGTTTCCGAACTTATCTCAACCTATGAGCAGACGGTGGGGCGAGGCGGACAACTCATGCTGGGGATCGCGCCGGACCGCCGTGGGCTGCTTCCCGACGCGGATGTCGAGCGGCTGAAGGATTTTGGAACGGCGATCCGCGGGAAGTACGGCAGGAATCTGGCCGCATCGCATGCGAAGGGAAGTCCGGAGGCAGAAGCCGCTCTTGACGGCAATCCGGACACGTTCTGGTCGGCTCCGGATGGTTCCACCCACGCCGTGCTCGAAGTGGACTTCGAAAAGCCGATCACCTTCGATCACACCATCACGATGGAATGGCTCAATGCGGGGCAACACGTCGAGAAATATACGATCGAAGTCTTTCGGGCCGGGAAATGGATTCCGGTGATTCAAGGGCATGCGATCGGGCACAAGCGCATCGATTCTTTTGAGCCCGTCACCGCGTCACGGGTTCGGCTCAACATTCTTTCCTCGGTGGGAGCGGCGCATATCCGCGAATTCCAGCTATTCCGCGTCGCTGGTGAAGGGAAGCAGTAAGGCGGTGGTTTTTCGCGCGGCCCTTATCCTTTGACGGCGGAGCGGATTTTGGGTGTTCCCGAAACCGCCGTTTTCAGCTCAGCATCTGAGTTGACCAGGTCGAGCACCTTTCGGGTGATCTCTTCGTCAACGGCCGGGGCATTGCGGATTTCAACCGGATAGCGCACCAGTAGTTCGAGCCCTGTGTCGACGAACTGCAAATGCGCGGCGGGGCGTGGTATGTCGATTTGAATGTCGACCCTGCGCTCAATGCCGGCATGCTGGCGCTCGATATCTTTCTCGTATTTTGAATACACGCCATTGACGGCCGCGACCAGCTTTTCCTGCGCCGATTTGTGATTGCCTCCGGGCGCGATCATAACCACAACTTCGTGCCAGGAATATTCGGTTCCGGGAATCTGCTTGAAGAGCGGTGTGCCCGCCTGGAACAGAACGGAATTGGAGAAGACCACGATGCGTCCGGTCGGATAAAAATCAACGCCAGTACCGGCGAGTTCCATCAAGTAGAGTCGAACCAGGCCGATATCGACCACGTCGCCCGTGATCCCGGCGACACTGATGCGATCGCCGACACGGATTCCGTAGCGGCCAATGATGAAGAAATACGCGGCCACCGAAAGAAGAACGGCCTGCAGGCCAACCGCGATGCCGGCAGTGATGAAGCCGGCAAACGTAGCCAGCGAACTGAACTCGCTGACGAATCCGAGGACAAGGACGATCACGAATAGAACGCCGGTGACCACGCGGCGCAAAACCAGAAACTGCCGGCGGCGCCGCGGATCGCCGACGTAGCGGAAGGTGACCCGGCGCCAGACTTCTGACACGATCAGTATTACAGCCAGGGCGAGAAAGATTCCGACTACCCGGACAACCACGGATCGCAGAACATATTTCGACTCGCGAGTGATGGAACTATTCCACTCGCTGAAATTCGACTTGGCATCGTTGAGCACGATGATTTCCTGGCTCAACGGCATCAGCGCGCTGGAGAGTTGTTTAAATCGGTCCGTGAGTTCCTCAAAAGTCTGGCGTTCCGCCTGCAGCTGCTGGGGATCGGTCGCGGGCGTCTGGTTCGCAAGTTGCTGGCTCTGCTGAATCGTCGCCCGCAATGCGTCTCTTAGCGGAGTGCGCAACTGATCTGCGACTCCCCGGGTGTAGTCGGTTTCCTTGATGATCTGATCGATTTGACGGACAGCACTCATGTAGTCGTAAAGCGTGATCGCTTCACTGATGAGGCCGCCGGAATTGGCGAGTGTTGGCTTGGCGGCAGCGGGAGTGGTCGCGGCTTTCTGACCGTTCTCGGCGCCCAGAACTTCGGGGATCGATTTGGCGAGGCGGTTGATGTCGCCCTCGAGTCCTCCGGCGATTTCACCATTCGTTTCCACAAACGACGCCATTTTCTGGATTGCTTCGAGGAGGGCTTTCTGCAGATCCAGCTGGCTTTGCAGCGCGTCTCGTTGTGAAGTCAGCGCAGTGCGTCGAGACGCAGGCGCGCGGCGCAGTTGCTCATCGATGGTTTGAATCTGAGATTGCAATTGGTCGATCTGGCTGGAAGTTTTCTGCTCGAGCTGGGTCAGGTTCTGCGCCTGCGTTGTGGTGGAGGAAGGATTCTTGGCGCCCCTTGCCTTCTCCTGGGCCGCGATGATCGCGCTCTCGGACTTGGCCGACTGAAATGCCAGCCGGATGACCTGCGCGCCCAGGCTCTTGGTGTTGTCCTGGTAGATGGCGTCGCTGGGCAGCCCGACAGGATGAACCTCGGTGGTCGCGTGCCGATACCAGCTGATGACCTGATTCAGATGATGCAGCGCAAGATTTCCATCGAGTTGAAGCGGAGGGAGCCGACTTGAAGAAGGTTGTGAAGTCTGCTGCTCGGGCACTTTCGGCGGCTGCTTATTCGAGCTCTGGTTGGAACTTTGTGCCCCTGAGAGTGCCGCGAATGCGCAGAGCGCAAAGATCGTGTTCATCATCCGGTTGTTACGTTCGGTCATCATCAGGATTTTCTTTGATGCGTGATCGGGGTAGAGCGTTTCTTGCGGTGAACTAGTCATTCTGACCGCCCTGCGAGGAGGCCCGAGCTTCAAACACCTATGCGGTTGCTTGGGATCACGGAATCCCGCGCAGTTTTGGGTCATTGGATTCCTGGTGCGCCGCTCTGGCCGATGAAAAGATCGCGCCCCGAATATTCTCAGGACGGATGAAGCGACGCACTTTAGAATATCGCTCGAATGGCGACAAACAAGAAGTCTCGCACTGGGAAAGCTTCCAGAAAGAGTTCTCCGCCCGTCGTGGTTGTGGGTAGCTATGCAACGGGGCTGACCATGAAGGTCGAGCGGATTCCCGGGCCCGGCGAGACGCTGCTGGGAACCGGCTATCGCGTCGACTATGGTGGCAAAGGATCGAATCAGGCGGTTGGAAGCGCGCGTCTCGGGGCGCAAGTTCGGTTCGTGGCGAGAATTGGCGAAGACAGCTTCGGCGACATGGCGGTCAGACTCTATCGCGAGGAGGGGATCGACGTCGCGTTCGTGAAGCGGTCGGCGGGTGCGCCCACCGGCGTGGGATTCATTGTGGTAGAAGCCAAGTCGGGTCAGAACTCGATCGCGATCGATCCGGGGGCGAATGAGTTGCTCAGGGCTGCGGATGTCTCGAAAGCCGCGCGCGCTTTCCAGTCGGCGTTGGTCGTGCTTACCCAGTTGGAAATTCCGGTCAAAGCCGCGGAACGAGCGCTCAAAGTTGGGAGATCCGTTGGCGCAATTACGATCCTTAATCCAGCGCCGGTGCGGCCGTTACCTGCCTCGTTGCTCAGGTTGGTCGATGTTCTGACGCCGAATGAAAAGGAAGCGCGGGTACTGGCCGGGCGGCCGGCGGATGTCGCTGTCGAAGCCGAAACCGTGGCGCGAGATCTGGTTCGCAGCGGAGTGAAGCAGGTTGTGATGACGCTGGGGGAAAACGGTGCGCTTCTGGTGAATTCCGTGCAGCGGAAGCATTTTCCGGCGATTGAAGTGCGGCCGGTGGATACGACCGGAGCGGGCGATGCATTCAATGCTGGTCTGGCCGTCGCGTTGGGGCAGGGAAGTACAATCGAAGAAGCGGTGCAGTTTGCGATCATCACAGGGGCAATGGCTGTGACGAAAGAAGGAGTGATTCCGTCGCTTCCACGGCGGGACGAGGTACTCGCGTTCTGTAGGCCGCGCGGAGTGGCGGTTCCGCAGTGGCTGGCGCGCGGCTAGCAACAATCAAAAGGAAATGCAGTGACCAATTCCCAGAGCACGAATGATGTACTTCACGCTGAGGCGGCCGCGTTGGCTGCGCATATTCAGCACACGATCATCTCCAATGTCCTCACTGAATCATCGTGGGAGACGCACATCGCCGAATGCCTGAGGTTCGGATTCAACGCCGCCATGGTCCCGGGTGCGTGGGTGAAGCGGACGGCCGAGCGCTTGCGAGGATCGAAGATTCGGGTCGCGTCGTTTATTGACTTTCCCTACGGAACCATGACCCGCGCCGGAAAGGCTTGCGAAGCACGGAATCTTGTTGACGATGGGGCGCAGGAAATCGATCTCATGCCGAATGTCGGATATCTACTTTCGGGAATGGAGAAGGATTATCGCGACGACATCGCCGGCGTTGTGAAAGCAGCGGGAAATGTTCCGGTGAAGATCATGCTCGAACTTCCGCTGCTCAACGAGCAGCAGCAGAATCGAGCAGTAGCCCTCAGCATCGAGGCGGGAGTTGCCTACCTGAAAAATGCCAGTGGCGGGGCGGTGGGGGTGGCGTTGCCGGAACAGATTCGTTTCTTGCGGCAGCTCGCACCGCCCCACATTCGCGTGAAGGCCTCAGGAGGGATCAAGACCGCTCGGCAACTGCGAGATCTTCTAGCCGCGGGAGCGGATCTTGCGGGCACAAGTTCCGGAGTGAGAATCATCCAGGAAGTTTTGCATCAAGATTCGGCGGTGTCCCAGCCAGTTTCGAACTATTGATTGAGTCTTCTTACTTGAAGTGGTAGCCCGGCTTTAATTCGCACCGAAAGACGCGGGTGCGGTCGGGATTCACCGTAGCGCTGCAATTCGCCCAACTCAAAATGTCGGCTGGTCCGAGCGGGAAAAAGATTCTCTGCTGATCGATGTCGGCCTCGATGGTGACTCCCTCAACCGCCGGCGGCAAGGTGAAGCTCAACTGTTTGCCGAAGATCACAGGATAGAACTCGTGAGAAACGTACGTCGGCATGGCGTGAAGCACTTCCGCTTCCAGTAAGAAAGTTGTGGTATCGGACCAGTTGCGGGCTGAGACCGAAATCACCTGGCCCTCTTTGGACGAGTTCTCCGATTCAATCTTGGTGAACGGACAGGGCCCCGCGATGCAGGAGACTCGAGCATCGCGGAACACGTTGCCTGTGCCTGCGTCCAGCGAGGTCTGTCCGATTCCTGCTCTCCATTTGCCATCGGGTGAACAGGGATGCTGATTCCGGCAGGGGACGTTTCCCTTGTTCGCCACCTCGAAAGTTTTTACGGCGCTGCCAATGTTCACGTCGGTGGTCGACTTCACCGAATAGCGAACGGTAACGTTCCCGACGTTGAACGGGGGATGGCCGGGATTCTGTGTCGAGGTGTTTCGCGGAACCATGGCGACGATGTAAAGCTTGTCGCCGACAAACTCCTGCACGTCGAGCAGGAAATAGTCGGGATGGCGGAACTCGAGCGTGATCGGCTGGCCGCGTTTCGTTCCCTCGTGCAGGGGGATCAGGAAAAGGCCGGAGGAATCAGACTTCACGGTTTCGATCTGCAGGCTGTCGATTGCGGTGACCTGCACGCCCGCGATCGGGGTTTGTTTGCGGGCGTCGGAATCCTTCACCACGATCGCGCCCTGCAGCACGATGATGCGGTGGCTCCGCCAGTGAAAGTACCAGGCGACGCCAGCGGTGGCGGCAGCCAGCACGATCAGCGCAAGGCCAGTCCCAAGGGCCCGTTTCGCGAGCGGACTATTTCGCGGCCACATTCCCAGATTAAAGTAAAGAATGACGACAATTTAAGCAATGATGGTTGCTGAGCGGGTGAGAAGAGGCGGCATCTTTCACGTAAAGACCCGCATCGGTAATTTGTTGCCGTCTTGGGCTTGGAGTTTGTCTAAAATTACACAACGCGGATGATAGAGCCTCTGGGAAACAAGTTGTCTCGCCGGCAATTGATACGGCAGGTGCTTGGCGCCGGTTTATGTTTGCCCTTCGCCAGCCGCGCGTTCGCACAGGTTGCTGCTCAGACCCCGTCGCCGATACCGGCCGGTGTTGATGGCCCGTTCACCCTGGGCCCCGAAGACGACCAATTCCTTGACGATCTGGAAAAGGCCTGCTTCCAGTATTTCTGGGACCAGCAAAATCCGAAGACCGGGATGATCCAGGACCGCTGCGATGTGCGAGGCGGGACGCCCGGGATTGTCGCGAGCATCGCCGCAACCGGATTCGGCCTGACCGCACTGTGCATCGCTAATAACCGCGGATACGTTAAAACCACGGACGCCCAGGAACGCGTCTTCGCGACTCTCAACTTTCTTTGGAAAAAGCTGCCCCAGCATCGCGGATTTTTCTTTCACTGGGCCAACATCAACACTGGCGAACGAGTGTGGGAATCGGAGATCTCTTCCGTTGATACCGCGATCCTGCTCTGCGGCGTGCTGACCTGCCGGGAACACTTCCGGCATCCTGCGGTTGGCCAACTCGCCGACCTGATTTTCAACCGCGTCGAGTGGAACTGGCTATCGGAAGATACATCTCTCCTTTCCCATGGCTGGACGCCCGAAATCGGCTTCCTGCCCTCCCGCTGGGACTACTACAGCGAATTGATGATGATGTATCTGCTTGGGATCGGATCGACATCGCATCCCCTGAAGCCGGAAGCATGGGACGCCTGGAAGAGGCTGACCTTCGAGTTTGACGGACTGCGCTACATCGGATCGTTCGCTCCTTTATTCGTTCATCAGTATTCGCAGGCCTGGTTCGATTTCCGCGGCAAACGCGACAAGCACGCGGATTACTATCAGAATTCGATTATCGCGACGGAGGTGCACCGGCGATTCTGCCTGGAACTCGCTAGACAGTTTCCGGATTACAGCGATGATTTGTGGGGAATCACCGCATCGGACGGCCCGAGTGGTTACGTTGTTTGGGGAGGGCCGCCGGCGGTCGGTCCGATCGACGGCAGCGTGGTTCCGAGCGCGACCGGCGGTTCCCTGACATTTCTGCCGCAGGCTACGCTACGCGTTCTCAAGAACATTCGTAACCATTACGGCGCGGCCTGGAGCAAGTACGGCTTTGTGAATGCCTTCAATCCTCTGCGCAACTGGTATGACCATGATGCGATCGGAATTGACACCGGCATCACTATGCTGATGGCGGAGAATCTCCGCACGGAATTCGTCTGGAAAACTTTCATGAAGACGCCGGAAGCGCAACGTGGCATGCAGCTCGCCGGTTTCGTAAAATACTAACGCTTGGGTTGTCGGCAGGATCGTTCCACAGGCGGTTGGACCAACCGCAAGTGCCGACTTTTCATCAAAGAACGCGATCAATGGGGGTGCCGGTGTATATTCGGTAAACTCCACTGGCAGGGGCAGGTCGACGCCTACGCGGCGTCGAAAAGTCTGGGCAAAATAAAGGCCTGAGAATTGACGTCCTCGCGGCGAAATTTTCTGAGCAGTTGGCAGGAGAGGTTGTCCGCTCTCCGCAACGTGCCCCCTGTTCTGAAAATTGTTTGGGAATCCGGCCGCGGGGTGGTGCTATTCGGAGTTCTCGCGCGGGTAATCGCCGCGCTCTTGCCCCTGGCCCTGACCTACGTCGCCAAGCTGATCTTCGACCTCGTAGCCAACTCCATCAAGACTCACCAGGTTCCCGACCAGCTGTGGTGGCTCGTGGGGGCGGAGTTCGGCCTGGCCGTGGCGAGCAGCATCCTTACGCGCGGCATCGACTATTCCGACGCTCTCCTGGCCAATAAATACACCCGGCACGTCAGCATTGAGGTGATGAAGCACGCTTCAGAACTGGATGTGACCGCTTACGAAGACCCCGTTTTCTATGACCGGCTGGAGCGTGCCCGCGTTCAAGCCACGGACCGGCTGGTGATGATCCAGTCGATCGGCCGCCTCGAACTGCAGGTGATCACCGCCGTCGCGTATTCCGCAGCCGTGATGTTTTATTCGCCATGGCTCATGCTGTTATTGGTCGCGGCCGTGGTGCCCGCGTTCCTGGGAGAGACACACTTCGCGTTTCTTGGCTACGCCAAGAACTTCCGTCAGACGCCGATCAAGCGTCAACTGGATTATCTGCGGCAAGCGGGAGCGACGAAAGAAGCGGCGAAGGAGCTCAAGCTGTTCAATCTTGCCGGATTTTTCACCGGGCGTTTCGCCAAGCTCTCCGACATCATTTACGAGCAGGATGTCGAACTCGCCAGAACCCGCCTCGGCATCGGCTCGATCCTCTCATTCATTACCACAGGCGGCTACTACGGAGCCTATGCCTACGTCATCTGGAAGACCGTTGTCGGACGACTCAGCATCGGCACCTTTTACTTCCTGATCACGGCTATCATGCAGGCCAGCAGCAACATCTCGCAGGTCTTCTCGACTCTGTCGGGAATCGCCGACCAGGCGCTTTTCCTGACCGACCTGCTGGCATTCTTCCAGATGAAGCCGACAATTCAGTCCAAGCCGAACGCGCAGCCTGCGCCCCGGCCCATTCGTCAGGGATTCAAATTCGTCAACGTCTCGTTCCGCTATCCCGGCAGTGAGCGGCTCGTACTCGACCATCTGAACTTCCACCTGCATCCCGGGGAGCGCGTCGCTCTGATCGGCGAGAACGGCCAGGGAAAGACGACCATCGTCAAGCTGATTACTCGCCTGTACGATCCAACAGAAGGCCAAATTCTTCTCGATGGCATCGACCTTCGCGAGTATGACCTGGAAGACCTCTATCGCGAAATCGGCGTGATCTTCCAGGACTTCATGCGTTATGAGATGACCGCGCGTGAAAACATCGCGGTCGGGAAGATTGACGAACTGGAAGACATCGAGGCTGTGAAATACGCCGCGCAAAAGAGCCTTGCCAATGAAGTGATCGCGAAATTCCCCGCCGGACTGGACCAGATGCTCGGGCGCCGTTTCGAAGGCGGTGTCGACCTCTCCGGCGGAGAATGGCAGAAACTGGCACTCGCCCGCGCCTACTTGCGCAATTCTCAACTGCTGATCCTGGACGAGCCGACGGCTGCCCTCGATGCGCGCAGCGAATTCGAGGTTTTCCAGCGCTTTGCCGAACTGACGAGCGGCAAGATGGCTCTTTTCATCTCGCACCGTTTTTCGACGGTGCGCATGGCGGACCGCATCATCGTGCTGGAAAATGGACGCATCGCTGAGGAAGGAACGCACGATCAATTAACCCTTCTCGGCGGCAGATATGCCGAGATGTTTGAAATGCAGGCCGCGAGTTACCGATAAGGAATTTCATGCCGCTGAATACCCACACTTCAACCGAGATTGACGAAACGCACGCGAACCCCGCGACGGAGAGCGAACCTGCAGAGTCGAAGACGCTTCGTTCCACCGCAGAGCAGCGGGCCTCGCAACTGGCATGGCTGCCGCGTGTTCCCTCCTCGCACATCTTCGCGAAGCGCACGCATCACGTGCGAAATATCCTGATTCCTCTTCTTGCCAAGGTGGATGCGGCCTTCACCCGCGGACCTTTGACAGAAGACAGCCGTTGGTTGCGTGACAACTCTTCGCTGATCTACTCCGAACTGGGCTCGGTCGCGGGGGACGAAAAATTGCTGCACCGGTTGCCGCATGTCCGGACCGTCTCCCTCGAGACCTTGCCGCGCGTGCTCGCCTTCGCTCAGGGATATTTCAAGGAGACCGGCTACCACTTTCAGGAACAAACCTTCGCGACTTATTGCCGTGGCTTTCAGCAGGCCACGCCGCTCGAACTCCGCGAATTCACCATCATCAGTTCGGCGATGAAACTGGTCCTGTTGGAAGAGATTGCCCGCCGCGGATCCGCTGCCTTTGATGATCGCAAAGGCGCGGCGCATGAGGTCGGCACTTGCGTGCAAAGCCTGCGGGAAGTCAATCAGACCTCGTGGAACGAAATCGTCGAACCGTTGATTCTGTTTGGATATGTCCTGCGCGATGATCCAGCCAACGCATACGCGCAAATGGACACGGAGAGCCGGAATCTGTATCGCAAGAAAGTCGCGGCGCTGGCGGCGCGCTCCGACTTAACCGAGATTCAGGTTGCGCGGGAGGCGGTGCAACTGGCCCGGCAGGCACACGCGCGAAGCTACTCCGATCCGAGGATCAAGGAACGCGAATCGCATGTCGGTTACTACCTGCTCGGCGAAGGACGGGAGCTTTTGGCCCAGAAAATCGGCTGGCGTCCGACCTCTCTGCAAAAAGTCCGCAGGTGGATGTTGCTCTATCCCGATGAAGTTTTCCTTCCCGGCGTTGCGATCCTGACGTTCGCGATCGTCACCGCTGCGCTGTTGGGCGTTACTTCGCGCGACAGCTCGATGGACCTGGTGCTGCTGTCGATGCTGCTTTTTCTTCTGCCCGGCTCGCAGTGCGCGATTCAAGTGCTCGATACGATTATTACGGAGCTGCTTCCCGCCGAAATTGTTCCTAAACTCGATTACACCAAGGGAATCCCGGCGGATTGTTTGACGTTGGTCGCCGTTCCCACCTTGCTCCTGAACGAAAAGCAGGTTCACGGTCTGATCGAGGATCTCGAAGTACGGTTTCTCGGGAATCACGACCGCAACATTCATTTCGCGCTGCTTTCGGATCTTGCGGACTCGGATCATCGTGCCAGCGAAGAGAATCCGCTGATCGAGTTGTGTTCGTCCTTGATCCGCGAATTGAATCAGAAATACGCCGACCAGAAGAAAGGTTCGTTCCTGCTGTTGCATCGTCACCGCATCTACAATCCGCGGGAAAAGGGATGGATGGGATGGGAGCGCAAGCGCGGGAAGCTGATGGACCTGAATAAGTTCCTGCGCGGAGAGTACGACAGCTTTCCGATCAAGATTGGCGATCTGTCGATCCTGCCGAAAGTCCGCTTTGTGATCACTCTCGATTCCGACACCGAGCTGCCCCGCGGATCGGCGCACCGGATGATCGGCGCCATGGTCCATCCGCTGAATCAGGCAATTATCGATCCGAATAAGAATATCGTCGTCGCCGGTTACGGCATTTTGCAGCCTCGCGTCGGCGTCAGCGTGCTCAGCACTGTTCGCTCGCGTCTCGCGGCGCTATATGCCGGACAGACCGGGCTCGATATCTATACGCGAGCAGTCTCTGACGCCTATCAGGATCTTTACGGCGAGGGCAGCTTCACGGGCAAAGGCATTTACGAGGTCGATACGGTTCATCGCGTGCTCGACCAGCGCTTCCCGAGGAATGCGCTTCTCAGCCATGATCTGATCGAAGGCGCGTACGCGCGCGCAGGACTGGCGAGCGACATTGAGGTCATCGAGGATTATCCTTCGCACTACAGCGCTTACAACCGGCGCAAGCACCGCTGGCTGCGCGGCGACTGGCAGATTGCCGGATGGCTCTTGTCGGATGTTCCCGACGAGACGGGCGCCAAGGTCCAGAATCCAATTTCGCTTATTTCCCGCTGGAAGATCTTTGACAATTTGCGCCGCAGCCTGGTTGAGCCGGCGACATTCGTGCTCTTCGTTTTCGGATGGCTGGATCCCGCAGTCAGCGCGCTTCGCTGGACCTTGGCGACGGTCGCGCTCCTGTTTTTCCCGGCCTTCTTCCAGATGCTTGTGGGCATCGGCAAGGCGATGGCGGAGGACAAGCACACTCTGGCGCAGGATGCTCTCCGCGCTTTTGTTTCGACAGTAATTACGACATTTCTGAATCTTGCGTTTTTGGCCCACCAAACATTGCTCTCGCTCGATGCCGTTGTGCGCGCGATTGTTCGCGCCGCATTTACTCGAGAGAGGATGTTGGAATGGGAAACCGCCGCGGAAGCGGAACTCGCCACCCGGTATACTCCGGCGGACCGCTATCTGAACTGGATTCCCGTTCTGGCCGCCGCGCTTGGCATTCTCATATGGTCCGTGCAGCCGCACTCGCTGTTCATTGCCTTGCCGATTTTGATCTTGTGGGCGTCGAGCAAGCTGGTCACGCTTTGGTTGAATCGGCCGTCGACTCATCCCAGGAAAGAGCTGCCTCACAAGGAGCAGTTGTTCTTGCGCCGCTCCGCCCTCCATACCTGGCGATATTTCTCGCAATACTCCACGGAGGAACATCACTGGCTGATTCCCGACAACGTTCAGGAAGAGCCGCCCGCGGTCGCGGCGCGCGTCTCTCCCACGAATCTCGGGATGCTTTTCAACGCGCAACAAGTCGCCTGCGAACTCGGTTATCTGACCGTTCCGGAGCTGGCGCAATATTCGCAGCGCACTCTGGCTACGCTTTCGGCGATTCCGAAGCATCGCGGCCACATTTTGAACTGGTACGACACTCGCACGCTCGAGCCCTTGACGCCGCGCTTCGTTTCTTCTGTCGACAGCGGCAATCTTGTGGCGTCGTTGTGGACCCTGCAGCAGGGATTGCTCGCCCGTATCAAGCAGCCGCTGTTTCAGCGGAGCCTTGCCGATGGGCTTCTCGATCATCTTCGCGCGCTGGTTGAGGTGAAAGGATTTCCGCGCAAGCAGCTTTCCCGCTGCGAAGAGGCGCTGAAGACCGCGCAGTGGCTGCCGGCGTTGCTGACGTTATGCGAGTCGGAAATCGAGGAAACGCCCTCTTCGACCAAGCCTCGCCAGGCTGCAGAAATTGAATATTTCCAGCAGCAGACCCGGATCCGGCTGAAGAGCATCCAGGATCTCGCGCGTTCCTACGCCCCCTGGGAGCTCCCGGAATTTGCCGCCGTCCGCAATGACGTCAAGGTCGGACCTGAAATCGAAGAGACTCCGTCGCTGCGCCAGTTGCCGCTGTGGATCGATGATTTGCGCGTCCGTTTGGAGCGCGTGATTCTATCTGTTTCGCGCGGCGACCGGGGTTCCTATGAGAAATTGCAGGGACTGCTGCCGCAGGCGCGGGTCAA
Organism: Candidatus Acidiferrales bacterium; assembly: GCA_035507635.1. Taxonomy (GTDB): domain Bacteria; phylum Acidobacteriota; class Terriglobia; order Terriglobales; family Acidobacteriaceae; genus Sulfotelmatobacter. The sequence continues at coordinate 93,775 of DATJOA010000176.1, forward strand.
TGCCGTCCGCCTGATGGAATCGCTGCGCAATCTCGCGGCCGAAGCCGGACAGCTCGCCGACGCCATGGATTTCAGCTTCCTGCTCAATACCCGGCGCAAGCTCATGTCGGTCGGCTTCAACGTCGATAAGCAGCTGCTTGAGCCCGCTTGTTACGACCTGCTGGCGACCGAGTCCCGCACGGCGGTTTTCGCCGCCATCGCGAAAGAGGATGTCCTGCAGGAATCGTGGTTCCGCATGGGCCGCACGCATACTTTGGCGAACGGCAATCCGGTTCTGCGTTCGTGGACGGGAACGATGTTCGAGTACCTAATGCCGACCTTGTGGATGCGATCCTACCCTAACACTCTGCTCGACCGCACTCGCGTGGCCGCCGTCGACTGCCAGCAAACCTACGGCAAACATAAAGGCGTGCCGTGGGGCATATCGGAGTCTGGCTTCTGCAAGCTCGATGAGGCTGGGAATTACGGCTATCACGCTTTTGGCGTTCCTCATCTGGCGCTGTCGAAGGGTGAGCTGGATCTTCTCATCATTTCCCCGTACTCGACGTTTCTCGCGCTCTCCGTGGACGAAGCAGAAGCGTTGCGGAACCTGCATCGCATGGATCGGCTGGGATGGTTCGGCCCGTGCGGATTCTACGAGGCTGCGGATTTCGGTCCTTCAGACCACGTTCGCCGATCCAATTGGCAGCTGGTTCGCTCCTGGATGGCTCACCATCAGGGAATGACCCTGCTTGCGCTCGGCAACTTCCTTTGCGATAACGTGGTGCAGAGGTGGTTCCACAGCAATCGGCGTGTCCAGGCGACGGAATTGTTGCTGCACGAGAAGCCGATCTCCCACGTGACAAGGAATGGCCTTCCGGCCAGAGTCGCGTAGATCGATTGATCTACTTGGCCCGTCTTTCCTCGGATCCCGGGGGCGGATGCGCCACCGCTCCCTTTCCGCGTTGTGTACTAGACTTGCTGGCGCGATTCGCCCAGCGCAACTTTGACGTCGATCTTCCGCTTGCCCCGGTAGATCGTGATGTTGATCGTGTCTCCGGCACGATGGTCGTCCATGATTTGGGAGAGGTCATCCTCGTCTGACACTTTCTGGCCGTCGATGGCGACGATGAGGTCGCCGCCCAACATGATCGGCGTATTCCCGAGATAAGCGCGTTCGGTGCCGGCGCGGAGTCCGGCCAGGTCAGCCGAACCTCCGGGAATAACCTGCACAATCAGTAATCCGTAGTCGACAGGCAGGCCGATTTCATCCGCGAGTTCGGGACTGATTGGAATCGTGCGCACACCCAGCGCCGGGCGCCGCACGCGGCCGAGCGTCATCAGATCGTTCAGGACGGCTTTGGCCGTGTTGATCGGGATGGCGAAGCCGATTCCGGCGCTCTGGTTGGCGTTGGAAAGAATCATCGTGTTGATGCCGATAACCTCTCCGTGCCAGTTCATCAGCGGTCCGCCGGAGTTGCCGGGATTGATGGCAGCATCGGTCTGAATCGCCTCGTCGATGTAGGCTCCATTGGGTTCGCGTACGGGACGGATCGAGCTGACAATGCCGCGCGTCATGGTTCCCGATAATCCGAAGGGATTTCCGATGGCATACACCTTCTGGCCAACCTGCAGATTGCGCGAGTCGCCGAGGATTGCAGGGACGAGATCGTTCGCCTTGATTTGAATGATCGCAAGATCATGCGGCGGATCCGTGCCGACCACAGTCGCCTTGTATTTCTTCCGATTGTGCAACGTGACTTCGACCTGCCGGGCGTCAGCAATGACGTGGTAGTTGGTCAGGATGTGTCCGTCTCTATCGATGATGAACCCCGAGCCCTGGCCTTCCTGCGGCACGAGACCGTAGAAGAAATCAAACGCCATGGCGCGCGAAGTGATGTTCACAACCGAGGGAATGTTCTTCTTGTAGACGGAGATATTGTTCTGCTCTTCGCCGTCGAGAGGCTCATTGGGCGCGGCCTCGGTGATCTCCACCTGATTTGGCCGGCTGAACCAATCGGTGGAGTGGAATTCGCCCGCGGAATTTGACCGCCAGGTCGTGAAATAAAAGAATGCGCCCGCAATGACAACGGCAAGGATCAA
>DATJOA010000177.1:0-3523 GCA_035507635.1 Candidatus Acidiferrales bacterium
AGTGCCGCCGGTTCGGGCAGGCCAAGTTTCTTGAGTTCGACCGCGACTTCGGCTGTCAGAATCGCTCCGGCCGAAGTTCCAAAAATTCCGATGCTGTGCGGCTTGTAGGTTTTCAGCAGTTCCTTGTAGACCGCGACGGTATCGTCGACCGCGGCTGGAAAGGGATGCTCCGGGGCGAGCCGATAGTAAACGGACACGACCTTCGTTTTGGTTAGATTCGCGATCGGATCTCCCTCGATCAGCGATCCTGAATCTCCGTTGAATCCGCCGCCGTGCAGATTGATCAGCACGCGCCCGCGGTTCGCTTCCGGCATTTCGAGCGGCGTAATGATGTCGGTTCGCACGCCCGCCGTTGTCGTTTGCTCGATATTTACTGGATAGTGCTTGCGCGCTTCCGCCGAGCCGACTTTCAGCCAGGCCTCAAGATGAGCGCGGCGTTCGGCAAGCGTTTCATGTCCGGATTTCTGTTGCGTCAACGACTCCAGCCACTTCTGTGCCTCGGGAGAAATCGTCGCCGGCATCGGCACGACGCGAGTGATGTGCGCGGTTCCATCCGCATCGAATGTTGCGGAGTCTTTTTGCGGAGTCGAAGTCGATTGCGCCATCACAGCGGTAGAAAGCGCAAGCACACCAAAGCATAGGAATGAGAGCTTCATGAGATAGCCTCCGATTATCGGCGGGGAGTGCGGGCCGATGAGCGGCAATCTTAAACGAAACGGAAAAGAAAAAGAGCACAGGGAACCCTGCGGTCCTCTGTGCCCCTCTGTGGTGAACCCCTTACGCCAGCGTGAACTTGCCACGCTCGATGGTCTTCGCGGCGATCTCCTGCCGCAGGGCGACCGTATTGAATGGTTCGTATTTCGCCAGGCGTCGGAGGATGGCAAGCTGCGTCCGCAGCATGTCTCCTTCGGCCACGGCGGCGATCACCTTCCGCGCTGCCGATTCCACTTTTTCGAACGCCTGTGACATGTACACGCGAGTCATGGCAAGCGGCAATGCCGCCGCCGCTTCTCCCTTGGCGTCGACGATCTTCTGCGCGCGCAGCACTGCCGACTCCATGGCGTAGGTTTCGATCGTCATATCGGCGATCGCGCCCATGATCTCCTGCTGATCCTGGATCGCCTGCATGTATTTCTGCGTGGCAGCGCCCGCCGCAAACAGGCCGAGCTTCTTCGCTTGCGCGACGAGTTTCCGCTCCTCCGCGAGCGAGCCTTCGACATCTTCCGCCATCGACGGCCCTGACAGCACCTCATCCATCAATTTCTTGATGGCCGGCATCAGCGGCAATTGCCCGCTCATCGCGCGTTTCAGCAGGAATCCGGTGATGATCAGGCGGTTGATTTCGTTCGTGCCTTCGAAGATCCGGTTGATGCGAGCATCGCGATACGCACGCTCGGCCGGATATTCTTCGACGAAACCGTAACCCGCATAGATCTGGACCGTCTCATCGACGATGTAGTCGATCATCTCCGATCCCCAGACCTTGATGATCGAGCACTCGACCGCGTATTCCTCGATCGCTTTGAGCGTTTGCTTCGCGGCATCGGCTGCTGCCTTGTCGACTTCGCTGAGCGCGTTGTCCATCATTCCGACCGTTCGATAGACGAGCGACTCGCCCACGTACAAGAGCGTCGCCATGTTCGCGATCTTCTCGCGCACGAGTCCGAAATCGGCGATGACCTTGTTGAACGCCTTTCTCTGCTTGGCATAGCCGATGGCGTTTCCGAGCGATACGCGACCGCCGCCCACGCACATCGCTCCGAGTTTGAAACGCCCGATGTTGAGAATGTTGAAGGCGATCAGGTGTCCCTTGCCGACATCACCGAGCAGGTTTTCCACGGGAACCTTGCAATCATTCAGGATGATGGGACAGGTCGACGATCCTCGGATTCCCATTTTGTGTTCTTCCGCGCCAACGGAGAATCCGGGGAAATTTCGTTCGATCAGGAATGCCGAGAACTTTTCGCCGTCCACTTTGGCAAAAACGGTGAACAAATCGGCGAATCCGGCATTCGTGATCCACATTTTTTCGCCATTCAGAACGTAATGCTTACCGTCAGGCGAGAGTGTGGCGCGCGTGCGGCAATTCAGCGCATCGGATCCGGAGGTCGATTCGGATAATGCATATGCCCCGACGATTTCCCCGGAAGCCAGACGCGGCAGATATTTCTTCTTCTGCTCTTCGGTTCCGAAATAAACGATCGGCAGCGTGCCGATTCCCGTATGTCCGCCCCAAGTCGTGGCAAAGCCCGCATATTTGGCAATGTGATCGGCGATCACGGCCGCCGTCACCTTGTCCATTTCGAGCCCGCCGTAAGCCTCGGGAATTTCCACCGAACTCAATCCGAGTTCGCCAGCCTTCTTCAGCAGTTCGCGCGTTACGGAGAAATCTTTGTGCTCAATCTTCTCAACGTTAGGAATGATTTCGTTCACGGCAAATTCTTCCGCCGTTTGGCCGATGAGTTGATGCTGCTCGCTGAAATCCTCGGGAGTGAAAACTTCCTCTGGTTGTCTTGTCTCCAGGAGAAAGCTTCCTCCGGCAACCTTGGTTTTGGGCACTACTGTCGTCGACGCCATGTCTTACCTCCCCATAACAAAGCCGCCCCTGTTTTTAACCGAACGAGGAGCGACACACTTTGCAATTCTAATGCTGACGGCGAAAGGAAGGGTAGTTGTCGAAGCAATGGATTTTTAGAGCTTTGCTTCGAGAGCAACTCGCCGCGATGCTAAGAAACAGCTGTCTGTGTTCGACCCGCTAGTGATTCAAGTCAAGACTCAGGGGATCAAACGGGTGAGAGTCCAACGCATGGAAGCCAGTCCCAAAGCCGCCGAATGAATAAGCGCCCTGGGAACGTGCTCGGCATTGCTGATATCTTGAGGCAAAGTCCCGGTATAGACTCTGTTCACTCTGAAGCGTGGTGTTCGCGAGCGCGCACGATTGTGTTCCGGCGCCAGCACATGCATTTTGCCGCGCCATTTCAGCATTGTGGACGCGGTCTGCCTGCTGCTGCATCGCCGCGCGATATGCTTCGCAGTCGTCGAGGAACCACATTCCGACCATGCACTCGCCGCCACTCCAGAGCTGACCGCGCGCGCAGTAAGAGTGATACCTTCTCGTCGTAACCAGCGCTCCGCAGCCGCCACTCGCTGCAATCTGCCCATTCGGACAGACCTGGCACGGCCCTCTCAGGCAGACCGGACGCCGCAAATCGGTAACTTGCTTCGGTTCAGGCTTGCGAAATGGATGCCGCAGGAAAGAGAAGAAACTGCGCTTCTCCGCGTGAGCGCTCTGCGATCCCTGGCGAAGGTTAGTGGTGCGCATCGCGTTCGCGCGCGCCTCCGACGTCGCATTCGGTGAGGAATGGGTTCCACGCATGCCCGACGAATGTCCGCCGGAGCCATGCGAAGCCGATCCGCCCGAGCTGTGCCCGCCGCCCGACGAACCGCCGTGAGAACCACCGCCGGAAGATGATGAGCCGCCGCTGTAGGAACCACCGCCATGAGAACCGCCTCCGCCCGTACT
>DATJOA010000178.1:0-5105 GCA_035507635.1 Candidatus Acidiferrales bacterium
ACGCTCAGATCGAAGCCATGCGTCAGCCGCTCAGCGTAGAGGCTGTGATCAAGAATCGTGTGAGCGCTCTCGCGCAATCCCACCGTGCCAATCACCGAAAGTGCGATGCTCAGCAGCCAAAACCAGACGATGTAGCGCTTATTGTGAGTCACCATGCCGAGCCCGTTGCCCAGCAAATTTTTCTTTTCAGTCATTGGAATTATGCCCTTCCGAAAGTTCCCACCGGAAATATCAATCCTCTATCAGCCACATTACACCGCCCACCATGCGAGCGCTTGTCCGCACCATTGCGTCAGAAACATCCAGTAGTTATTCAGTTTGTAGGTCGGCTTGGTATTGGGCTCGACGACGTAGCTGTTGTTGAAATTGTTGCGATCGATCTGAACCGTGTGATCGGGATCGAGCTCCGCCGACACGACCTTCGCCTTCTTCTGATAGCTGTAGCGAATCCAGCGGCTTTGGCCGTCCCAGTGCTCGCGGACCTTCTCGCCGTTCGAGAACTTGATCTCGACTTCAACCGGCATCGTGAACTCGCCCTTGCGATGCAAGGCCACGTAGGTTTGATAGACGGTGTCGTCCTTGTCTTTGTCCTTCTTCTCTGTTTTCTTGTCTTTCTTCTCTTCGTACCAATTCGCCGGGAACGATTCGGCCTGCGATACCTCATAGTCCATGACCTGCGATCCATACACTGCCTGGTTGAAATACCAGTGCAGATCTTTCCCGGCGGTCTCCTCAATCGTCTTCAGGAAATCTTCTTTCGTGGGATGCGTAAAGCGATATTTCATGAAGTACGCGCGCATCGCCTTGTCCATCGTGTCCTGCCCGATGATGCCTTCGAGCGTGAGCAGCACGCTGGCGGTCTTGCCGTACGTAACCCCGCCATACGAGTTGAAGTTGTAGTAGTCGTATGCCTTCTCGGCAATCGGATCCATGTCACCGACGCTCAGATAACTGTCACGCTGCTCCTCGCGCTCTCCCATGGTGGCGCCGTGGAGATTCATGATGGACGTGTTCTTTCCGAGAATGGAATCGAGCACCTTCACTTCGGTATAGCTGTTGATGCCCTCGTCCATCCAGGCATCTTCGAATTCGTTGGTGGCGACCATGCCGTACCAGTACTGATGCCCGAATTCGTGCTCGACGACGACTTCGGGAAGATGCAACCCCTGCGGCATGATCCAGCTGGTATCGCCAGTAATAAACGTCGGATATTCCATGCCCCCCGCAGCCGAGTCTGGCTCGGGATCGACCACCGTCAGAGACTTATAAGGATACGGGCCATACCATTTCTCAAAGTGGTCGAGTGTTTCGCGCGTGATTTTTTCGTGGCGTTCGGCCTGGTCCCAGTGCGCAGGCTGCATCAGGAACCGCAGCTTTACCGGGCCCATCTGCGCCTGGTATGTCGCTTCCCTCACCTTGTAGCGCGGGCTGACGGTCCATGCGAAGTCGTGGATGTCGTCGCCGTGATACGTCACGGTCTTCGTGCCGTCGGAATTGTTTACGCTGCTGACTTCCACGCCGCTCGCGCCGATGACTTCATATTGCGGCACGGTCAGCTTCACGTCATAGACGCCGAAATCGGCAAAGAATTCAGTCGTGGCGTGATATTGGTGGCAATTCCACGCCCCGTGCCACCACACTCCGACCTTCGGAAACCACTGCCCGCCGAGCAGGAAATCTCGCTTCCATCCGGAGCGAGCCTGAGTCTCAGGAAAGTTGGTTTGAAACGCGATCTTGAATTGCACGAACGCGCCGGCCGGAATCGGTTTCGCAAGATGTAGATCGATGACCGTCTTGTCATCTTTATTGCCGTCGTCGGGGGCAATGTATTGCAGGTCCTTCGTCAGATCACCCTGTCCTACGACCTCGATGCTTTTGATGTTCTCAGAGCCGTACTCCTTGCTTTCCCACTTGTTGTAGCTGGTATCGCGGCTGCCCTCGAGCTTTGATTCACGCACGAATGTCGACTGGGGCTGAAACGCATTCTGATAGAGATGAAACGGAAAATGATCGAGCGCCTGTCCGGTCAGGTTGTGATAGGTGAGCACCTCGTTGGCATTCACCGTGTGGCTCGCGGCATCATATTTCGCGTCGATCTCGTAATGGACGACGCGCTGCGACATCGGCGTCGGCGAATTGATCGCGATCGTCGTGTCGGGAATCGAAAGCTCGCTTCCCTGCTGGGATGCGGCTGGCGTTTTCGCCTCTGCCGCGGGCGGCGGAGCTGCAGACGCAGTCTTTCGGCTGACCGACGCCGCAAGCGAAAAGATCACCAACAGTGCTGGGATAATCCACTTCCATCGTATCGACATGAATTTGTTCACCTGATGACTCTATGTCGTGGAATCATACTCCACGCGCGAAAGACCGTCACGGGGGCGGATCCCGCGTCTTTCGTGCGAGTACGGCAAAACAAGACAAGTGGTTCCACAAAGTTCTGTTTCACTTTGCTTGCCGTGGTTGCGATGCCCGCCTGCTTGCTTGGCTGCGACCGAGTACAATCGCTTCCGCAAAATGTTTTGTTCTTGGCGATCAAAACTCCGAAGGAGGAACTATGCTTCCAGTGAAGCAAGGGGATCTCAGCCTTCTCGAGCATCCCGCGTCGCAGGAGCTTCTCACCTCGAAAATTCCGGCGCGCTTGGCCTATGTCTGGATGGACGGCTCGCCTCGCGTCGTTCCCATCTGGTTTCATTGGAACGGACGCAATATCGTGATGGCCAGTCCTCCGAAAGCCCCCAAGCTAAAAGCGCTGGCGAAGAATCCGAAAGTCGCGTTGACCATCGACGGAAATGTGTTTCCGCACAAAGTGCTGTTGATTCGCGGCACCAGCAAACTCGAAAACGTCAATGGAATCGTGCCGGAATACGAAATGTGCGCGGCGCGTTATTTCGACCCTCAAACGGCGAGCGCGTGGCTCGGCCAGTTGAAGACGATGGTTTCGTCCATGGTGCGGATTACCGTGACTCCGGAGTGGGTGGGCCTGCTCGATTTCGAGACGCGATTCCCGAGCGCCCTGGCGGGCTGAGTTTACAAGGTCTTCAGTGAATCTGGCACGGGGGACCTTTTGTTCTCCTCAGATTGGGCGCGGCCGCTTGCGCTTTTCCCTTCTCGCCGACGATACTGGGAGGCTACCCGAATCTTATGATGAAGACGACAATTTCTCTCTCTACACCCGCAGACGTTGAAACCGAATCCCTTGTTGCCGTGGTCCTCGACCACTCGAACGCGAGTTCTTCGGACAAGGACAAAAAGCCTGAGCTCAAGGTCGCGTCCGCCGACAAAGCCGTGAGCTCTGCCGCCGCCGACCTGCTGGCCAGCGGCGAACTCAGCGGCAAACCCTTCGAGACGAATCTTCTGCACAAGCCCGCCGGCCTGAAGGCGAAACGCCTTCTGCTGGTTTCCGGCGGCGGCGCGAAGAAATTCGCGAGCTATGATCTCCGCAAGTTGGCCGGAGCAGCGGCGCGAACTCTGAAGTCCCGCGGCATCCGCAGCTTTGCGTTCGTCGCTCCGACCGGAATTCCCGCCGACGAAGCTGTCCGCGCGATCGTGGAAGGCGCGCTCGTCGGCAACTTCGATCCCGATTATTACCGCAGTGACCGCAAAGATCAGAAGATCGACGCCGTCACGGTCGTCGCGAGCGGCGACAAGAGCGCTCTCGAGAAGTCGGCGCACGAAGCGCAGGTTATTGGCGAGTCACAGAACTTCACCCGCGATCTCGTCAACGAGCCGTCGAATCGCATGACCCCCACGATCCTTGCCGAGCGCGCCAAAAAAATGTGCGCCGAGGTCGGATTGAAGTGCGAAGTGTTCGGGCCGGACAAAATCAAAGAAATGAAGATGGGCGCGTTCTGGAGCGTCGCCCAAGGCTCCGACGAACCACCCGCCTTGATCGTGATGAAGTACGAACCGGCCGGCGCTCCGGAGAAACCCATGCTCGGCCTCGTCGGCAAAGGAATCACTTTCGACACCGGCGGAATCTCCATCAAGCCCGCCGACGGCATGGAAAAAATGAAATACGACATGGCCGGCGGCGCGACCATGATCGGAGCCATGCGCGCCATCGCGCTGCTCAAGCCGAAGGTGAAAGTCATTGGCATTGTGTGTGCGACCGAAAACATGCCCTCGGGCAAGGCGCAGAAACCCGGAGACGTGCAGATCGCAATGTCCGGCAAATCCATTGAGGTCATCAACACCGACGCCGAAGGCCGCTTAGTGCTCGCCGATGGTCTCCACTACGCGAAGCAACTGGGCTGCACGAACCTGGTCGACGCAGCAACTCTCACCGGAGCCGTCGTCGTCGCGCTCGGTTTCTCGAACGCCGGCGTTTTCGCCAACGACGACGACATGTACAACCGCTTTCAGAAAGCCAACGTAAAGGCGGGCGAAAAAATGTGGCGCATGCCCCTCGACGACGAATACAAGGAGCAGATCCGCTCCACCATCGCTGACATCATGAACACCGGCGGACGCTGGGGCGGCGCGATTACCGCGGCCATGTTCCTCAAAGAATTCGCTGAGGACACTCCGTGGATTCATCTCGACATCGCCGGCACGGCATGGATGGAAGACCAGAAGCCGTGGATCGCCAAAGGCCCATCGGGAATCGCGCTGCGCAGCCTGGTGGAATTCGTCAAGGGCTTCGCGGGATAGTAGACGGCGCGGCAAGTGTGATGTGTTGTCAGCGATTGGGGTCTGCGACTCATGTGAGCGACGTGTATCAGGGCACGCATTTGTGCGTGCCAATAAGCCGATAGAAATAGCGAGCGCTTTTGGCGTCTGAGGGTCGCTCATCGCTCGCGGACAGGGTTCCTCGCAGGCTGTTCGCTAGTCCTGTTGAAGGTCACAGTTCTGGGCTGCAGCCTGGAGGAAAGACCAGGGCAGTCGCCAGCGCGCGCACTCATTGAGCGAATCGGAAGTGATTGTTATAATCGTCTGCGTCCCACACGTTTCTGCTCTTGGGTTCGGTCGAGAGTCCCGCCAGAGGCAGACCGAAGCGGAGCGTCCTCGCAACCCGCGAGGATGAAAAAGTGGCCAGGTAGCTCAGGTGGTAGAGCGCAGCCCTGAAAAGGCTGGCGTCGGCGGTTCAACTCCGTCCCTGGCCACCA
>DATJOA010000179.1:0-17409 GCA_035507635.1 Candidatus Acidiferrales bacterium
CGGCAAGGCGCGGCATCCTGCGAAAGCCAGCGCCACTCCGAGAGTTCCCCCGAGCGTCGAAAGTAATAAGCTTTCGGTGAGCACGCCGCGCAATACTCGCGCGCGTCCCGCTCCCAGGGCGAGCCGCACGCCGACTTCGCGTTGTCTCGCCATCGAACGCGCGAACAGCAGGCTTGCAATGTTCGAGCAGGCCAGCAGAAGAACAAGCGCTACGACGGCAATCAGTATCTCGAGCGGCTTGGCGAACATCTGCTTCGAAAGGAACAGTCCGCGACTGCCGTCCAACAGGTCGAGTCGGGGGATGGTCGTATTGCCATCGAGCCGCAATGTCGACCGCACGGCAGCGGACAACGATACGTCCAGCGAGGCTTGCGCCGTGGCATTCGAGACTCCAGGCTTTGTGCGCGCCATGATGTTCAGCCACCACATTTGCGGGCTCGATGCACCGAGGAGTGAGCCGTTCTTGCCGCGCGGCGCGACCAGCGGCTGGGCACTCAAGGGGAGAAACAGGTCGGGGCTGGACTGCACGCTCTTCGCGCCGGTGAATCCGGACGGCACGACCCCAATGATCGTGACCGGCTGCATATTGACTTTGATCGTGCGCCCCAAGACCGACAATGAAGATCCGAAAGCGCGTCCCCAGAGTTCTGCACTGATGAGGGCAACGGTCGGCGCACCAATCTGATCGTCAGGGGGGAGAATGGGTCGACCAAGCCGCGGCTGCACTTCGATCTGGCCGAAAAAGTTTCCACTCACTAACTCGCACTGCAGGATCTGCGCGCTTCCGTCGATTGTTGCGTTCACCCTGCCGACGTCTTTGAATGCGAAAAGATCTTCGAGCACACGATTGTCGAGGCGTAACTGCTCGAATACCGGATAGGAAAACGATGCCGCTTCGATGCCATCCGGGAGGCTGTCCGACAAACCCCAAATGTTGGTGACGGCCGTATTCTTGTCGCCGCGCCAATGGAGCAGGCGGAGTTGATCGGCGTGCGGGACCTCCAAGCGGTCAAGAAGCAGCCGCTTCGTCACTGAAAAGATGGTTGTGTTGGCGCCGATTGCCAGTGCCAGCGAAATCGCCGCCATGGATGTAAAGCCCCAGCTCTTACGCAGGGTGCGCGACGAGTAGCGCACATCCTGGATTACGCTCTCGAGTAAAGGCAAAGTCTTTTCGGAATGGTATTGTTCGCGGATCGCCTCTACCGCGCCGAATTTCAACCTTGCCTGGCGGCGGGCCTCAACCGCCGTCATTCCTGATCGGACGTTCTCTTCTGTCTGGCAGGAAATATGCTCTTCCATCTCCTCCAAAAACCGCTGGTCGGCGCTCTGGTGCGTCACAAAATTACGAAAACGTCTGAGTAACCGTTTCAGGCCTTTCATGACCGCGTTTCCCCCTGGATCGCCAGAAAGCGGGCGATGATATCAGCAGTTTGCTGCCAGTCTCGAACCTCTGCCTGCAACTGCTTCCTCCCGGCCCGGGTGAGGCGGTAAAAGCGAGCGCGGCGGTTGTTCTCTGACGGTCCCCACTCCGACGCGATCGCCCCCTCCTGCTCCAGGCGCAGGAGCAAGGGATAGAGAGTTCCTTGATTCAGAGCGAGTTGGTCCCCGCTGATCTGCTCGATTCGCCGGGCAATGCCGTAGCCGTGCAACGGCCCAAGCACATCGAGGGTCTTCAGAACCATCAAGGCCAACGTTCCTTGTTGAATATCAGCTGTCGGTTTCATTGTCAGTCCTGTTGGAAGCCAACAGGGAGTATGCCATACCTCCTGTTGGGATACAACAGGTATATTCCGCAATATCCAAGGCTGCTTCTTTATGATGAAGGAAGGCGAAGCCGAATCTGTTAGAAGAAGTTGGATTCCGCTCGCGCTGACATCGCATCGAGAGGAGAGAAGCATGGATGACCGGCTATTGCTGCGGGAAGCGATTGCTGAGGCGAAAGCTGGACTGCGCGAAGGCGGTCTGCCCATCGGCTCGGTGCTGGCGAATCGTCGCGGTACGATCGTGGCGCGCGGTCACAATCTTCGCGTGCAAACGGGCGATCCGACTGCCCACGCGGAAGTCGTCTGCATTCGCAACGCCGGCCGGCGAAGGGATTGGCCAGAGTTGACGCTGGTCAGCACGCTCAGTCCCTGCATCATGTGCACCGGCACGACCCTGCTTTACCAGATTCCACGAGTAATCGTTGGCGAGAACCGCAATTTTCTCGGAGCCGAAGATTTATTCCGCCACAGGGGCGTGGATCTCGTTGTGCTCGATGACCAGGAGTGCATTCAAATGATGCGGGAGTTCATCAAGGCGTCTCCGGACCTGTGGAACGAAGATATTGGAAAGTGACGCAAACGAGCTGAAACGTCGGGGGCGAGTCTACCGCGCAGGAGCAAGATCAGGAGCCGGTTTGGGCAATGGAGAGCTCTCGCTCGCCGGCAAAGTAAATTTCAAATCCCATTTGCACAGAGGACAGCGCGTTGCGACGGAGTAAACGATCCGACCGAAAGCTACACATTGTGAATTGATGCAGGCCCGCATAAATCCCCCGTAACTTTGGGTCATTCATCTTCTGTGCAAAAGACATTAACACGAATCCAGCGAGATGCTCACGCATCTTTTTCACTCATCCGAATCAGTTTCTTTTCTGAGGGTACTCCGGGATACGCTGCCGACTACTTCGGATGATGGCGTCAGATCCGAACGCCGCTGATGTCGATCTTTGACGGAACGATCAGGCGAGGCCAAGGCCCGCCGCAGCCGTATCAACAATCGTTTTGCCGATCATCAGCGATGCGGTTGCAGCTGGCGAAGGAACATTCAGCACGTGGAGCACTTTGCCGGACGGCACGAATTGAAAGTCATCCACCAGGGCGCCGTCGGGTTTGAGAGCCTGGGCGCGGACGCCGGAGCCTCCCGGCACAAGGTCGCTCTCTTTTACTTCCGGCAGCAGCCTCTGCAAGGCACGCACAAAAGCCGCCTTGGAAAGCGAGCGATGCCACTCGCCCACTCCATTGCGCCAATACTTTCCGGCCATGCGCCAAAACCCGCCGTAAGTCACGGAGTCGAGCAAATCGCCGCCGTTTATGTCGCTGTGCCGATATCCTTCACGCGCGAGGGCAAAGACCGCGTTGGGTCCGGCATCCACTTTGCCGGTGATTCGGCGCGTAAAGTGGACGCCGAGAAATGGAAATCGCGGATCGGGAACGGGATAAATCAGTGCGCGAACCAGCGAGCCACGCTCGGGGACGAGATCGTAGTATTCGCCGCGAAACGGAATGATCTTGATGCCGGGATCGTCGCCGGCCATGCGGGCAATGCGATCGCTGTAGAGGCCGGCGCAGTTGATGAGTGCCGAAACCGCGAACGCGCCGCTCGACGTTTCCACCACAATTTCGCTCTCTGAACGCCGGATCGCCGTCGCGGACGTGCCGGTGAGGACCTTGCCTCCATTTGCCGTAATCAGTTCCGCATACCTTTGGCAGACCACGGCGTAATCCGTAGTTCCGGTCGAAGGGACGACGAGCGCCTGCAGGCCGCTGGCGTGCGGCTCAATCTCCTTAAGTTCATCGGGACCGACGAGGCGAAGCCCGGTCAGGCCATTTGCTTCTCCACGCTTGCGTAAATCCTCTAGGCGAGAAAGCTCGTCATCGCGCGTGGCAACGATCACTTTTCCGCAAACTGTGTGAGGAATTCCATGCGTTTGGCAGAACTCGACCATGGCAGCGGCACCGGCCACGCAAAGACGCGCCTTGAGCGACCCCGGCTTGTAGTAGACGCCGCTGTGAATGACGCCGCTGTTGTGTCCGCTCTGGTGGCGGGCAACCTGATCTTCTTTTTCGATCAGCAAGAGGCGGCGGCGCGGGAATTGGCGTGTGATCTCAAGCGCTACTGCCAACCCAACCACGCCACCGCCGATAATCAGGACGTCGCAACGAGAATCAGTCATGTTTCTGCATCCATCTGTATGTGAACGCGACGACGGCAACGGTCTAGTCTACGATGAGAACAACCATTGTGGTCTGTCCCGCGTCGGGCGTCGTTCCTGAAGAGCTGCCTGTCACCGTAACTTGATAGGTTACGGGATTGGTAGTCCCACCTCCGCCTGTCGACGACGTACTCACGCCGCCGCACGACAAAGTCGATAACAGCAAAAGAATCAGAGAGACATTCGCGATGAGCCGAAACCGATTTCGTTTCCCGATGCGAATGGGCCGGACGTTGCAGGCTAGAAATATGCCCGGGACCACGAGCCACAACGCCGCTTGCCAGTGTAATTTCGACGTACCGGCTTGAGTCGAGATGTTCATAACGACGTCAACCGCGGAACTGCCCGGCGTTACCGGACCCGACGGGCTGAAGATGCATTGCGCTTGCGCCGGAAGCCCCGACGTGCAGGCGAGGCTTACTTCAGAATTGAAGGATGATCCGACGGGCTGAATCGTGAGATTGTAAGGACCTGACGTCTGTCCCGCCGTTACAGTCTGGGTTGGCGTGGAAGATGTAAGGCGAAAATCCTGCGCCAGAGTCAGCGACATGCTAGCGGAATGGGCCGGCGCACCGGTCGTGTCTTGGGTGTTGATCTTGATGGTGTACGCGCCCGGAGTTGCATCCGAAGGGACGCTGATGGTTACGCCGAGATTTACGGTGCCGCCGCTCGCGAGCGCTATTGGATTCGCGGGCGAGAGCGTGCACACCGCGCCGGGCACAGAGCTGGCATCGCAAGTGGCGGTGATTTTCCCACTGTAAAAGAAAGTTGAGGCCAGCGTGAAGGTCGCCTTCGCCTGCGATGCGGGCACTCCTGCAACGGTTTGGGGTCCGGCTAAGGAATAGTCTCCGACGCTAAATGGAATCGCCAGCGTGTGTACGAGCGACCCGGATGTTCCCGTGATCGAGAGCGAGTATGTTCCGGGGCTGAAGCTCGATCCATTAATGGTAAGCGTTGCCGTTGCCGGAAATGAATTCACCGAACTCGGGCTGATATTGCAACTACTCTGTCCATAAGTCGCCGGACAGCTTAACGCGACCGTGCCGCTGAAACCCTGCTGCGCGGTAATCGAAATTGAACCGGTAGTCCCGGTGCTTCCTGCATTAATCTCGGGAAAGGCGATGGGCTCGCTCAGAGTAAAGTTGGGATTGGATGTGACATTGAGGGTAAACGATGTGCTCAAAGCTGAGGGCGCTCCAGCGGTAGTCGCCTGGAGTGTCACCGGATAGCTTCCCACGGGCGTTCCTGTGGGAACGGTCACGCTCGCGGTCATGTTCACGGGAGCGGCGGACGTCGGATTTACGGTTGTGCCCGGAGTCAGGTTGCAAACGGCTCCCGCAATCGAAGTGGAGCAAGATACGGAAACGCTCTGGTTGAATGATCCCGCAGCCGTAACCTGGAAGGCTGCCGGCGAGGAGGTCGATCCTTGCGCAACGCTGACGGACGCGGGCGAGGGCGTGGTTAGGCCGAAACTGATCAGATGCAGCGTTACGGGCAAGGTGTGGGTAACGTGTGCAGCGTCCGAGCCAACGGCCTTCACATTGAAGTTATAGTCGGCTGCCGCCCCGCCAACCGTCACGGTAAACGCCGTCTTCGAGCCCGGTGTAAGGATTGATGGCGAAACGGAACAGGTGCTCGGAGGAGACGTTAAACCAGCCGAGCAGCTGAGCGTGACAGAGCTGCCGTATCCATCAACGGCAGTGATGGTTCCATCAAATGTGGAGGTTTGCCCGGCAAAAACAGTCAATGGAGAGTTCGTTACCGCGAGCTGGAAATCTGGGATGATGACTAGATTGAATTGCCAGATGCCTCGGCCATACGTTGACGCTCGCAGCAACTGCTGACCGCCGGAAGCGAAGACTTCCAGTCCCGTGACAGCCGCGTTAGGGAGGAAGCCAGCCTGATTCGTACTCGGGCTGGGGCCGAGTTCCGTCCAGCTTGGGCTCGATGTCGAACTGCCAAACACGCCGACATCAGTGGCTACAAAGACCTCCGACATCGCTGGATAGACAACTACCGCATTTGCCGGCGAGTCGGGAAGGTTGCCGGTGAAATCGGTCCACGTCGCGCCGGCATTGGTCGTTTTCCACACGTGCCCCGCGCCGCCGGTGAATCCCATGACCGTTATGTACGCCGTGTTTCCCGAAAGGATGGAAGAATCGAGCGCGACGCTAGAGATCGGGAACTCGTTCGGATTGATGCTGCCTTGCGGACCGTTGTTCGTGAGGTCGACAAACGCGCTGATGCCTGCGGAGGCGTCCGTGGTCACCCAGACCTGGCCGCCTGGAGTACCGCCGGAACTATCGAGAGGCCCCAAGCCAGCGGTGGTGGCATAAATCACGCTCGACCCATTGTTGTCGGTGAGCCCGCCGGCAGCGAGGGCTCGCACCTGGTTCACTTCGCTGCCGGAACACGTGCCCGAGCCGAGGGTCTCGAAATTCGGACTCAGTTCTGTGAACAGGCCGCCAGTACGCGGGCCGCGCCATACCCGGCACGTTCCAACTAACATCGTCGTCGCAGAACTTGAGTCGAGGATATAGGGAACATAAAAGCCGCCGTCGTCTCCGCCGAGAGTGCTGCTTGTGACTACATAGTCAAAACCACTGTCGGTGCAATTCACACCGCTGGAACAAAGTTGAATGCCGAGGCCGCCGGGAGGAACATCGGGATTTGACGCGTACCAGTTCGAGTTCGCGAGCAGATCGATCGCGGTGTATGCGCCGTCTCCTCCGAGAACATTCAGCCAGCTCGGATTCGTTGTCGCCTGGCTCGTTGCCGGAAACCCATTGCCCTGCGCGCCTCCCAAAATCGTATTCATGTCGGTCGGATGCTGTGAGAATCCGACGAACTGGGTCATTGATCCGAGATTCTGGTTCAGATCGTCGAATGGATTCGTGCCTGAGCAGGATCCGGTATTCAGACCCAGGAACCCGTTCAGAGAGCGGTAGATTCCGCCGTCGTTGGCGAAATACATGAGCGCGTTACCGGAATCGCTGCCTGTTGCCGGGATGATTGCAGCCAGCGCGTGCTGGTCCGGATGAACATGCGCCGGCGCCGCGGTCGGATCGCACCCGTACGCATGAGTAAGATTCATGAACGGAACGGAACCACACGTCGGATTCGCCGAGTTCAGCGAACACTTGTAGAGATTAACGGCTCCGGCGTAGAGATCGGTCGCTGCACCGTTGGGCACAGCGGCGAGCGCGAGGTTATAAGAACCTTGCTGAACGCCGCATCCGAAATCGTCTCCGCAATTCGTGATCCCGGTTTCAGAGATTGCCGTCCACGATGCGCCGCCGTTCAGACTCTGCCAGATACCTTGGTCGACCGGGCTAGCGTCCAAACCAAGCGAGACATACCAGACGTACATCTCATTCCTTCCTGGAACGACGGCAATTTCACCGCGATAAATCGGACAGGCGTAACCGTTGGATGTCGATTGCGGTGGGCAGGCCGCGGTCGTAAGAACCGAACCGCCAGGCTGATTCGAAAGCCGAGTCCAATTCACGCCATCTGGCGAAGAGTAGAAGCCGTGGTAGCGGATGGCGGAAAAGAATTGTCCGGCCCCGCTGTTGTAAACCACCGAAGTTGCGGAGGTGGCGTCAAGCGGCCCTCCCGGGTCGCTCACGACATCGTAGGTCCACGTTTGACCGGAGTCGGCCGAGGTGTACAGGCCGGGAGTCGTGGCCGCAGTGACTGCCCCATCCACCAACCCCTCCGAGCTAGTTGCCATCGCTGCCACGACCGAACTCGTCTGGGCACTGCTGAAAGCGATCTGCGTTCCACCGAGACCGGTGAGGGAAAGCGCTCCGCTGTTCGCGGTTGAGATTAGATTCCAAGTGTTGCCGCCGTCCGCCGAACGAAGAATCCCTAATCCAAAGTAGGAGTCCGCGGAGTTGTCGGCCTCGCCGGTGGCGGCGAGTATCAGCGATTTCGTCGGATCGCTGTTGCCGGGCTGAATCGAGATCGCTCCAATCGAAAGTGTCGCCTGATTATCAGTAATCGGGGTCCAGGTGACCGTGTTGGCGGTGCTGATCGCGCCGTTCGTAGATTTCCAGATGCCGCTCTGCGCGCCTCCGATGTAGATCGTATTGCCTGTCGGATCAGCCGGATCAATCGCGATCGAAGTCGAGCGACCCGAAACCACGCCGTAGTTCTGCGTGCCATTGCCGCTGGCATCCGAGGCAAGCGGCGCGGGACCGAGAGGTGCCCAGGTCCCCACCGATAGCGACACCTGCCCGCTCACATTCGCCGCCAAAGCCTGGGCGCGCAGCGCTCGTAATTTGAGTTTCGCCTGATAGGCGCGGCGGCGTAGCTCCGCGGAGGGCTCTCCGCGCACAAGGCGGCCGCGGTAAAACCATTGGCTGCGCCTTCGCAGGTAATCGCTCGTCGGAATGCGGTTAGGTTTACCCGAGCCCGGTTGTGCGGTCTGAGCTCGCGCCGTGGAGAATGTGATGAGAAAAAGGATGAGGAGGGCAGAACTACCCCTGAGTCGAAGCGTCATGACGTTCACCGCACAGTATCGGGATGAGCGCGGCTCGAATCAATGTAAAACAGACGTTTTCGCGAGGCGTCGGACCAATTCGGGAAAATGCGATTCGTAGCGAGCCAGCTGGCGTAATTCCAGACCTACATCTTTGAGGCGATCGGCATGATAAACATTAAGATGGAAGGACGAACACACATGAAAGTCTTTTGCTGCACGTTGCTGGCATGGTTTCTTGTCTCAGCTTCTATCTCATCCGAAGCACAAGCGGGAAAACCATCTACGGAACTATTCGTCGCAGCCGCGGCCGACCTGAGTTCGGCGATGAAAGACATCGGCGACGGCTACACGAAGAAAACAGGAATCGGCCTTAAGCTCTCATTCGGGGCGTCCGGGGCCATTACGCAGCAGATCGAAAACGGCGCTCCGTTCGACGTCTTTTTTTCCGCCGACATGGACTATCCCCGTCAACTCATTGCACACGGAGATGCCGATGCCCCCAGCCTTTATGAATACGCGATTGGGAAGCTTGTATTGTGGGTTCCAGCCGATTCTCCGCTCAACCCCGACAAGGGAATGGATATCCTGCTCGATCCGTCCGTGAAGAAGATCGCGATCGCGAATCCGCAACATGCGCCATATGGACGCGCTGCCGTCGCGGCGTTGAAGCATACCGGGCTCTACGATCGAGTTTCGAACCGCCTCGTCCTCGGCGAAAATGTCTCGCAGGCCGCGCAATTTATCGAATCGGGCAACGCGCAGGCAGGATTTGTCGCACTCGCGCATGCGGTTGCTCCCGGCATGCAGGGCAAGGGGAAATATTGGGAAGTTCCTGTCGAGGACTATCCGGCGCTCGCGCAGGGAGCGGTCGTTGTCTCGCGCTCACCACATAAGAAGGAGGCCGCTGATTTCCTGGAGTATGTGAAGACGAAAGCAGTAGCAGAGGTTCTGCAGAAATACGGATTCACAGTTCCCAAGAATTGAACTCTACGGCTGGCCGCCGCGCAACGTAATTGAAGTTGGCAGTAGTTCCGCTCTCAAATTAGCATTTGCCAGATGCTTCTCCACGAGCTTCCTTGTTCTCGTGAGGGACGCGCGCGGATCCAGGAAAATCAATACCGAGGGACCCGCTCCACTCAAGGCAGCGCCGAGAATTCCATCCGACGCTTTCAATTTCTGCAAAGCCGGAAGCAGAGGGCACAACACCGCCCGGTAAGGCTGATGAATCCGGTCGTCGAGCGAAGCAGCCAGCAGATCCGGGCGGCCTTGCAGGAATGCCGCGAGCATCAGCATGGAGTTCTGAATGTTGATGACCGCATCGGCCCGCGAATACTGGGCCGGCAGCACGCGCCGTGCTTCCTCGGTCGAGAGGCTCTGCTCGGGAACCGCGAGCAACAAGGGCCACTTCCCTTTCGGTCGTACATAGACAACCTGCGCTTCGGCCTCGCCCGACATGCGGGCGACCGTCAGCCCGCCCATCCAGCAGGCTGAAGCATTGTCGGGATGGTGCTCCCGCCGTGAAGCCTCGCCGACGATCTGCGCGTCGCTCCAGCGAAGTTTTCCAAAATGAACCGCAAGCGCAATCCCCGCAAGGCGTGCCGCAGCCGACGAACCACAGCCTTTGCCGATCGGGATTTCGTTCGCGACGCGCAATGAGAGGGGAACGACGTCGCGGCCGGCGCTTACCAGCACTTCTCGATATGTATTCAGAATCAAATGATTTTCAACTCTTCCGCAGATCTCCTGATCGCGCCCGCTCGCCTCGATCGCAAATTCCTTGGCGGCATGCGCTTCGATCTTGATCCGGAAGTCCATGGCGAGCGCAGCCGCATCGAACGCCGGACCAAGATTTGCCGACGTTGCCGGGAGGGACAATCGCAAAGACTTAACCGATTTGGATTTCGCGGTCATAAGGGGCTCGTCTCTGCCGATTCCAGCGTGCGGATGACCGCATCGAGCGTGGCATCAAGCACAACCGGAGGACGCCGCAACTCCGCCAGCGATTCTTTGTTCGGAAACAACTCGCCACGGTGAAAGTCGATCGTGAAATCGGGATCCTTCAGCAAGTTTCCCGTCAATACGAGTACGACACTTTCATCGGACTTCACAAATCCCTGCTTCACCAGTCTCTTCAGCCCGGCAAGCGTTACTGCGGAGGCGGGCTCGCATCCAATGCCTTCCGCTCCGATTTCAGCCTTGGCCTGTGCCATCTCCACTTCTGTGACTTGCTCGCAGGCACCTCCGGTCGACTCGAGAACATGAACGGCTTTCTTCCAAGACGCGGGATTGCCAATGCGGATGGCGGTGGCGCGAGTTTCGGCAGCGACATTGATCAGCCGCTTGCCTCCCGCCTCTCGCAGAGTTCGCACGAGAGCATTCGCTCCCTCGGCCTGAATCACCGACAGCTTCGGCAGACGTGTGATGAAGCCAAGTTCATGCAACTCAAGCAACGCCTTGCCGATCGCGGAACTGTTCCCCAGATTGCCGCCCGGAACAATGATGTGGTCGGGGACTTCCCAATCGAGTTGCTCCAGCAGTTCGATGGCGAGCGTCTTCTGTCCTTCCAAGCGGAAAGGATTGATCGAATTCAGCTGATAGACCGGAGCGCGCCGAACCAGTTCCTGCAGCAACTTCAGGCAGCCATCAAAATCCGTGCGCAACTGGCAGGTTACCGCGCCGTAATCGAGCGCCTGCGAAAGTTTGCTCCACGAAATTTTCCCTTCCGGCACAAGCACCAGACTGCGCATGCCTCCGCGAGCGGCGTAAGCGGCCATGGAAGCCGACGTGTTTCCGGTTGACGCGCATACCACCCAACGGAATCCGCCGCGCCGAGCAAACGTTGCGGCCACGGTCATGCCGGTATCTTTGAACGATCCGGTCGGATTCATCCCCTGATGCTTGGCAAAAAGCCGCGGCACACCGCTGATCCGGGCGCAGTTCGGAAGTTCGTACAGCGGAGTATTGCCTTCGTGAAGAGTGACAACGTCATTCTCGTCACCAAGCGCCGGTAAGAGGTCGCGAAAGCGCCAGACACCGCTCTGGTCAACCGCTTTCGACGACAACCGGCGGTCTTTCCAAGTCGATTTCAGATTCTGCGGAGAAGGAGCGGATTGTTTCCAAGTTGGATATGCGATTTCAAGCAGATCGCCGCACTGCGGGCATCGGAAATCCTGACTCGCGGTCTCTCTCAGATCGCCGCAGGAAATACATCGGAAGCGGAATTCTGATGAACGCACGCCCGGCGAGGAAGTAGGGAGCGGAGACATGGGCGCGATCTATTTCTCTTTTCGCAGGTATTGGTCGGTTTTGTTGATCCAGTCGGCACGCGGCGGCGTGAAGACATCGAGATCAACCGTGTCTTCGAGAGCTTCGGCTTTATGCGGCATGTTCGACGGAATGCAAAGCACCTCGCCCGCGTGGACGACAATCTCTTTGCCATCGATCCAGAACTTGAGCGCTCCTTCGACGATGTAGGTCAACTGCTCGTTGTGATGGCTGTGCTCCGGGACGATGCATCCTTTCTTCAACAGCACACGCGCGAGCATGATCTCCTGCCCGACGACGAACTGTCGCTGCAGCAGAGGATTCAGGTCCTCCAGCGGGATGGTATGCCACGGAATATACTGCAGGCTCGCCGGACTTGCCGCGTGCTTCGTCACAGCGCGCTTCGCGCGCGAATGAGAGTTCGTTTTCTTCTTTGCAGCCGGTTTCGCTTTGGATTTCGATTTTGTTTTTGCCATAGATCCTGAACTCAGTGAACCCTGCCGTTGTACAACTTGACGGCCGTGTCGTGCAGATACGCGTGAGCCAATTCGAGAGCGCGCGGTTCCGTGATCTCTCCCTCGGAAATCATCTCGGCTAAAGCCGCTGTGAGAGCCGTGCGGGCCGACTGCGCGCCAAGCCAGTAACTTTCTTCCGCGCCCAGCACATCATTGTACGGGAAGGCGTCGGTCCCGAAGGTAATCTTATCGGGGAACGTCTCGAGCCACATCTTCAGCGTGTCTTTGAATGCCGAGGGATATTGCGCAAGTTCTCCGAATGATGAATCCAGATAGACGTTCTTCATCGCGGCCAGCCAGATCGCCTCGCGTTCCAATGGATATCCGCCATGAATCATCACGAAGATCGTCGATGCGTAGCGAGGATCGCGCAGCACGCTCTCCAGATTCATGATATTGCTCTGCGATAGATTGAAATAGTCGCCGATTCCCACCGCCGTATGGATGTGCACGGGGAGATGAAGCCGCCCGCCTTCCGTCACGAGATAGCGGAAAATGAAGTCCTGAAACGTGCGATATTCCTTCTCGGTCGGAATCCCGCCGACGACGAAGCGCTCATAAATATCCTGCGCCTCCGATCGAGGGGGATCGCTGAAAGTCGTGGGCCGGAAGTAGGCCACTTCGAACTTCATCGCGATGCCGCCGCGCTTCGAATTGTCTTCGAGCACCTGGCTGATGAATTTCAGATAGTCGTCGAATGATGCGGGCAGCTTGGTAACGTTCTCCTGCTGCATCCAGCGATGCAGCATCTTCTCTTGTAAAGGAATGTAGACGCCCTCGTCAGGATTGCGCCCGGTCTCGCGAGTGTTATCGAACGGCCACATGAACGAATCGGCGAAGAAGACCCACGGAAATCGGTTTGGGTCGAGATAGTTCGCCATCATGGCGCGGTTCGCAACAGAGCTTTCGGTATTGATCTTGTCGAGGATCGAATCGAAGTAGGCTGTGCCCTTCAGTTGCTGCTTGAGCTCATTCTTTTTGTTGACCAGCCATTTCGCGTGCTCGGGCGAGAGATCGCTATACGGATATCCAAACAGCGCTTTCGCAGCCGCTACGAGTTCGGGATTGTCCTCGCGCGTGCGCAGCGCCTCCGTCGCATTCGGCGGAGCAGCCATCGCGTCCACGTCCGGATCGTCCGCAAAGCCGGGATGGGCATGATGATCGAACGCCGGAATCTTCTCGATCTGCGGCAACAGGCGTTGATAGATCTGCTGCACATCGGGACCGGGCAACGGACGTGCTTGCGCCGCGCAAATACCGGCCAGTGCGACAACGAGCAAAGCTGCAAGCGCATTTCGCATGACTTGTTCCTTTAAATCGAATGTTCTCTGCTAGCGGACAGCAGCCGTTCCCTGCCACGCCGCAGATACTTTCTGAATTCTCTCAACCGCTTCGCGCAGAGTTTCCCTCGAAGATGCGAACGAGAAGCGGATGAAATCCTTGCCGGCCGGACCGAACGCCGCGCCTGGAATCGCCGCGACTCCGGCGTCTTCGAGCAGAATGCGGCATAACTCTTCGGCAGAGATTCCGGTTCCGGTGATGTCGACCCAAGCGTAGAACGCGCCTTCCGGCGGGAGCCAGCGGAATCCCGGGACGCGGTTCAGATCGTGCACGAATTGCTCTCGCCTGCGCGCGAATTCCGCGACCATGCGCGGCGTGTTGCCCTCGCGATCGCGAAGCGCCTCGATTGCGGCATACTGCGTGAACTCGGCAACGCAGGTGTATGTGTTCACGACCATCATGATCAGTGCGGGCACAACTTCCGGCGGAGCGACGGTGTATCCGAGCCGCCATCCTGTCATGGCGAAGCTCTTCGAGAATCCGTCGATGATCAGCGTCCGCTCCGCCATTCCCGGGTAGCGCAGCATCGAGAGATATTCGCCGCCATAGATGATCCGCGCATAAATCTCATCGGACAAAACCCACAGGTCGTGCTTGACCGCTAACTCGGCAAGAGCGCGCTGGACTGAATCGGTATAAACCGTTCCGGTAGGATTGCCAGGAGAATTCGTGAGCAACATGCGCGTCCGCGGTGTGATCTTCGAAGCGATCTCATCCGGGTCCGGCTGAAACTGATGGCGCGCGGAAAGTGTGAACGGCACGGGCACCGCGCCAAGACCGAGCGAGATGGAAGCGTACCCGGGAAATCCGGGATCGGGATAGAGAACCTCGTCGCCGGGCTCGAGCAGCGCCATCATCGACTGAAAGAGCGCAATTTTGCACCCCGGAGCGACCACGATATTCGCTTCCGATATGTGAATGTCGCGGGTGCGGGCGAGATAGCTGGCAATCTCTTCGCGCAATGCCGGGACACCGGCCATTGCGCAATAGCGGTCTTTGCCTTCCGCGAGCGCTTTTGATACCGAATCGATGACCGACGTCCCAGGATGAAAGTCGGGCTCGCCCAACTCGAGATGAATAATGGATCGGCCCTGAGCCTCCAATTCCTTGGCGCGGGCGAAGACCGACAGCGCTCCCTCGCCGCTCATGACGGAAATGCGTGACGCAATCGATCGCATGAATCTCCTTCAGCAGCGAGCAATGAGCTATGAGCAGTGGGCAAGAACATGAAGCGGATTAGCTCATTGCTCACAGCCCTTTATACATTCCGCCATCCACCAGCAGTGTCTGGCCGGTGATGTACGACGCGCGGTCCGAAGCGAGCCAGACGATCGCCTCGGCGAGTTCTCTCGGTTCCCCCAGACGCTTCAGCGGCGCGTCGGCTGCCCATGCCTCGAAGATCTCCTGCTGGCTCTTTCCCGTAGCCGACGAGCGCGCCTTCGCCAGCTCTTTCAGCCGATCGGTGGCCGTGAATCCCGGGCCGACATTGTTGACCAGGATTCCATCTTTGCCGAACTCGTTCGCAAGACTCTTCACCAGCCCGACGACAGCGGCTCGCACCGCATTCGAAAGCACCAGATCGGTCACCGGCTGTTTCGTCGTGATCGAGGTGATTGTAATGATGCGTCCCCAATGCTTCTTCTGCATGTGAGGAATCACTTCGCGCGCGAAATAGACCGTGCTGAGGAAATTCGCGTCGATCGCGTGTTGCCAATCTTCGAGCGACGCGGCCAGAAAGCCCTTGGCGGGCGGACCTCCGGCGTTGGTCACGCAGATGTCGACGCTGCCAAATTTCTCTGCGACCGTCGCGACGAACCGACTCACGGCGGAAGCGTCGGTCACATCGAACGCTTCGGCGAGAACATCGACATTGTGCTGTTTGCGGATCTTGTCGGCACCTGAGGTGAGCGTCTGCTGATTGCGGGCACACATGGCGACGCGGCAGCCTTCGGCAGCAAAGGCCTCAGCCGTGGCGAGACCCAATCCCTGGCTGGAGGCGGCGACCAGGGCAACGCGGTTCTTCAATCCGAGGTCCATAGATGTGAATTTGGCATTATAAATGGTGCGGCGCCTGCTTTCGGCTTGCCCGCGCCGATCACCGACATTATCTTGAATGGTGAGGAAGCCATGAAACCACGCAAGCGTCATCCGGAAACTGCTGCTGTCCGCGGCGCTTCGGATCTTGAGAAGAAAAACGCCGCGGTCACGCCTCCGATCTATCAGACGTCGACTTTTGAGGTGACCGACAACGAGGAGCAGGTTCGCGTCACCGCGACCGACCGGTATTACACGCGGTGGGGCAATCCGACGATTACGCTGGCCGAGGAGACTTTGGCCGCACTCGAAGGCACGGAAGGCGCGCGCGTCTTTGCGTCTGGAATGGGTGCGATCACCACGACGATTCTTGCGCTGCTGAAATCCGGCGATCACATCGTGGCGCAGCGTGACATCTACGGGGGAGTGACGAAGTTTCTCTCGACATGGCTGCCGAAGCTTGGGATTGAGACGACCTTCGTCGATACCACGGACTATGACCAGTACGAGCATGCGATTCGTCCGAATACGCGGATGCTATATCTGGAGTCGCCGACGAATCCGTCATTGCGGATTGTCGACATGAAGAAGACCGCGGCGATTGCGCGGAAGCATGGGCTGATCAGCATGATCGACAGCACGTTTGGAACCTCGATCAATCAGCGTCCGGTGGAGTATGGGATCGATCTGGTGATGCATTCCGGGACGAAGTATTTGAGCGGGCACGCGGACCTGACGTGCGGCGTTGTGTGTGGGCGGCAGGAACTGATGGATCAACTTTGGGAGACGCGGACGACGCTGGGCAACTGCATGGATCCTCATGCGGCGTGGCTGCTCATCCGGGGGATCAAGACGGTCGCGGTGCGCGTGGCGCGACAGAACGAGAACGCGCTGCGCGTGGCGGAATTCCTCGAGCAACATGCGAAGGTACGGCGAGTGCATTATCCGTGGCTGAAGAGTCATCCTCAGTACGAGATCGCGCGGGAGCAGATGAGCGGCGGTGGAGGAATGGTCACGTTCGAGGTCGAGGGCAGTGGCGACGATGCGCGTCGCGTGAGCGAGGCGATGCGATTGTTCACGCTCGCGACCAGCCTTGGTGGAGTCGAGTCGCTTGTGTCGATTCCTGTGCTGACGTCACACGCGATGATTTCGGCCGAGCAGCGCGCGGAGATGGGAGTCACCGAGCAGATGGTGCGGCTGTCGGTGGGAATCGAAAACGTGGACGACCTGATTGCCGACCTGGAGCACGCTCTGGAAGCTGTCGGTGGACGAATAGCCGTTCCTGTGGGATCGAGTACGCGCTCGTAGCGTCCCGTAGCAGGTTGGGTGGGTTAAACAGCAGCTGCGGAGCTTCGCTCCGCCGGACAGCCGATGGCGGCTGTCCCTACATTTATTTATTTGTTGATTTCTCCGTGGAATTTATTTTTTTCCGCCACTTCCTGGAAATCTGAATGAACGTTTTTTGGGGGGTATACCCCCCTCCCCCCTCGATCTCTGGAATCATCGAGTTAGCGGAAAATTGAAAATAAAATATCCAGAATCAACAGCTTGCGGGCAAAATATTGGTTTCAAAGAACTTAGAGCCAGCGACTTCCAGTTCCATTCCAAAATGGAACAAAAATCCGGCTGACCGCGCTGTCTCGGCCTCGGCGATGATCGCTGAGTAGCGCTGTGGAACACAAGGGCAGATGTCACATGTGGGCTGTGGAAAATGCCTGGAGGGATTCCTCACAACCGAGCCGCCGAGTCGCGGCAATTTCAGGGTTGTTCATCCCGAGCACGAGCGGAGCTTC
>DATJOA010000180.1:0-6476 GCA_035507635.1 Candidatus Acidiferrales bacterium
GCGGCGATTCCGTTGTAGCCAGCGTTGGCGGCGAGGCCGCTGACTCCGGATAGGACGGTTAGAGTTCCGTCGGAGTTGATTTGAAGCACGCTGACCGATCCAGTCCCGGAATCGATCGTGTACAGATATTTCCCGTCTGAGCTGACCGCGAGATCGAGATCTGCGCTGCCGCTGGGCAGGGTTGCGAGAACGGTGCCGTCAACCGCGGTAAGGCTTCCATTCGTTCCAATCCAGAAGCCCGAGAGCGTGCCCGAGCCGGGATTGGTTGTGTACAGCAGCTTGCCATTCGGCGTAACGACGTGCCAGCAGGTTGCATTTGCGAGCGTCGGAACATTCGCGCTGATCACGGAAAGCGTTCCGCCGGAACTGACCGCATATGAAGAAACGGCTGAGGCGTCCTGTCCACCGGTGGGTCCGGTCTCGGTCGTGATCGCTGCGCCGTCGGGAGCGAACAGCACTCCGAAGAGGCCGGGCCCTGCGCTGGGATTCACGACGATCGCGCCGAGAGTTCCATTCGCCATGACAGGAAATGCGTCAATGTTATTCGTCAGTTTTTCTGTGACGAGAAGCGTCTGGCCGTTGGGACTGAACGCAACTGTCGCCGCGCCGGTGTTGCCGGTAGTGAGATAGGTCGTCGAGTTGGGAATCTGCTTGAGGGCGCCCGTCGTGGTGAGGTGAAATCCGGTGACGTTGCTGGCTCCTCCGGCGTTGAGAACATAGACAAGACGACCATACTGGGCGACTGCAACGGGCTCGCTGCCTCCGCAGGGCGTGGTGTCAACGAGCATTAAGGTCGAACCACTGACTTGAAAAACAGAGATGTCGCCACTGCCGGCGTTCACCGCGAGAAGGAATACACGGTCGCCGGTGAGAGTGAGTGATCCTTGCGAGGCAAGAGGATCGGTGACGCCACCGCTGCCGCGGCCTCCGGTGTTGAAGGTGTGGCGGCCGGTGAGCGATCCATCGGCATTGCGCTTGTATGCGATCACCTGGTTGTTACTGGCATCGTTGGTCATGACAAATACTGCACCGGTGGTATTGCTGGTTTGGGCATGGGTCAGAAGGGGGAGCGCGGCGAGGCAAAAAGCAAGAGTCAGGAGAATTCGACTCATTCTCAACATAGAAAGCTCCTTCATTGATTTTCGGTCTCGGTGACCGGGGAATGGATGAAGGAGTTGATGGAGAAGTTACGAACACTTGCCACCGCAATTGTAAAAAGTTTTCTGTGTAACTTTTGGGTGGCGCGATCATCAAATCGCGCATTGCGTGTGATCGTGCGAGTTTTCCGGCCACGTTCTACCGAGGTCCTTCCCAGAGACTGCGTGCCACAACGAGGCGCTTGCTTCACGATGACGGGCCCCGGCGCTTCACGATGACAAGCGTTGGCGGGAAGGATACAATCTGCAAAGGAGTCCCCCCGAAAGAACTTGCCGCCATCTTCCCTCCCGAATTGGCGTGAGGCCGGAAAGCTGTGATCGAGCGGCGGGCGAGTTACGGTGACAAAACTATCCTGATGCGGCTTCATTGGCTCTATTCCGCCATCGTGGTGTCTGCAGCTATCGCAGTGTGCGCTCTGGCGGCGCGCGCAGAGGATGTGAAGTCCATCGCCACGGCGGTAGATGCGCATTACAACCACCTGCGCACGCTCGAAGCAACATTCACAGAGACTTACCGCGGGGCGGGCATCGACCGGGTCGAGTCGGGAACGCTTTGGCTGAAAAAATCCGGCAAGATGCGCTGGGAGTACCGTTCTCCTAGAGAAAAGCTCTTCGTGAGTGACGGGAAAACCGCGTGGTTTTACGTCCCCGACGACGGCCAGGCGAGGAAAGAGTCCGCGAAGAAACTGGAAGACATTCGATCTCCGCTTGCGTTCTTGCTCGGTAAGACCAAGCTGGAGAAGGAGTTGAGGGGGCTATCGCTGGCATCAGACGTTCAACCACTGCAGGCCGGGGATGTCGTGCTGCGAGGCGTACCGGAGGGTGTGTCGGATCAGATTAATGAGATCGTTCTCGAGATAACACCGCAGCACACGATCCATCGGATCATTATTCATGACGTCGATGGGGCGGCGACTGAGTATCAGTTCGGTGATCAGAAGGAAGATGTCGCTGTCGCGGATTCGAGTTTCGAATTCAAGCCTCCCGCGGGAACGGAAGTGGTGGATGGCGCTCTAGGACAGTGATTCGAGTCTGCAAGGTGTAAGGTTACTTGCGGAACCTGGGCACGGATGCTTGGCCCGGGTTCAAAGCTTAGAATGTAAGCTGGAATGTTAGACTTGGCGATAAGCCTCGCAGTCGAAGAAATCGGCAGAAACACGGTCAAATGGCGGAATTTGTAGTCAAAATCGCGGACGATCGCGGACGGGTGCACCAGCACGTCGAGCAGGGGTATTCCGAAGCCGAGGTGCGCGACCGGTTCTCTTCCCAGGGATATCTCGTCTATTGGGTGAAGCCGCAGGGGATGATGGCCGGCGGCCTGAGACGGCGCCGCAAGCTGAAACAGGATATCTTCCTGGTTTTTAACCAGCAGTTTCTGACGTTGGTTCGGGCCGGGCTGCCGATCCTGAACTCGGTGGAGCTGCTGATCAAGCGCCAGAAGGATCCGCAGTTCAAACAGATCCTGGAGAACGTCCGCGATCGCGTGAAGGGCGGCGAACTGCTCTCGGATGCATTCGCGGCGCAAACCGTGGTCCCGAAGATTTATACGACCACGCTGATGGCGGGCGAGAAGAGCGGCAACATCGATGAGGTGCTGACGCGGTATGTCAACTTCCAGCGCATGGCGATGACCTTCCGCAAGAAACTGTTCGTTTCCATGATCTATCCGACGCTGCTGGTTAGCGTGGTGATGATCATGGTGATGTTTTTGTTCACCTACGTGGTGCCGAAGTTCGCCGATTTGTTTAACAGCCTGGATGCGAAACTTCCGGCGATCACCGTATTCATGCTCAGCGTGGGAGTATACGCGCAGAAATATTTGCCTTTCATACTGGTCGGACTGGTGATTTTGGCATTCGTTTTGTGGCGATGGAAGGATACGGATCGCGGCGCCGATCGGATTGACCGGGCAATCCTGGGCTTGCCGCTTTTAGGAGACATTCGGCTGAAGCACCAGGTAGCGAGTTTCTCGCGAATGCTCGCGACCTTGTTACAAGGCGGACTGCCGCTGGTTCCGGCGATGGAGACGGCGGGTTCGGCCATGAGCAGCCGACGCATTTTAAAGGGCGTGATGCGGGCTGGTGTCCGCGTGCGTGAGGGACAAGGGCTTGCTCCTAGCTTGGAAGAACAGAAGATTTTTCCCGAACTGGCAGTGGAAATGATCGAAGTCGGCGAGTCGACGGGCGCGCTACCGGCGATGCTGAACTCGGTTGCGGAATTCTATGAAGAGGATGTGCAGACGGCTCTCGGCGCGGCGATGGCTCTGATAGAGCCGCTCATCCTGATTATCATGGCGATTTTTGTCGGCGGAGTATTGATTTCGTTGTATTTGCCGATCTTTACTTTGGGAGTGCATTAGGCGATTGGGTAATTTGGGAATTTTGTAATCGGGGAATTTCCGAACGTTTCCGATCGAAAATTACCAAATTAGAAAATTACACGATTACCAAACGGGTTTTTAAATGGCAACGGCGGATAAGAAATCACTGTTCGTTGGCGGCGGGAACGGCGGGCCAATCAGCCCGACGGGGAATCCGGTCACGGATCTCGAGCGCGCGCAGGATGTGGCGCGCCGGTATCGGTGCGAATTCATCGACCTCAGCGGATTCGAGCTGCATCATGAGCTGTTCAAAAAGATCCCGGTCGAGTTGATGTTCCGCTACAAGTTTGTTCCGCTGGAAGAGACTACGGACGGCAAGCTAGCCATCGCCATCGCCGATCCCAGCCAGCTGATGATGATTGACGAAATCAGCCTGCTGCTGAAGCAACGCATCATCACCAAGGTTTCCACACTCCAGCAGATCGACAAGATTCTCGCCAAGACCGAGCAGTCACAGCGCGTGCTGGAAGAAGCCAGCGAAGGCTTCCAGATCATTCGCGAAGATGAGAATACAGGCGCCGAAGAGACGCTCTCGATCGATAAGCTGACGGCGGCGGGCGATACCAGCCCGATCATCCGCCTGGTCGATACGACTATTTTCACGGCCCTGCAGCGGCGCGCCTCTGACATTCATATTGAGACGCGGGACGATTCGGTCGTGATCAAGTTCCGTATTGATGGCGTGCTGACGCAGGCGATGCCTCCGATTGGCAAAGAGCATCATTCGACTGTCATCTCGCGAATCAAGGTCATGAGCGAACTCGACATTTCCGAGCGCCGCGTCCCGCAGGACGGCCGTTTCCGCGTGAAATATAACGGGCGTGCGATCGACTTCCGCGTGTCGATTATGCCGTCGATTCACGGCGAAGACGCCGTGCTCCGCGTGCTCGATAAAGAGTCGATGAGCGAGAAGTTCCGCACACTGACTCTGGACGTGGTTGGATTCGATGAAGACGACCTGCGGCGATTCCGGCGTTATATCAAAGAACCATATGGCATGGTGCTGGTAACCGGGCCGACGGGTTCCGGCAAGACGACCACGCTTTACGCCGCGGTGAACGAGATCAAGACCGACGAAGACAAGATCATCACGATTGAAGATCCGGTGGAATATCAACTACGGGGCATCACGCAGATTCCGGTTAATGAGAAGAAGGGTCTGACATTTGCCCGCGGATTGCGTTCGATCTTGAGACACGATCCGGACAAGATCATGGTGGGCGAAATCCGCGACTCGGAGACGGCACAGATCGCCATCCAGTCGGCGTTGACCGGACACCTGGTATTCACGACCGTCCACGCCAACAACGTCGTCGACGTCATCGGACGCTTCCTGAATATGGGCGTAGAGCCTTACAACTTCGTATCGGCGCTGAACTGCATCCTGGCACAGCGGCTGGTGCGGTTGATCTGCGATTCCTGCCGGACGGAAGTACATTATGCTCCCGATGTTCTCGAGGCTAGCGGACTCGATCCGGCGCAGTGGGGCAAAGTTCCTCTCTATGAAGGTCCGGGATGCATTGAATGTGCTGGAACAGGTTTCCGCGGCCGAACCGCGATTCACGAATTGCTCGATTTAAGCGACCGCATCCGCGAGATGATTCTGGCGAAAAAGCCGACCTCGGAGATACGGCGCGCGGCCCGCGAAGAAGGAATGCGCTTCTTGCGCGAGTCGGCGCTCGACAAAGTGCGACTTGGGATAACTACGTTGAAGGAGATCAATAAGGTCACGTTTATCGAGACGATGCGGTAGGAGCGGCGTTTCAAAGTTTCAAGGTTTCAACGTGGAGCTGAGTACTGTTCACAAGTGCCTTCCTCTTCCAACCACATAGTGAAAGCAAACATTGAAACCTTACTGCTCTTGCATTTCTGTACGAGACGGGTTCTGATTAACATGAGGTAGCACTCAAGGGCGTTTTCGGGATGAGTCCAACCACAAAAGTTGCAAGGCCAAAACTGGCGTGTGAAATTGCGGCCGACCGGGTGTTGGCCGGTCGCGTCGTCGACGACGGCAGCGGACTGGAAGCGTGCGCCGCGCGCGAACTTGCCCCCGGCAGCGTCGTACCGGACCTGATCGAAAGCAATCTGCGGCAGCGTGCCGCCGTCAGCTCTGGGATCGCGGAAGCGCTCGGCAGCGTGGGTGCACGATCACATGACGTGATCGCCATCGTTCCGGATGCCGCGGTTCGCGTCATGCTCGTGGAATTCGACACCTTGCCTTCCGACCATGAAGAAGCGCTGGGAGTGGTCCGCTTCCGGCTGAAAAAATCGTTGCCGTTTGATGTCGAGAAGGCCAAGGTCTCGTATCACGCGCAGAAAGTTTCCGATGAAGTTCGCGTGGTCGCAGCCGTGGCGCTCGGTAGCGTGGTTGAGGATTATGAAGCGGCATTCCGTGAAGCCGGATTCAATCCGGGCGTCGTGCTGCCGTCGACTCTGGCAGCAATCGGCGCAGCGGATGGAAAGCGTCCGACGATGGTGATCAAGGTCGATGCGCACACCACCAGCATTGCGATCCTGAATGAAGATCAGCTGCAACTGTTTCGGACGCTGGAAAATGCGCGAGGAGTCACCATCACCGGCGAGCAACTGGCGGAGGAGGTTTATCCGTCGGTCGTATTCTTCCAGGATACGTATCATTTG
This sequence comes from Candidatus Acidiferrales bacterium, assembly GCA_035507635.1. Taxonomy (GTDB): domain Bacteria; phylum Acidobacteriota; class Terriglobia; order Terriglobales; family Acidobacteriaceae; genus Sulfotelmatobacter. The sequence goes on from DATJOA010000180.1 coordinate 6,178, forward strand.
AACATCGACCGCATTTACGTTGCGGGCTTGTCGGAATCGGCCGGAGCGGCGAGCGCCCTAAAAGCGCAAACCGAAGCGGACGTGCAGGAACTGATTTCTTCTTCGCAGTTGGGCACGACGGCTGGAGGTTCGGTGCCGCGCTGGAGAATGGCCGGAGTCGTAGGAGCGCTGATCGCGTAGCAAACCGATTTTTGTATGCGTCTAGACATCAATCTCGCGAGCCAACCGTACGAGGACGCACGATCGTTCTGGATGCGGTGGGGGACCGCCGTGGGCGCGCTCGCGCTGTTGACCCTTGT
>DATJOA010000181.1:0-24702 GCA_035507635.1 Candidatus Acidiferrales bacterium
TGGAGGAGATGCAGATTTCGTTGAAGTATCGTCCGGGGCATCCGCAGACGTTATTCAACCTGGGATGGGTCCGGTGGCAAGGCAAAGGCGATGCTAAGGGAGCGGTTGAGGCGTGGCAGCAGCTGTTGAAGGCGAATCCCGATTATCCGCAGAAGCAGCAGGTCGAGCAGTACATTGCCAAGGCCAAGGAACACGCAGCGCGGGGATAAGTTACTTTTAGGCGCCGTATCATAACAATTCATATCGCGCCGGACAGGGCTTCCGCAAGGAGGCCCGTCGTTTCTCCGGGCAACTTAGTTACTCAATACACTCGTACTTTTACAATTCTGCACAAAGTTACTATGCCGCTTGACAGACTGCGGACTATCATTGTGCTGCTCGTTCTTTGCGGATTGATTTGACGAGTTCGCTGAAACGGGCTGAGCAAGCGGTAATTGGCTGTTGGTCTTCCCCGGTTTGCGCTCGCTGTTGGAGGAGTCCATGTCTGCTGCCTCTTCGTCGTTACGCTCTTCTCTCACTCTTTCCTGTGCAATTCTCGCCGTCATCGTTGCCGCTGGCTTGATGACTGCCTGCGGGTCGGGCGGCACGCCACCGATAAAAAAACTGTCTGGCAACACCTCGGTCACGGTGCTGTTGTCGAGCACGGCGAACGATCAGCTGGCTGACTTCGGCTTGGGCCTTACGGGCATCACGCTGACCAACGAGGCGGGAAAGGTTGTTACCCTGTTCTCAGTGCCGACTGGGACGCAACAGTGGGCCGAGTTCATTCACGTGAACGGCACTGCCGAGCCGCTGACCACTCTGAGCATTCCGCAGGATGTGTACACGTCGGCCGCAGTGACTCTTGGGGATTCCTATTTCACTTGCGTGACGCAACAATCGACGGGCGCCCTCGACATCAGCTTCTATGGCTACGGAACCAATCCGTCGAATGCTCCCCCGACCACCATTACTGTGAATCTTGCGTCTCCGATCACGATTACCGGCGACAGCATGGGACTGACTCTGGACCTGCAGGTGGCGCAGTCGGCAAGTTATTCCGAATGCTACGACGCGGACCTTACCGGCACGTATTCGATTACGCCGACGTTCAATCTGACTCCCGTGTCGCTATCGACAAATCCGACCAGCGCGAAGAACGGCAAGGTTCAGAACCTGATGGGCCAGGTAACCGCGACCAGTAGCGGAAACTTCACTCTGACTATGCCGAATAGTTCGCGGACTTTGTCGGTCGATACGAACGGAAGCACCGTATATCAGGGAATCTCTGACTTCTCTGCAATCACGGTCGGCCTGTTTGTGAATCTGGACGCGGCGCTCGAAGGCGATGGATCTCTGCTCGCCAGCCGTATCGGAGTCGCAGATCCCGCGGCCATCGATGTGGTGCGGGGACCAGCCCTGCAGGTTGCACAGGCCGAGCCGGCGATCCCGGAACAGAACACCATGATTTTCAATCTGGCGTCGCAGCCACCGGATGAGATTCCGATTACCTGGAATTACGGCATTGGCAGCTCGCAGTTTCAGATCTCGGGCGCCATGAACAACCTGCAAAGCCTGCCCTTCGTTGCGAGCTTCAGTCAGGCGAATCTGGTCGGCGGGCAAAGCATCTTCATTACTTCTCAGACGATTGATTACAATGCTGGCGTTGATCCGGAAGCCACGACCGTCACGCTCTTGCCGCAGATGGTGAATGGCACAGTCATTTCTTCAATGCCTAGCGGCAGCTTCACCGATTACACCATTTCCTTGGCGTCCGATGACCTGTTCCCGACATTAGCTGTCCAGCCCGGCCAGATCACTCTGCTGAATAGTCCCAGCGTGATGGACGTGTACATCGACAGCAACACGCTGAAGCTGAACACCTCCGCTCTGGCACCGGGCAGCACGCTGAGGTTCTACGGCCTCGTCTTCAACGACAACGGCGCGCTGCGGATGGATTGCGCGCAAGTCAATGACGGAGTCACCGCCTCATCCCTGACAACGACCCAGAATGCTCTGCGTCAAGGTGAGATTCAGACGGTCCGCCAATTCGCGGTCGGAAACAGTACGCACAGGGAAATCACGCGGGTGCGGCAATAAGTCCGGCCGACGGAAGCCAGGTAGGTTGTTCGGCGGACACGTAGCTGATGAATGCATCTCGAGATGTTCGCCCAGACAAGCTACTTCGCGGCCAGTTCCTCGACGGTCTGGCGGTTCGCCGCCAGTACCCAGTGGTCGCCGCGCTTTTCCCACACGGCCACGATCGGGCCAGGCAACTGCCGCACCTGATCTCCGGGACAATGCCGGTACTCCCGCTCCTGTCCAATCACCGGCCACACGCCGTATTCATAATCGACGCGGCCCGCCGCGCCGCAGCACTTGCAGGTGAACTCCAACCGGTTAAACGGATGCACCACGGGCACTGCAGGTCTCATCACTCTTGTCCCTCCCAGATCAGGATGATTCCACCCTAAGCCTGACAAGGGCTTACGTCCGTGATTGCAATCACGTGCTGGATTGTCGGGGTTCACAAAGACAGGAGAGTTAGAGGGCGGTGCGGAGATACTCTCAGGCAAAATGCGCTCGGCTTCGCCTCGACGGATGGACGAATGCGTCCGTCCCTACAAGCTGTGGGCTGACGGCTGCTACTTCGCGCTCGCCATCTTCACGCCCTTCGATTGCACGGCGTAATGAGCGATCCCGCGATAGAGAGCCTCGGCGATGCGCTCGCGATATCCGTCGCTGCGGAGCTTTTGTTCATCGGCCGGACTCGAGACGAACGAAACTTCGGCGAGGATTCCCGGCATCGCGCTTTCCGTGAGGACGACGAAGCTGGCTTCTTTCACGCCGCGATCCCGCAAGCCCGGATTCTGCACCGCCAGCGTCCCGTAGAGCGATCGCTGAACACTCGCCGCCAGCCGCCGCGACTGTTCGATGCGGTCGTGCAGGTCGGCCGCCGAGAGTGTCGGAGTATTGCCGTTCGGGACAGAATGAGGATCCGTCGCCGTACCGGCTTCCTTCGAGCCGGGCGCCGAGAAGAAATTTGTGTAATAGGTTTCGACGCCGCGCGCTGACGGCAGATCGCTGTAATTCGCGTGAACCGAGACGAACAGGTCCGCCTGCGCCTGGTTGGCGATCTCGGCCCGCTGGTCGAGCGGAACGTAATTGTCGTCCTGTCGCGTGTAGATCACGTCGGCGCCGAGCCGCGATTCCAGCAGCTTGCCCAGTCGCTGCGCGATTTCAAGAACCAGATCTTTCTCCAGCAATCCGCGGCGTCCTACCGTGCCGAGATCCCATCCGCCGTGTCCGGCATCCACCACGATCCGTAGCTTCGGCACGCGCGCGCGCAGTTGCAGATCTTCCTTCGTGGGCGGCGGAATTACGATCGCCAGCTTCGGCTGTGTTGACGGGACGTTGGGGAAAAGGTTGATTGCGCCCTTGGGACTCGTCCCCGCCTTGCGCACTTCGACGATCAAGCGATACGGATTAGGCTCGAGGCTGACCGAGAAGCTTGTATCGGGCTTGGTCTCGAGCACAATGCGTGTCATGCCCGGGACCGGCTGCGCGACCCGCACGCGGCCAATAAAGGTGTCGCCAATATCGATCGATTTCCCAGCGAGATCGGGCGCTAGCTGCGTGTCGTGCAAGTCAAAGTAGACCCGGTCAGGTCCAGTGAGATGATGCGTTTCGTACTGGACCTGATCTTCCATGTCGAGCACGACCGTGCTCGAATCGGGCGACGACCAGTGGCGAACTCCGGTGATCCGCGGAAATTTGGCCAGCTCCTGCGGGCTTGCTGGAGTGTTGTCGGAATCGGTTGCGTCGGAACTGCTGTCAATCGTGGGTGCAGCCGATGGCGCAGGCGCCGTCACCGCCGGTTGTGTGGAAGGCTTCGCCGCGGGGGCGGTAGCGAGCGGTTTGGAAGGCGCTTCGGTGTGAACCATCGAGCCGCCGACTTCCGACATCTTCAGCTTCCACCAGATGCCTCCGGCGAACGCCGCGATCACAACAATGCCGATCAGTATCGCGGGAATCGCAAAGCGGCGAGGAGAATGTTCCGGCTCCGCTTGCCCGAAGGTGAGAGCGGGCTCGGCGATTTCGGCGGTCGCGGCTTTGGCGGTCTTTCCTTCGGCGATCTGTGTTTCGGCAGCCTTGGCTTCCGATGGCTTAACTTCTGTCGCCGCAATTTTCTCTACTTTCTCTGCAGGAGTAGAGGAGGCGACAAGCGGTGCTTTGACTTCAGTCGCACCGGCTGTCGAGAGACCTTTGACAACCTCGACCTTGGCTGGCGCGTCATCGGTCTTTGCTTCAACGGGAGCAGGAACCGGAGCAGTCTTCGGAGCAATGGGCGGGGGCGTTGTGACGATCTGGGGCGCAGCGTCTTGAGTCGGTCGAGCAACGACTGGCATTGCAGGAATCTTGGGCGCTCCAACTTGTATCGGCGCTGCGGGCGCAATATCTTTCGGCCCCGGAACGACGCTGGGCTTAAGCGGATCCAGCTTGGTCGCCGCCACTTGCGCCGAGTGCGCGAAGCGGTCTTCATCCTCCGGCTTGAGCGCAGCTAAAACGAGCTCCGCCAGCAGCGTCAGATTGCGGACGTCGCTATCGTTAAATGCGAAAGGCCACGTCGAGAAGGCTTCCAGCACGCCGATGACGCGCCGCCGGCCGCACAGCGGAACTGCCACCATCGATCGCGCGCCCAGCTTCCGGCATGCTTGCAGATTGACTCGCGGATCGGTCTCGGTGTCGTCGCAGTTGATGACCTGCGCCGTGCGGAAGCACGCTCCGGAAAAAGCGGAGTCGCGGTCGATGCGGGCGCCAATATCGGGCCGAACCATGCCCGCCGCGGCGCGAAGCACGATCTCATTATTCTCCGCCAGGGCGATCGCCAGGCCGTCAGCGCCAGTAATCGAGACTGCCCGCTCGGCCACAAGCTGCAGAACATCATCCAGAACGAACAGCTCGGAAGGGTCAAACTCGGCGACTGGAGTCTTCGAGTCGAATCCGTTATGGCGGCCAGCCAAAGATCTCCTCCGGCGTACCTGCTCGTGCAACGACGAGAAGGCGAGTAGTGCCTGCAGGGCATCTTGGGGCGTCGGCGCGGAAGAAGGCCCGGCCCCGATCCGGTCGGGGATCGACGAAGCTGCGCTATGTGCCATCGGCCAGTGAGGTACAGTAATCCCGCGGACGGGTTCCGTCAACTCCAGCTCCGGTTTGGTGGTAGGAGTCGCCATTTAAACGGGGATCATATGTAAGTTATCGGTCTTTGAGCCGACTTGCAATTACCCTGACATGACCCGTTGGACATGGACTTCCGTGTCGCTTCTCCTTTCTTTCGCTGCCGCTGTTTTCTAACGCTCGCTAATCCAACCGATATCGCGCCCGGTTCACTCAGCCCTCGAACCACCGCAGTTACTAAAAGCAGGAATTACCCCGGCATAAGATGCTGGAAACAGGGCTCTGGCCGAGCAGATTTCTCTCCGGGTGGCGAATGGACGCAGCGCTCTTTTCCACAAGGCAGGCACGGGCTCAGCACCGGCACGAACTGCGCTCTCTGACCTATCTCACGCTCGACGATACGAACGGAGGCGTGGTGCGCAATCTGGCCCCCGGTGGAATCGGAGCCCAGATCCTGGCGCCGGTGCGTCCTCGTCAGCGTTTGCGCGTACGTTTTGAGCTGAAGTATCCCCGGTTGCGCGTCGAGATTCAGGGCGAGGTGATGTGGGCCACGCTTTCCGGCCAATGCGGAATCCGGTTCATCGATCTGCCTTCGCAGATGGGCCGGCAGATCGGCGAATGGATTTTTGGCGATCTGCTGGAGGGCATTTCGCTGCACGCCGATCCGGCCGAGTCGATGTTCGCCGCACCTTCGGTTGTGCAGGAGTTGCCGCTGGGCGAGGCCGTGCGGCAGAGCGAACAGCAGGATGGCCTGCTTGTTTCCGCCGCTCCCGTGAAGGTGATCGAGTTACCCAGCCGCCGCGAGCCCGTGTTGCCGAGCTTTCAGCCCGCAGAACCCGTCGCGGAAACGGAGCCGGGCAGGCTCGATTGGCTGTCACAACCGCTCTCGGCGCGAAGCCTGGCCTGGGCGATCCATACGCTGGTCGTGGTGGCTGGATTGCTTCTGTTCGCGCTCGTTTTCCTATCGATTAATCGCGAAGCCACGCCTTGGCCGCTGTCCATAGCCGCCGGCGCCGTGATTGTGGTTGCCGGATTGTACTGGATCTTCTTCCACTTGTTCGGGGGCACAAGCCTCGGCACGCGGTTGGCCCGCCTGGCCGGATATTCAATGGAGGAGGAACAGCAGGAAAAGGCCACGCGCTTCCGGTGAAGGAATTAACGATGAATGGGGTCTCGATGGGTTCTGGGAGACAGATGGGTGTTTCCGACGCCGGTTCCTAATTGGCCAAAAACTGCTGCGCCAGCCACAACTCCAGCATCTGCTGCTGGGCCGGAGCAATCCGCATAAAACGAATCCCGGCATTTCCCGCCTTATCCTGCCACGCGACTTTGGCTGGAATTGTGAATCCGGCTCGCGCTCCCGGCAGGCTGAACGCTACCTGCATCCCCGATTTCGCGTCCAGAAGCTGGCCCGTGTGGACGAGCATTCCGCCGTGGCTCACGTTCAGAAGATGTCCAACGATTGCCTTCGATCCCTTGTACTTGATCGAAACGGGCACTTCGAGTCCGGCACGGTGATAGCGCAAACGGCCATCCAGGATAATGCTTCGCGCCGCGGTGAACGTGCGGACGGCCTGCTCGACCGAGATCGGCTTCTCGAAGGCGAAGAGTGCGCCAGTCGAGTCAAGGCTCGGCGTACACTTCGGGCCTCCCATAATCACGAGAGGAATCTGACCCTGAGACTTACCGGGGGCCTGCAGTTCCCGCAGAAACTGAGAGCTGCCGTTGAGATCGCAGTCCACAATCAACGCGTCGACCTTCGATGTTCCGAGGCGCTCAAGCGCGCGCTGCGGCTCTTTTTCCACCGCGACATCGATCTGAAGTCCGCCGAGGATGCATTCCAGAACACTCACTTCCTGCCAGTCGCGCGAGAGAACCATCGAGGAAAGTGTCATGCGGACCACTGTAGCCGCACCGGTAATAGCGACGTAGATAACGAACGTAATGGCGCTTTCGGGGTGGGCTTCGGGTCTGAACCTCAGACCTCAGACGCCGGAATCGCAAGAGGCTGGGCATCACCTAATGCGCTCAAATAGCGTACCGCCGACCGCCGCAGCGCCTCCTTCGGATCTCCAATCACCTTGAATTTCGGCCACGCGCCGTAGTGGCTCGCGTACTTATACGGCTTAAGCGTATTCACAATTCGACGGACCGTCGCCGCATCGACCGGAACAAAGTTCGGATAGCTGTACATAAAACTGACGTAGCGCCGGTCGGGACAGACCTGAGGCATATCGCCCGTCATCAGCATGCCCTTGTGGGCTGCCCAGTGCAGCACCTGAAATCCTTTAAAGTGCGCGCCCAGCCGGATGAGCGTGAGATCATCGGCCAGCGTATATGTCTCGCCTCGCCAGAAAACAATGGACGGGTCGCGGTACTGGACCCATTCTTTGTCGTCTTCATGCAGATAAATCGGGATGCCGCCGAAGGCGCGGCTCCATTCGACCATGCTGGTGTAGTAATGCGGATGCGAGATGGCGATCGCGGTGAGCCCGCCGAGCCGATTGATCTCTTCAACCGTGCGGTCGTCCATCAGGCTGACACAATCCCAAAGGACGCCGCCACGTTTCGTCTGCAAGAACAGCGCGCGCTGGCCGATCGCGAATTGTGGCTGCGTGTGGATCCCCCATAGATGTTCGCCCTCTTCGAAGAAGACGTTGTGATGTTTGCTGCGCAAGTCATCGAGCGTGATCCATTGTTGGCCGTTGTGGTGAACATACTGATTCTTGGAAGAAGGAAATTGCGTGCCGCAAGTGACGCAGATGTGAGTCAAGGGCGATAAGCCTCCGCTGATTCGATGATCGAACCAAGGTTCGGATGCTGCGAGGAGGCCGTCGTGCCTGGCAACTACGTCACAGGAGCCCTGAGGTCCGAGGTCCGACGCCCGCTTTCCGGTACCACTCTACGGTACGCCGCAGGCCTTCTTCGAAATCGACGACAGGTTTATAGCCGAGGCCATTTGCAGCTTTGGAAATATCGGCGAGCGAGTGTTTGACGTCCCCGCCGCGTTCGCCGGCATATTTCGGCTGGCCATGATAAGAAGTCAGCGGCTGCAATAATTTGAATGTCTCGTTGAGATCGACTCTCCGGCCGGTCGCGACATTGAAGACTTGTCCCGCAACTTTCTGGGCGGGAGCCTGGCAAGCCAGCAGATTGGCTTCCACCGCGTTATCGATGTACGTAAAATCGCGGCTCTGAGCGCCATCGCCGAAAATGGTGGGCTGCTCTCCGCGAAGCATCTGCGTGATGAACTTAGCGAGCACGCCCGAGTATGGCGATGAAGGATCCTGTCTCGGCCCAAAGATATTGAAGTATCTCAGGCTCACGGTTTCAAGCCCATAGCAGCGGTAGAACGAAATCATGTACTGCTCGCTCGCGAGTTTGGCGACCGCATAAGGAGAAATCGGGTCAGGCCGCATCTCCTCGAGTTTGGGAAGAGTCGGAGTGTCTCCATAAGCGGAAGACGATGCCGCGTAGACGACGCGCTTCACCTTTGCGTCGCGCGCGGCGACCAGGACATTCACAGTCCCATCTACATTCGCCCGATTACAGCCCAGAGGATCAAGCACTGATTTCGGTACCGACGGGATCGCAGCCTGGTGCAGGACGAAATCAACTCCGGCGCAAGCGTGATGCATCGCGTCAAGATCCAGGATGTCGCATTCGCGAAAGTCGAGGCAATCGAGAATCTCAGCGATATTCTCGCGCTTGCCGGTAGAAAAATTGTCAACCCCGCGAACCTGGTCGCCGCGTGCCAGCAAAGCCCTCGCAATCGAAGAGCCGATGAAGCCTCCAATGCCTGTAATCAGCGTGAGAGACATGACCGAACATCATAGAACAAGTTCCAGGGTTTCAAAGTCTCAAGCGCGAGATCGCGCCTCAGCCGTTGCTTTGCGCCTCAAAGTTGGGGAGCCCTCGTCGCTCAAACGCCCGCATGCCGAAGGCGGAATCCGGTGTCTTTGAAACTTTGAAACGTGCTCTATTTCTGGCTCTTCTTGAGAATTCTCACGAATTCTTCCCGCATCAGCATCTGCCGGCTTTCAAAGAATTCTACGAGCGCAGAGATGGCGGCCTCCGCCTTGGTAATGGGAGGCAGCTGGAGCGGATCGACGGCGGGAAGGGAAGAGGCAATACCCGGTCCCATGATGATTGTGGGGCGCGAGATTGTGGCGAGCAGCCGCTTCAGCGCGGCGATATTATCCTCCGACATCTCGACAAACGCGATCCCCATGCCAAGGTACGGATAGCTCACTCGCACAACACCCTTTGTCTCGAAGCGGACTCCGTTCGCCTCCAGTTTCATGTGCAACACTGTTTCCACCGGATAAGTTGCCTGGGCTTCAACATAACAACCGTGCAAGCTGATGTCGCTGAACGTTACCCAGGTGTGGATGTCACAGTTTTCTTCGCAGATTTGTGCGCTGCCCTCACACTTATAGCGAGGACTGCGCCTCTTTTCGGCCCCTTCAAAGCGTTCGCCAACTGTGGCCGCGGCAGATGCTGCTTCCATGGCAGCAGGTTGAGGGGTCGACGCGGGAGCTGCCTGCGTTCGAGCCGACTGCTTCAGCGCCATCAGGTAAGCGACGCCTTCGTTGATTTCTTCGGCCATAAGAAATCCCTAAGGAGATAAAAATCACAAAGAGACGTCGAGCCTTGAGTTCCTCACTCTGGGACCCCTCTTCCCATTCGCAGGATTCATCGGCAGAACTTCACCGAACATTAGCGGTGCTACCTTGCTGCGGAGGAAGGCATTTGTGAGGAGGCTTGTTCTGCCGTCTGCCGAATCTGCTTCCACAAGTCATCCCGTCCCGCTCCTGTTTTCGACGAATATGGCAGCAGCTGAGCGTTGGGATACTCGTTGCCGAGAGTCCGAAGAACATTGTTGAGTTGGTTGTTCGACAGCCGGTCGCTCTTGGTGCCGACCAGCAAAAAGTCGCGTCCGGTGGAGCTGAGGAATTCGAGCAACTGCCGGTCGCTCGACTGCGGCGGAACATTGACGTCGATCAATGCAACGCAAAGCGCCAGTGTCGGACGCTCATTCAAATACGGCTCGATAAACTTCGGCCACTCCTCCGAGATTTCCCGCGAAATCTTGGCGTATCCGTAGCCGGGCAGATCGGCGAAGATCAGCTCCGGGCGCGGCTTCCCGGGCCAGCGGATCTCGAAGAAATTAATGCTCCGCGTCCGTCCGGGAGTCGAGCTGGTGCGCGCCAGCTTCGTACCCACCAGAGAATTAATCACGCTCGACTTGCCGACGTTGGATCGTCCTAGGAAGGCGATCTCTGGAACGGTGGGAGCCGGGAAGTGGGCGGAGTCGGTCGCCGCGGCGAGAAAGCGCGAGAGAACCCTCATGCTCCAGTTTCCTACGGAGTGGGACGCATTGGCAAGAGACTATGCGGTACGGGCAGGCCTAACTCAATCCCAGCGGCCGCTTGTTGTGAACCTCGTCGTCTTTCACCGGGCGCAGTCTATGCCAGAGATAGAGGCAGCCCGCTACCACGATGCCGATCCCAATGCTGATCCCGAAGAAGGTCCTTTACGCCGGGAGCCAGATGAGTGTGCCTGCGACCATTACCGCTGCCCCGATGAGCGCAGCCGTGCCCTTAATCGGAATCGTCATATGGGCTCTGCCCCTTCTTAGCGGTTTTATCAGTCAGGCAGAAATGATGCAGGATTTTGTAATTGGGCAATTTAGTAATCAAGGTATTTTGGACGCCTGTCGGACCGAAAATTGCCAAATTACAAAATTACCCGATTACAAAATTGAGCTACGTCCTCGCCCAGCAACTTCAGCCAGCTGCCCAAACGGAAGTAACACGCCTCTGCTCCCGGGTTCCATGTTCCATTGAATTTCGGCCGCCCTGAGCCGATGTGACCTGTAGCAAACGAATGGAGCGGATCATGGAAAACATCCGGCGGGCGACTCTCGAAATGCATACGTTGCTGCTATGTGCGGACGCGCAGTTTCTGGGCATTACGCGACACGTGCTGAATCAGTTGCAGGTTATGCCCGAAGTCGTCAGTAGCTCCGAGGCAGCTCTGAACATGATCCACCAGCAGGAGTTCGACGTCGTCATCGTCGACTGGCGCGAGATCGACAATGTCGCCGACTTTCTTCGGGCGGTACGGCGCTCGAAGCTGAATCCCGACTGCGTCCTCGTGGCGATTGTGCGCGATCTGCTGGACCTGCGCCAGGCCTTCGCCGCAGGAGCGCAATTCCTGATTCACAAGCCGGCGTCGGCCGTGCAGATCGAGCGCTGCCTCCGGGCAGCCTATTGCGCGACCGTAGCGCGGCGGCGCAAGCAGCATCGGGAGCGCGTGGAAATTCTGGCCGCTATCACTACCCGCGCGCAAGCGGTCGGAGAGGCGATGATCATCAATCTGAGCGAGGGCGGCGCCGGGCTCAAAACTTCGATACCCAATTTCATCTCCGGCGCGTCCGTGAGTTCAGGCGAAGACGTCCGGCTGCGTTTCAGCCTGCCGGAGTCCGACGAAATGCTCGACCTGACGGCAACCGTCGTGTGGAAGACGGCCGACGCCTGTGGAGTACGTTTCCGCTACATCTCCGAACCGAACCGCACCCTTCTCGAGCAGTGGCTGACCGACTGCGTCGAACGTTCCTTGGCGGAAACCTGCGAGCGCGTCCGCGCAGCCTGCGCTTAGCGGCCTGACTCACCACGGAGTCACGGAGGTACTGAGGTTATAAAAAAGAAGCCTCCGTGATTCGTTGCCTCCGGGGTGAAAAATTCGCAAAAGCAAAAGGCCCGCATTCCGCAGGCCTTTCCTCTGTATGACTTCGTGTCTTTCGTGGTCCGATCCTACTGATGCGCGGTTGGCGCTTCCGCAGTCGGAGTCAGCCCAGCGATCGGCTGCGCCACTTGATCCTCGACCTTGGGCAGCGGCGATTCCAGTGCGATCTGCAGCACCTGATCCATCGTATCCACAAAATGCAGCTTCATCGCAGTCCTCAGATTTTCCGGAACCTCCGCCAGGTCTTTCTCGTTGTCCTTGGGCAGGATCACTTCAAACAATCCCGCGCGATGCGCCGCCAGCAGTTTTTCTTTCAATCCGCCGATGGGAAGCACCTTGCCGCGCAGCGTGATTTCTCCGGTCATCGCCAGGTCGCGCCGCACAGGAATCCTGCTCAAGGCGCTGGCAATCGCAGTCGCGATCGTAATTCCGGCAGATGGCCCGTCTTTTGGAATCGCTCCTTCCGGAACGTGAATGTGAATATCGATCCCACGATAGAAATCGCGCGAGAGGCCGAGCCGTTGCCAGCGCGACCGCACGTACGTGATCGCAGCCTGCGCCGACTCCTGCATCACATCGCCCAATTTGCCCGTGAGAATCGGCTTGCCGCCCTTGCCGTCAACGACAGTGGCCTCCGTGCTCAGGATCGAGCCGCCAACTTCAGTCCAGGCAAGGCCGGTCACGAGTCCGATTTCGGACTTCTCATGAGCCAGCGTGTCGCGGAACTTGATCACGCCCAGGAAGTCGTTAACATTGTCGCCCGTGATCGCGATCGAGTAATTCTCGCCTTCCTTGACCACCTTGCGTGCGACTTTGCGGCACACGTTTCCGATTTCGCGTTCGAGATTCCGTACGCCCGCCTCCCGCGTATACGACCGAATCAGGGCCGTGATGGCCTCGTCGGCGAATTTGATGTTCTTTTCCGACAGCCCCGCAGCTAGCATCTGCTTCTTGACCAGGAATTGCTTCGCGATCTCAACTTTTTCCTGCTCGGTGTACCCATGCAGCCGCAGCACTTCCATGCGGTCCTGCAGCGCCGGAGGAATCGTATGCATCACGTTCGCCGTGGCGACAAAAAATACCTGCGAGAGGTCGTACTCCACGTCGAGATAATGATCGACGAACATGAAATTCTGCTCGGGATCGAGCACTTCGAGCAGCGCCGCTGACGGATCGCCGCGGAAGTCCATCGACATCTTGTCGACTTCATCGAGCATGAAAACCGGATTCTTCGTGCCCGCCTTCTTCATCATCTGGATGATCTGGCCCGGCAGCGCTCCGATATAGGTACGGCGATGCCCGCGGATTTCCGCTTCATCCCGCACGCCACCCAGAGACATGCGCACGAACTTGCGTCCGGTCGCCTTGGCGATCGACATTCCCAGCGAAGTCTTGCCCACGCCCGGAGGTCCAACAAAACAGAGAATCGATCCCTTCGGATTCTTCACTAACTGCCGGACGGCAAGGAACTCGAGAATGCGCTCCTTGATCTTTTCCAGCCCATAGTGATCTTCGTTCAGGACCTTCTCCGCGCGGCTGATGTTCCGGATTTCCTTCGACCGCTTTTTCCATGGCACGGCCAATAGCCAGTCGAGATAATTGCGCGAAACGGTAGACTCCGCCGACATCGGCGGCATGGCTTCGAGTTTCTTAAGCTCCTGCAGCGCCTTATCTTTAACCTCTTTCGTCATGCCGGCGGACTCGATCTTCTTCTTCAGTTCGTCGAACTCGCTCTTTTCGCCGCGGCCCAATTCTTTCTGGATGGCCTTGATCTTTTCGTTGAGGTAATACTCTTTTTGTGCCTTCTCCATCTGGCGCTTCACGCGCGACTGAATGGTCCGATCCACGTTCAGCTTTTCAATCTCGATATCGAGCACATCCGCAATGCGCGTCAGACGCTCCGCCGGATCGAAGATCTCCAACAGTTCCTGTTTCTCTTCAATGGATAGCTGCAGGTTAGCGGCGATCACATCCGTCAGTTTCGCCGGATCTTCCATCCGCACCGCCGAAATCATCGTCTCGTAATTGAGAGCCTGGCAAAGCTTCACGTATTGCTCGAACAGCGAAGTCACGCGCTGCATGCTCGCTTCGAGAGCCTGATTCGTCTCAGTCGTGAACCGGGCCACGCGCACCGTGGCTTGCATGAATCCATCAGTATCGGCAACCTGCAGGATCTTGCCGCGCTCAATCCCTTCAACCAGAACTTTAATGTTCCCGTCCGGAAGCTTCAGGCTCTGCACAATGTTGACGATCGTGCCCACCTGGTAGATCTCATTGGCTTTTGGTTCGTCGATGGAGGCGTCATGCTGAGTGGCCAGGAAAATTTTCTTGTCGGCTGCCAGAGCCTCTTCCAGAGCGCGCACGCTCGATTCGCGTCCCACGACGAACGGCGTCATCATAAACGGGAAGATGACCACGTCCCGAATGGGCATCATGGGCAGCTTTCTGGATTCGTATTTTTCCTTGGATGTGGTCACTGAGTCTCCTGGGCTTCCGAAACGATTTCCAGCCGAACCATTTCCGCACTAAACGGCTAAGCACGAAACGATCAAGCGCATACAACGCAACTATCTGGATTTTACCTTGAGCGGAGGGTATGGCGAAATGGCATTTAAGTTGTAAGGGTTGATTTCTGCGGCTCTTGTCTGCAGCAATTTGCAACTCTGGGGCGAAGTGCGGCAAACCGGGACGTAGCAAGCTACGTCTCTACGAGGGATTCCCAAAAAGAGGAGACCTTTATCCGGCCTTTTCCATGACCGTCGCGAACGACGCGCTGCGCTTCTCGACCATCTCCCGCGTCACTTCGAACTCTTTTAGTTTCTTCTGGCTTGGGAGGTTAAACATCAAGTCGAGCATGAGTTCTTCAAGAATCATGCGCAGCCCGCGGGCGCCCACTTTCCGCGCCATGGCTTGGCGCGCAATCGCCCGCAAAGCTTCATCGTTAAACTTCAGCCGGACATTCTCAAACTCAAACAGCCGCTGGTATTGCTTCACGATCGCATTCTTCGGACGCGTCAGAATTTCGATCAGCGCGAATTCGTCCAGATCTTCGAGCATGCCCACCACAGGCAGGCGGCCGACAAATTCCGGGATCAGTCCAAACTTGATCAGGTCTTCCGGTTGCACTTCCTGCATTAATTCCTGGCTGCGTTTCTTGTTGGCGAAAGATTCCTCGCGCTCCGCTTCCTCACCGCTGCGGAATCCGAGCGACTTCTTGCCCATGCGCCGGGAAATGATCTTGTCGAGTCCAACGAAAGCTCCGCCGCAGATAAAGAGAATATTCGTGGTGTCGACCGGCGTGAATTCCTGATGCGGGTGCTTGCGTCCTCCCTGCGGAGGAACGTTGGCAATCGTGCCCTCAAGTATCTTTAACAGCGCCTGCTGCACGCCTTCGCCCGAAACATCGCGCGTGATCGACGGATTCTCATCCTTCCGGCCGATCTTGTCGACCTCGTCGATATAGATAATGCCCGTCTGCGTGCGGCTCACATCGCCATCGGCAGCTTGCAGCAGCTTCAGGATGATGTTCTCAACGTCCTCACCGACATATCCCGCCTCGGTCAGAGTCGTGGCGTCAACAATCGCGAACGGAACGTCCAGCATCCGCGCCAAAGTCTGCGCCAGCAAAGTCTTGCCCGTCCCAGTGGGACCAATCAGCATAATGTTCGACTTCGAGAGCTCAATGCCATCGCCCGTCTTCTGGCGATTCATGAAGATGCGCTTGTAGTGGTTGTAAACCGCGACTGCCAGCTTCTTCTTCGTCTGCTCCTGCCCGATGACGTATTCGTCCAGGAATGCTTTCACTTCCAAAGGCTTGGGCAGTTGATTCGGGGTGCTACTGGGCGGAGTAGCCGACCGGTCATCTTCCAGAATGGAATTGCAGACCGCAACGCACTCGTCACATATATAAGCGCGGGGATAATCGCTGGGCGACGAGATCAGCTTGGCGACAGCATCCTGAGACTTATGGCAGAACGAACAACGCAGAATCTCATCGGTTCCCGACTTGTTTTTCACTCAGCTCGACTCCTATTTCAGGGGCCAGGGCTTCCTAAGTCCCTAACCTCTGATCCCTGATCCCTGACGACGAATGCCGATCATACCGCCTTCACCGTCTTGTAGATGATATCGTCAATGATTCCGTATTCCTTAGCCTGTTGGGCGTTCATAATGAAATCGCGCTCAACATCTTTTTCTACCTTGTCGAGCTTTTGCCCACTGTGTTTCGAGAGCAACTGATTTGTGATCTCACGCATACGCAGAATCTCGCGCGCATGAATATCAATATCCGTCGCCTGACCCGACAAGCCTCCCATAGACGGCTGATGTATTAGAATCCGGGAATTCGGCAGTGCCAATCTCTTTTTGGGTTCCCCTGATGCCAAAAGTAACGCGGCCATCGATGCCGCCTGGCCAACGCACAGCGTCATCACATCATTCTTGACGTACTGCATGGTGTCGTAAATCGCCATGCCCGCCGTGATCGAGCCGCCCGGAGAGTTGATGTAAAGCTGTATGTCTTTCTCCGGATCTTCTTGAGCCAAAAACAGCATCTGCGCGATCACCAGGTTGGCGATGTTGTCGTCAATCGGCGTGCCGATGAAGATAATGTTGTCGCGAAGCAGCCGGGAGTAAATGTCGTACGCGCGTTCCCCGCGTCCGGTCTGCTCGATCACCATCGGTACCAGCATCATTTGAGGATCATTCGTTTTCACGTTCACCTGCCACACTCCGCCCCGACGCAACGCCTATCTTGCATGGAGTGGATTCGATAAGTCCGCCTGTATTACGCGGACTGGTGATACAAAAATTCGAGGGTCTTTTCGCTGCGGATTCTGTTGCGAATTCTATCGAGGCCCCCATCCTGTGTCAAACGAGCGCGGACCGCTTCCAGAGTCTGTTTTGTCTGCGTCGCCAGCGCTTCCACTTCATGATTCAACTCGTCTTCGCCGACGTTGATATTTTCCAGCTCCGCAATCCGGTCCAGTAACAGCGACGACTTCACATCCTGTACCGCCTGGTCCCGCTGGCCCGCCCGCAACCGCGGCAGGTCCATCTTTTTCATGTCTTCCATCTTCATGCCCTGCGCCGCAAGCGCCCGCAGGCCACGTTCAATCCGCAGATCGATCTGCCGGTCGACGAGCGATTCCGGCACTTCGAAATCATTGCGCTTCACAAGTTCCGCGACAAGTTTATCTTTAGCTTCCCGCTCGGCGGTGTGCTTGCGCTCAGAGAGCATGTTCTCGCGAATCTGCTTCCGCACCTGGTCGAGTTCGGTGAACTCGCCCAGTTCCTTCGCGAACGCATCATTCAACTCGGGGAGAGTCTTCTGCTTGATGGCCTGAACCTTCACCGTATAGATGAAGGTCTTCCCCGCAAGCCGCTTGTCGTTCGCGTCTTCCGGATAGCTCACCTCAAACGACTTCTCATCGCCCGCATTGGCGCCGCGAAGATTCTCCGTGAATTCCGGCACCGTATTCTTCCCGCCGATCTCGATCAGTACTTCATCCATGTGCACGGGCTGCGTCTTGTCGTCGGTGTCCTTCGGACGCCCATCCATCGAAGCCTGGGCAAAATCGCCATCGCCCAGCGAACTTCCTTCCACCGTCGTAAACGTCGCGTGCTGCTCGCGGATATTGTTCAGCGCCTCTTCGACTTCCTCGTCTTTCACGTCGATCTCAGGATGATCGGCCCGCAGATCCTTGTAGCCTTCGACCTTGATCTCGGGCATGATTTCGAAGCTGGCCTTGAACCGCAGCGGCTCGCCTTCGTGGATATGCAGGTCAGTCACGCGCGGCTGCGACACCGGAACCATGCCGAGCTTCTCGGCTTCTTTCCGGAAGTAGCGCGGCACGAGCGCTTCGACCACATCGCTCTTCAGATCCTCTTTAAAGCGCTGCCGGATGATCGACGCCGGCACATGTCCGGCGCGAAAGCCGGGCAGTTTGGCGACCTTCTGATATTTCTGGACCAGCGTCTCTGTTTCGCGACTGACGTCTTCGGCGGGAATTTCGACCGAGATCTCGCGCTTCACGCCGTCTTGTTTCGCGTCGACCGTCTCTGTGGGACTCACGTTTACCCTTTCAGCAGCTAAAAACTTCGAGCAACCGGGCTGGGAATCTCGGCGCAGCAGAGCATAGAAGTCCGCTCCAGTCTAGGTGCCGTTACTGTGAGTTTAAAGACAGAAGGAGAGCACCGTCAAACGGCGGGAGGGGTCGTATAAGGAGACGGCAAAATGCTCCCTCCCCCCTCGCTCCGGTCGGTTCGCACGCGGAAACGGTGTGGGGGGTGGCGAGCTAAAACCTTTCCACATGAAAACCTTCTTCGCAGCCCCCTATGCGCTGGCGAGAGGCGAATCCTGAGGAATGGGAGCGTATGCGCAGGGCGCAGAAGAAGCGACACTACCTCCGACACGCCGGTTTTTGATCAGAAACCTATTGACTTCTGTGAATCCTGTGTTACATTACGACAATGTCAATCAAGATACTATAGATTGATGACCGCCTCCCCTTTTGCGCCGCACAGTGACACCGCCTTTAGGACCTCCCAGGCTGAAGGCGGTGTTGCTGGCGAGCGATTCCAACTCAACAAGGAGCCTGTCGGTGGGAAAACTTATACTTGTGCGCCACGGTCATACGCCTCTGAACGGTCACGGCCAGGACGAACGCTTGCGTGCCTGGCTCGACATCCCGTTGGACCAGCAGGGGTTGCAGGAGGCAGCTGACACGGCGAAAAGGCTGCGAGGATATTCGGTAAGGGCGATCTTCTCTTCCGATCTGAAACGAGCGCGCAAGACCGCGGAAATCATCCGCCAAGCCACGAATGCCGACACCGAGGTCGTCACGACTGATGAACTTCGTCCGTGGAATCTGGGTGTTTTTGGCGGCCAACTGCTTCGCGAAATTATTCCTTTCCTAAATCTGCTCAACGAGCATCCCGAAATGCCGGCACCCAACGGCGAATCTTTTCACCAGTTCTATGACCGCTATTCGAGGCGGCTGCATGCCATTTTGAAGACGACCGAAGAGACGGATGGCTACGTTGTGGCCGTGACACACGTGAGGAATCTTTTGGCGGCAAAGACGATCCTTACCGACGGAAACCGAGATCGGGTGCCAGTGCAGGGAGGTCCGTCCACGGGGACTTTGACGTTCGTGGAGAACCTTTCGGGAACGTGGAAGATGTGCAAAGACGAAGACGTTCCGAACAAGGCGATACCAATACCGTTTGCCGTGGAGCAAGGCCATGGGATCGCCGTCAGTTGATGGGCGTCGCGCGTCCGGCCCGCTGTTTGTCGTCAGCATGTGGCGCTCGGGCTCGTCGCTGCTTTACGCACTGTTAAATAAACATCAGCAGGTCGGACTCATGTATGAGGCGGACCTCATGCTGCTTCGGTCAGTCTTTTTGAAACCGCGCGGAAATCGTGACTGGGCGCTGCGCTGGCAGTTCTGGAATCAGACTTTCACGCGTCACGCCATGGATGCTGAGACCTTCCAAAGCAAAGGGAGTGATTTCGTCGATGCATTTGAGTCGGCTCACGGTGAGTTTGCCCGGCGGAAAGGCGCTTCGATCTGGGGCGACAAGTCGCCAAATTATTACGATCGGCTGCGCGAAATCTCTGAAGTATTTCCTGACGCCAGGTTCATTATCGTGTGGCGGGACCCATTGTCGACGGCGAATAGTATTTTGCGTGCGGCACAATCGGGGAATTCCTATTTCAGCCGCCGGGGATCCGTGCTCCGAGGGCTTGTGGGTTGCGGGGTCTTCAAGGAGCAGACTGATTGGCTACGGTCGAATCGGAAGCCGGTTCTCGAAGTCAGCTACGAAGATCTAGTGAGCGACACAGCGGCCGTGATGCGGGAAGTCTGCCGGTTCCTCGAGATCGAATATTCCGATGATCTTGCCAAGCTTGAGGGAGCGGATCGCACTGCGATTTATGGAGGACAACATCACTCTCTGGTGAAAGGGAATGAGATCGTCGCGGGGCCGCGCCCGATGGCCGTGGACAGTAAACTACAGTCCAAGATCGATCGTTACGTCCGGTTCTGGAAACATCGATACGGCGGGACGTGGCCACCATTCCACAGTTTCGATGGGCTGGATGTAGCCTCTGTAGGATTTCTGGAACGGACGTTGGACAAACTTGGATACCGTGTGTTTCGGGCGTGGGACCGCTTCACAGCATTCTGCTTCTCAGTGGTGCCCATTTCTTGGCTATCCGGATATCGCCATCAAAAATCGCGGAAGCTCAACGCGGGTGTGGACCGTGCTCGGCCAATCCAGGGGGGGCCTGCAGCCCGGAAAGAGGCCTGATGGCGTCGTTGATCGAGTTCCGCGCACGAGTTTCGCGTACGCGGCTCCGGACCCCACTGGTTTGGATTCGCCATCTCGGTCTTGAGGTAAACGATGTGTTCCTTGCGTCCTATCCCAGATCGGGGAACACCATGTTGCGGTTTCCGCTGGCTGAAATTCTGAGCGGGACGCCAAGTTCTTTTGATCATGTACAGCGAATTGTGCCGGAGATCGGCGTTCACGTGCATGCCTTTCCGCTGCTGCCTAGCGGCGGACGGCTTATCAAGACCCATGAGGCGTACCGGTGGAAATACCGTCGAGCAATCTATGTGATTCGAGACGTGCGGGACGTTGCGCTCTCGGCATTTGCGCGCGAATCGGCAATCGGCATTCTCTCCGGGATGACATTTGACGATTATCTCGAGCCTTTCCTGCAAGGGAAAATGTCGCGTTGGGGCGCGTGGCAGGCGCATATCGCGGGATGGCTCGATTCGCCGGCAGCAAGACAAGGGAACCTACTGGTATTGCGGTTCGAAAAGATACGCCACGATATTGAAGCTGCGGTCGCGAAATCGTTAGAGTTCTTAGGCGTGACAACGAATGCGGAATTAATTCACCGCGCTTGCTGCGGTAATTCGATCGAGAATATGAGAAGGAAAGAAAAACAGTCCGCGACCTTGCCAAAAGCGGGCGTGGGCGGCGGATTGGTACGGGCGGGTTTGGTGCAAGATTGGAGCGGCAAGCTGAACCCATCGCAAATCGCGCTGGTCGAACGCTATGCGGGTGGAACACTAAGGCGATTGGGATACAGCAGTGCAGTCGCCCTATCGCAGACTCCTCCAAAGAGTGGTGCGCTGACCCAGGGACCAGGCTTTTATTGAAGACCACCGATGATCTGCCAATGACTCACTCTCAAGCTTCAAACCTGCCTTCACTCCTGGAGCATGGTGCCGCTCGGACCGAGCAAGCGCGGGGCGTTCGCCGCATCTTCCTGCGCCTGACCATTGAACTCGGGGGCCGCCTGGCGAGCCTCTTCAGTTGGTATAGGTACTGAAGTAAGGCCGGAACTGCATCGATGTAAAGGTCGTCAGCCCCACACGCTGCACCGCCGAGTGCAAATTTGCGTCTGCCGCCTACATTCGACAGGCAGTGGCGGACCTCTCCGCGAGGTTGGCGATCGATTCTACTCGGACTTAGTTGGTGCAGGGCGAGCACATTCACTGAGTTTTCTGGGGAGGGAGCATTTTGCCGTCTGTATACCACCCCGTCAAACGGCGGGAACATCTCTCGACCTCAATCGGGATCATTAGAAAGCGAAACGGCCGCCGATTGTGGGAGCAAAGTTATTGTTGTAGCTATAAGGGACGCCCGGGCCATGGGGAATCGCGATGGCCAGGCCTCCGCTCACGTAGGAATACGCAATCCCCGCAAAACCGTCGAAGCGCTTGGTGAAGCGATGATCCACATACAGCGACCCCTCGTTAAGGGTGCCCGCGCAGGAACTCCGGAAACCCGCTGTCGCCGAGCAGGTCGGCGGAAGGCGGAAGTCATTCTGCCGCTGTTGATACCACGCCACCGTGACGTCGGTCTTTTTACGGTACGTATACTTCGCGCCCGTCCACCAGATTTGTACCAGCTTTTCAGAGTCAAGATTGTCGTCTTCCACGCCGCTCATGGTGTAGCCGCCCTGGTCCGAGGCGCCAACGCCCAACGGGTCCGCGGGATTGTTTTGCCAGATGTATTCATATCCTGCAAAAAACTTGAACGGATCCCACGCATACTTGGCAGCGACCATGATTGCGTTGTTGTCGGTCACGATCCCGTATACCGTATTGCTTGTTCCAATTAAGTTGTCCCCGGTAACGGGATTCGTATTGATGCTGTCAGTGGTCGACTGATATGGCTGCGTCGGACTCTGCGGCCCCAGCAGCGGGTTCAAAACGCTGATCGCTTGGTTGTAATGCTGGAAGACCATGTCAGCGGAGAATTTTCCCGAGCTTCCGCCCACGTCGAAGCCATAAGCATTGTTGTGCGCCGATTCAGGCGTACAGGTCGCGGCCGTCCAGGTTGCGGAGGCCGAGTAGCATCCCCCCGAACCATCGGCGAATTTATACATCGCTCCGAAATGGACCGGCCCATAGCCGACGCGGTACTTCACGGCGTCGTCCCAGCGGCTGTCCTCCGTGTCACCGCCCCCCGCCATCGTGCCGTTATACCCAATATAAGAGAAGGCATAGCTTCCCCCAGCCGGATCGTAAGCCAGCATGGCATCGGTACCGAGTGAGCGCTGACGACCGAACGTCAAGGTGCCAAAATCCGACGACGATATCCCGCCGTAGATTTCGTCATTGAACGGTTGGCCCGCGCGCGCTCCGTCGATCGCATACGAATAGCTCTTCCGAGGCAGGCCATTGTTAATGATGTCGGTGGCTGACGCGTTCGCGAGCAAGCCCGACTGCGGATCAATCCCGCTCGAAGCGTTGAACACAACATACCAGCCGTGCAGAAACTCTTCCTTGCCTTTTATGCCCAGACCTGTCTGCTGCAGGTTGTCGGGTGCGATCAGAAATCGATGCTGGTAGCCGTTTCGGTTCACCAGAGATGCACCTTCATAGTTGTAACCATTCTCCGGTAAACCATGACTGACCCAGCCCACGCCGACGTCATAGGCGCCGTACAGGGTGATGCCGTGCCAGGTCAGTGTGCAATCGGTGGTGGCGAACTCGTGGCCGCTCGCGCACGGGTCCGGCTTGCTCTCCTGGGCAAAGCTCAAGGATGACAGGAGCAACGAGCCGATCGCGGAGACAAGCAGGCAAAACTTGCGCATTTCCACCTCTAAATTGAATGGTCTGGACTGAGGTCGCGAGTGTACATGAGATACGATTCTATTGTCCAGAAATGTACGATTTCACACAGTTAGCGTAGGCTATACTTGCGGCCGATGCGATTCGGTTGGACTATCGGCTTCGTTGCCGCAGGAGTGCTTCCCGACGCGCGAAAACGGCATATCCGCTTTAGGTCAAGCCCGTTGAATCCTAGGATCTTGCGAGTCTGACATGCGAAAACAAAGACTTCTGTATTTGTTGATTGCGCTGCTCCTCCGTGCTGCGCTGGCTCAGTGCCAACAACTTACGATTGAAACGGAGGGCGGCAAACAGACCGTCCTGTCGAAGTCTGACATCGAATCCTTGCCGCGCGTCAAGATCACTACTCACGGATCGGAGAGCTTCACATTCGAGGGCGCAGCTGTGCAGGCTGTTCTCGAGAAAGCGGGAGTCGAGTTCGGTCACGCCATGCGAGGCAGTCGCTTAGCTTCGTGTCTTTTGGTGGAAGCCGCGGATGCCTATCGAGTAGTAATCGCCCTTCCCGAGATCGACTCCGACTTTACCGACCGGCAGATGATGCTGGTTTTTTTGAAAGATGGGAAACCGCTCGACGCAAAAGAGGGACCTTACCGTATCGTCATCCCGGACGAGAAGAGAATGGCCCGTTGGGTACGGCAAGTCACGAAACTCAAGATCGTCGACGTGCATTAGCCCATGGGGGCGGACCGGACGAAAGTGGCTGTCAGCTTTGTTGATCAGGCGGCCTTAGTACCGATTTTGCGGCTATACAGGGTTGAGGCAGATGGCCTCGCGGTTTGCCCGCCCCGGCAGCGCTCGACCCGCAGTTCCATAGAGCCGTAGCGCTCGCGCACGCCGGCGCTGCGCTGTCGAAGTCCCACCGTCAAACCGGCAGAGGGCGCTGCTGCGCTCATTGCCCGCCCGAATTCCGCAACAAAACCACGTCATCTGCTCCCTGCGTGCGTTCCACCGCCAACGTCTTGCCGTCGGGAGACCAGTGGAAATCGTCAATGTGGTCCGATGTGAAATTCGTGATCTGATGCCCCGCTGACCCGTCCAGCGGCTGCACCCAAATGTTATCCACGCCATTTTCCGTGATGGCGTATGCGACCGCCTTGCCGTCCCGCGTCATTCGCAGGCCGCCGGTGAATCCGAGGTTTCCGCTGATTCGCGGATCCGCATCGACCAGTCGAGCGGATTCGCTCGGCGGATCGAGGCTCAGGATCGCAATTTTCGAAATCGCGCGCTGGTCGGAAGCGTCCGTAATCTGGGCGCCGAAAATCAACTCCTTGCCATCCGGCGTGAACTGCATCCTCCCCAGGTTGCCGAAGGCGTTTTTGATCTTGGTGCCAGGAACCAGTTCCGGATTCCCGCCGTCGATAGAAATCCGGGATGCCGATCCTCCGGTGCTGTTTGGCCAGTAGTACACCCACTTGCCGTCGGGAGAGCAGCTTGCGTCGTGGTCGAATTGTCCACTCGTGAGTTGCGTCGCACCGGACCCGTCACCGTTCAGCCGCCACAAATTTGTGCCGGCCGATTTGTCGCGGAATGTCCACGCCGCAACGATATACCGCCCACACGAGGCGAGATCCAGAATGTAGGCATTCACGTCGTTCAGCATCGTCGTCGCGCTGCCGTTCGCCGGAGCCGCACGGTACAG
>DATJOA010000182.1:0-47013 GCA_035507635.1 Candidatus Acidiferrales bacterium
CGTTCGGAGGCAGCGGGCAGATGACGTCCGGAGTTGCGGTGAACGCCAGCGTCGGATACGGCAATTACAATGCCGGGTTCGCATCATTAAAGATGTCCGACTGGAAAGGCTTAACCTTGCAGTCGAATTTCACTTGGTCCAAGGCTCTCGGAACCGGAGCTGTCGTGCAGGCCAGTAGCGAATACACTCCGGACGATCCGTTCAATTTGTCGGAGATGTACGGGCGGCAGCCATTTGACCGAAAATTTGTATACAACATGTTCTTCGTTTACCAGCCACCATTCTTCAAAGGCCAGTCCGGCTTTAGGGGACGGGTGCTGGGCGGATGGTCGTTTGCCTCGGTATTCACCACGGGCACTGGCACACCGATCGAGGTTTATACAACCACCGGCGACGGACAGGAATTTGGCGCTGGAGATAACAGCAGCTTCTTCGGCAACGAGAACTCCGTGCCGCTTGCTCCTTACAGCAGCGGGCATGCCAACTACAATGTGCCTTCGGCAGGCTACCCCGTGAACATCTTCCCGAACGGACCCGCCGAAGCGAACAATTGGCGCAACCCGATTCTGGGCTTGGATACCCGGGACGGCGGGGCTGGTGCACTTAACGGCCTGCCTTACTGGAACATGGATCTCAGCGTGAGAAAGAACATTCGAGTGGCGGAAAGTGTAAGTATGGAATTCCAGGGCGTTTTCGCCAACGTGTTCAATCACAATCAGTGGCTGGATCCTACCGGTATCGGACTGTATATGGGGGCGAATCCATCTAACAGCGCCTTCGGTGCTCTGAACGGAGAAGCCTCGCCCCGCAATATCGAACTCGGTTTGCGGGTCCGCTTCTAACAAGTGTGGCGTCGCTGGGACGCCCCTGCTGGACTAAAAAAGGCCGCGCTGCCAGGCGCGGCCTTTTCTTTCGTCTGAAAAATAAGCAGAATCTGTTGCGGCGTAGATTCTCGTTAATACGTCGAACTGTGCTCTACCGGTGCGCCAAGTCGTAGCTGACCGCCCCGGCTGAGCCACCGATATTCAGCAGCGAAATCGCGCGTTCGAGTTTGTGGTGGCCGGTGCGGTGGAAGAAGTAGCTGATGCTCATGACTCCGGCGGTTTCTCCGGCGAAGTTTACGGCGAGGCCTGCGGTGGAGCGTCCGAAGACGCGGACGATAGGATTGAGCTCGCGACCTCCGCTTTGCAGGTTGGCACGGGTGATCGCGAAATCGGCGGTGTTCAGCGCGGCCGTGGCGCTGAAAAGAACAATGTTCTCGCGATCCCAGAAGTGATGCTGCGATTCCGTACGCGTTGGAGCGACGAGTGCCGGCGCCGGCGTGATGGCAGCGTGAATGGGTTCCACGGAAGGTACGGGAGCGTCCGGAAGGGCCGGTGTTGGTCCTTGGGCCAAGGATGATGATGGCAGGCATAGGAACGCGGTGGCTAATACTCCCGGAAGACTAATGCGGAGGACATTACAAAAAGGTCGAAGGGTCATAAGTGCTCACGCGCGAGCGGAGCACTATGGGAGAGGGCAATCCTACCACCACGGGCCAAATCGGGAATTCGCGCCAAGTTCTTGCGATGTCGAGATTTAGCGTACTTCTTTTATTAGAAGCGAAGGTAATTGTGCACAATTTTGCAGGTCCGCGCCAGTGATTTTCTGCTGCGCGGCTTTACTTTTTATAGACCACGCCGCCCTTCATCACGAAGGTGACATTTTGCACGGCGGAAATATCCTGCAGTGGATCGCCCGCGACGGCGATCACGTCGGCAAAATAGCCCGGCTCGAGAGCGCCGATCTGACCCTCCCAGCCGAGTAGTTTCGCTCCGTTCAGCATGTCGTCCTGCAACACGGTGAGCGGCGACAGGCCGTATTTCACCATCAGGACCAGCTCGCGCGCCTGCGTGCCATGCGGAAACGGGCCCACGTCGGAGCCGACGGCCATTGGGATCCCCGCGGCAATCTGTTTTTTGAACTGCTCAATCTTGAGATCGAGGATCTGATGCTCATGCGCGCTTTGCGCGGGCGTGGCGGCGTGCTCGGCGAAGTATTCGAAGATCGTGAAGGTCGGAACTGCCGGGATCTCTTTTTCTTTCATCAGGCGCATGGTCTCGTCGCTGAGCTGGTCCGCGTGATCGATCGACGCTACCCCCGCCTGCGCGGCGTAGAGCGTTCCAGGCTCTCCGGTGGCATGAACGGCGACTCTTCCACCCACGCGAGCCGCCTCTTTCACCGCGGCTTCGAGCTGGGGCTCCGTGTACTGATAGGGGGTCGAGAGTCGCCCGTCTTTGATGGAGTCGGCGCCCGTCTCATAGATCTTGGTGAAGTCCGCGCCCTCTTTGTATTGCTCGCGCATGACGGCGATGAGCTCGTCGGAGTTATTGGCGTAGTTCGCGTTGGGCAGGACGTGCTGTTCGGGGTTGTATCCGATGGCATCTTCGTGTCCGCCGAGAATATTGATGGCGTTGCCGCTGATGCGCATGCGTGGCCCGGGAATGCTGCCGTGGTTGATCGCATTGCGGACGGCGGTGTCGGCCGATCCGGCACCTTCGGTACCCATATCGCGCTCGGCGGTGAACCCGGCCATCAAGTCGTCACGGGCTTGAAGAGTTGCGGTGATCGTGCGCTGCGGCACGGATTCTTCGACTGTCTGCAAGTCTTCCGCGCCCGGATGCAGGAAAAGATGCACGTGGGCATCGATCAAACCGGGGAGCAGAGTGCGATTCCCCAGGTCGATGACTTCCGCTCCGGCGGGATGCTTCACTGATTTGCCGACTTCCGCGATGCGGTCTCCTTCCACAAGGATCTCGGCGGGTTCAAGCATCTTGCCGGTTTTTACGTCGAGCAAGTGCGCCGCATGGAGGACGATGGGGTGCTGCGACGGCGACTGGGCGCGTATCTGCAGCCCGAGAAGGAACAGGAACAAGAACGAAAGCAGAGAGGCACGGAGGCATCGGTTGCTCATATGGCTGGCGATGGTACCACTGGAAATGGGGGGATGCCAGAGCGGCTGGCTGTGATCCTAATCACAAAAAATGGTACAGGAGGTCACACCGGAATGCGGCCATTATCGGCGAGACTTGATTCACTGCCATGAGCGAGTTTGGGGTACTCAACAATCGCAAACGGGCGCTGATCGCGCTGATTCATTCGGTCGTATTCCTCGGCGTCGCCATGCACGGGTTCCTATCGCCCAAAGCTGGCATCATGCACGGTTCTGGCACGACGGGCGATTTCGTCCTGATTGCGATTTACCTGATCGTCGCCTCGATTCTCGGATGGCTCGTCAGCATTTCGCGATGCGCCTGGGAGCGGATTTACTTCGCGCTTTGCACCTGCAGCGCGACATTTGGCCTGATGCGGGCGGTATTCGGAGATGCGGCGGTTCCTCCTGCACAGTATTTGAGGGTGATCATGTTGAGTTCTGCTGTCGCCGTTGGCGTCCTGATTCTGCGGTCTTTCTCGCGGCCGGTTGCGGAGCGAATTCTATCAGAGTAATTCTCCCCACATAAAATAAGGCCGCCCGGGATCGCTCCCGGGCGGCTGACGGAAAGAGGCGAGGTTTCGTCTTCCCTCGACCAGTCATTAGGACAGGAAGAATTCCTTGGTGATGGTGGCCCAGTCCTCATCGGGCATGTGCGCGGTCAAATCGTCGACAGCCACGCCGCCATCCTGGGCCAGCGCACCCGCGAACGCCGGCATCTTGTTGCGGAGCTGCATCGCGGCGGATTCGGTCCAGAGCCGCGCCAACGTTCCGCCGAGGAGGTTGCGGAAGTTGATCTTGGAATCTGGGGCCTGCACCTTGACCAGCCAGCCTTCGCCGTAGGGGTCAGCGTGCGCCAGTTCAGGGTTCCTTGACACAGCGTCGTTGACATCGGTGATGGTGCCTTCGATTGGGGACACCATGTCGACCGACTTGCCGTCGCGGAAGATCGTCCAAATCTTCTGGCCCTGACGGACCCAGCGTCCGCGCTGGGGCAGAGCGATCTTTTCGATCTTGCCAATGAGCTTCGAAGCGAAATCGTCCATGCCAACGCGAACCATCTCGTGGCTCTCACTTAGAGCCCAGGTGTGGCCGGCGTGGTAGCGGACATTTTCAGGAACCTGAAAACCGGCAACCAACGCGGGAACTACGCGCGGTGCGGCTTCACGACGGATGGCTTGCATTGCGGGCTGTTTGGCCAATTTCTGGCTGCGAACATAATCGATCAGTAAGAAGATTGCGAATGTCAGCAATACCATAAGGACTGTCATAACCCACCTCGCCTGGAGTGCCTGTTCACTTCTCGGCGACTCTCGCCATTGCTAAAGGCAATCGTGCAGCCAAAGTGGATGACCCAACCGTGCCACCCTGTGCGCAGCCAGCATGGTACTAATTTTTCAGTGAGTTATGAGCAGCCAAGGAGTTTCGTCGAAGCCTGCTGCACAAAAGCGCAGCTTGCGTTGCGATGAAGATCGCAACACAAATCCTCGGCGCCGAAACGCCTTTCAGAGCGGTAAAGGCGACTTAACACACGTATACACATCGAGTTAACTGTTCCCGAGGCTGATGATGCGATCCGCATCAATGCCTTGATGAGAAAAACAACTGCGTTTGAATTTCCGGACAGCATCCCCTCGAAAACCCTGTTGACGGCCATCACGCGGAGCGGTGATGGAGGTCACGGATGAATTTCTCCTAATTGTTGAAACTCTAAGCTGTCTGAAGCTGCTGAATTTCGCGACAGCCTCTGCTCGGATGAGGTGAAAGCAGCTTGTCTCCGGTTCGATTACCGTCGCGGTTACGCCGGTAATCGTTCCGATCTCCTCATTCAGCTCGGGCGTCGGTCGAAAGGATTTCCGGCTGGCTGGTTCGGCTCGAACCGCCGTGTCCGGAGAAATCATTCATGAGCAAAGCTCTTTTATATGACTCGACGATATGCATCGGCTGCAGGCAGTGCGAGCAGGCCTGCGCCACTCAGAATCACCTTCCCTACGACGACACGATCGCTACGGAGGAATATCAATCTGCCCACAAACTGACCTGCATCATGACGCGGGGCGACAAGTTCATGCGACGGCTGTGCATGAACTGCAAGGAACCCTCCTGCGCTTCAGTTTGCCCGGTAGGCGCGCTCAAGAAGACAGAACTCGGTCCGGTCACTTATGACGCTTCAAAGTGCATGGGGTGCCGGTACTGCATGGTGGCGTGCCCGTTTAGCGTCCCAAAATATGAATGGGGAAAGTTATTCCCCAAAGTGCAGAAATGCGTGATGTGCCCGGATCGCGTGGCGGCGGGAAAACAGACGGCCTGCGCTGAGATATGTCCTACGGGAGCGACGAAATTTGGCGAGCGCGCTGAATTGATCGCCGAGGCCCAGAAACGCATTCGCGAGAATCCCGGGAACTATGTGAATCACATCTACGGCCTGGAAGAGGTCGGTGGGACGTCGGTGCTGCTGCTCTCGTCCGTTCCCTTCGAGACATTCGGATACCGCGAAGATATCTCGAAAGATCCGCTTCCGATGCTCACGTATCGCATTCTGTCGCACATTCCGGATTTCGTGCCGCTGGGAGGAATGGTGCTGGGAGGCGTCTGGTGGATCACGCATCGACGCGAAGAAGTTGCGCTAGCGGAAGCACGCGAGACTGAAAAGAAGAATGGAGGCAAGCGCTAATGGCCCGCAATACAGGATTCCGGCTCACTTTCTGGAAACTCGTCTTTTTCTTCATCGTGGCCGCAGGCCTTTATGCGACGTTCATCCGTTTCACGCAAGGGCTCGGCGCTTCCACTCACTTGTCCGATCAGTTTCCATGGGGAATATGGATCAGCTTCGACGTGCTCTGCGGAGTGATGCTCGCGGCCGGAGGCTTTACGCTGACGGCAGCCGTACACATCCTCAACATCAAGCGCCTGCATTCGATCATCCGGCCTACGATTTTGACTGCATTTCTCGGATACATCCTGGTTTGCGCGGCTCTGATGTATGACCTGGGCAAGCCGTACAACATATGGCATCCGCTGATCATGCGGAATCCGCACTCGGTAATGTTTGAGGTGGCGTATTGCGTGATGCTCTACACGACGGTGCTGGCGCTTGAGTTCTCTCCGATCGTGCTGGAGCGATTCAAGATGGAGAAGCCGCTGAAATTTGTGCGGGCGATTCTGATTCCGCTGGTTATTTTGGGAGTCCTGCTCTCCACGCTGCACCAGTCTTCTCTCGGAACGCTATATCTGATCGTTCCCGAGAAGCTGCATCCGTTCTGGTACACGCCGCTGTTGCCGGCGTTCTTCTTCCTCTCGGCGATTGCGGTGGGACTGGCAATGACGATCTTCGAATCGTCGATGAGCTCCAAGCATTTCGGGCTGCAACTCGAACTGCCGGTGCTGCAGGAACTCGGACGCGTGTTGATCGTCGTTCTGGGAGTTTACGGAATCCTGCGATTTGAGGATCTTGCGAACCGGGGCGCGCTGAAACTGGCATTTCATCCGGGATATGAAACGTACCTGTTCTGGCTGGAAATCTCGCTCGCGCTGATTCTGCCGCTGATTTTGCTCGTGCAGCCGAAGGTCCGAAACAGCCCGACAGGACTTTATTTCGCGGCGGTGCTGGTGGTCCTGGGATTCATCACCAACCGCATGAACGTGAGCATTACGGGCATGGAGGGGTCGACGGGAGTCCGTTACTTTCCCAAATGGACGGAGCTGGCGGTTACGGGAATGATCATCGCGATTGGGTTCGCGGCCTTCGGACTCGCGGTGAAGTATCTGCCGATTTTCCCAGCGGAAGAACTACAACCGGAGGGGGCACAAGAGCCGGAACTCGAACTTTCGGCTGCTTCGCCGGTACTGGAAAATGCAGGGGACTGAATCAAACCGGGGGCGCTGGTTACGACTGACTTATAGTCTCAGCGCCAAACTGAATATTTTGCTGCTGGGGGCGATGTTCGTTATTTTCGCTCTCCTTGGCTACCTGAACGTTCGGCTGCACCGCCAACATCTGGAACAGTACACACTCCTCAGCGCCGAGCGCATCAGCGACGTTATTAAGCACGGCACAACCGACTACATGCTGCGGAACGACCGGGAAGGACTATACCGGTCGATCAAGACCATGGCGGCCGAACCGGGAATGGAGAAGATACGCATCTTCGATCAGGACGGGCGGATCACCTACACGACCGACGAAGGGGAGCAGAACCACGTTGTCGACAAGACTGCGGAAGCCTGCTATGCCTGCCACGCGCAGTCGCAGCCTCTGGCACGGGTCAATCGTCCCGATCGATTTCGTATTTACCGCAACGCCTCCGGCGGGCGCGTGCTGGGGATTATCACGCCGATTGAGAACCAGCCGGCATGCTCGGATGCGGCGTGCCACGCGCATCCGGCGGAGCAGCAAATCCTCGGCGTCCTCGATACGAATCTGTCGCTGGCGAAAGCGGATGAACAACTTGCAGAAAGCACGCGGCAGCTGATCGTCTACACAGGATGCGCGCTGTTGTTGATCGCATTGATGAGCTGGGTTGTAGTGTGGCGGGTCGTCGGCAAACCCATCACCGCTTTGCAGAAAGGAACAGAAGAGCTCGCCTCGGGCGATCTCGGCTATCAGATCGATGTTCATTCTCACGATGAACTCGGGAAACTGGCGAGCTCGTTCAATGGAATGAGCCGCGAACTGGAGGCGGAGCACAACGAGAACATCGCCTGGACCCGAACCCTGGAACAGCGCGTCGAGCAAAAGACCGCCGAATTGAAGCGCGCCCACGAGCATGCGCTGCATACGGAAAAGATGGCGTCGATCGGCAAGATGGCGGCGGTCCTGGCGCATGAGATCAACAATCCGCTATCGGGAATTCTCACATACGCCAAGCTGCTGCGGAAGTGGATCGATCAGCCCGATGGTGCCCTGAGAAAGCGGGGCGACATCTGTGACTCCCTGGACCTGATCGCGTCGGAGAGCCGACGCTGCGGAGACCTGGTGAAGAATCTGCTCACTTTCTCACGCACGACGCCGATGAACCTGCAGAAGGCGAATCTGAACCAGGTGATCGATCGATCTCTGCGGCTGGTGCAGCACCAGTTCGACCTGGCGGGAATTCAGGTACAGCAGCAGCTCGATCCTGATTTGCCCGCGGTGCTGTGCGACGCCGCGCAGATCGAGCAGGTTCTGCTCGCCCTGATCATGAACGCCATGGATGCCATGCCGCAGGGCGGAAATCTGTGGCTGACCAGCTTTTATAACGGCGAAGAAAACGTCGTCCGCATTGTGGTGCGCGATGACGGAGCGGGAATTCCGGCCGATATCCTGCCGCGCATTTTCGAGCCGTTTCTCACGACCAAGGAAACCGGTCGCGGCGTTGGCTTGGGCCTCGCCATCAGCCAAAGCATTCTGGAACGCCATCACGGAAACATCGAGGTGCAGTCCGAGGTGGGGCGCGGCACCACGTTCACGGTAACTCTGCCCTCGGATGAGGGCGCAAAGGAATTGAGCGCGAAACCAAACAACGAAAGTGCCGCTGCTGTCAGCGGGAGGTGATCGACGTGGAAACTCAAGGTAAATTGTTGATCGTCGACGATGAATTGAGCGTCCGCGATTCTCTGGGAAAGTGGTTCCGCGAAGAAGGATACGAGATCGGGACTGCCGAGAGCGCGAGTGACGCGCTCACCCGCATGGCCGAGAGCAAATGGGAGATCGCGCTGTTGGATATCAAGATGCGCGGCACCGACGGCATCGAACTCCAGCGACGGCTACATGAACTGGACCCTGATCTGATCGTCATCATGATGACTGGATACGCCTCGGTCGAAACAGCGGTCACGGCGCTGAAAAATGGCGCCTACGACTACGTCAGCAAGCCACTCGATCCCGATGAGATCGCGCATCTGGTGAAAAAAGCGCTGGCTCACAAGCGGGCGGAAAAGGAAAATGTGCGGCTCCGCGAAACGGTAGCAGAAGCGACGCGTCCGGGCGAACTGGTCGGCCAGAGCGCTGCGATGCGGAAGGTCGCGGAGGCAATCGAGACGGTTGGGCCGACCGATGCGAACGTCCTGATTACAGGCGAAAGCGGAACCGGCAAGGAACTGGTGGTACGGGCGATCCATGCCGCCAGCATCAGACGATTTCATCCGCTGGTTGCGATCCATTGCGGAGCGTTAACCGAGACGCTCCTCGAAAGCGAACTCTTTGGGCATGAGAAGGGCGCATTCACCGGGGCGCAGTATCGAAAGAAAGGAAAATTCGAGATCGCCGAAGGCGGCACGGTTTTTCTCGACGAGATTGGCGACATCAGTCTTAAGACACAAACCGACCTGCTACGGGTCTTGCAGGAGCGTGAGATCACGCGAGTCGGCGGAAATCAGGTTATCAAGGTCGATTTCCGCTGCGTGGCCGCGACGAATAAGCACCTTGAAGAGATGATCGAAGAAGGCACCTTCCGGCCCGATCTTTACTACCGGCTGAACGTTTTTCATATTGAGTTGCCTCCCTTGCGAGATCGGCGCGAGGACATTCCACGTCTGGTCGAACACTTCGTCCGGAAGTTTGCGTTGGCCATGAACAAGAACATTATCCGCATCTCACCCGGAGCTCTGGCGCAACTTCAGGAGCAGCAGTGGATGGGAAACGTTCGCGAACTGGAGAATGCAGTCGAGCGGGCCATGGTTGTGGCGCAGGAACCGGAGTTGCGCGAGCAGGACTTCATTTTCAAGCAGCAATCCGCGCCCGCTCCGGTTGGACAAAGCCTCGATGACGTCGAAAGGGCCCACATCCTGCGAGTGCTCGAGGAGTGCGGAGGAAATCAGAGTCGCGCCGCCGACGTGCTCGACATCGACCGCGTCACGCTCCATCACAAGCTGAAGCGGTACGGATGGAGCCGCACTCCTGCCGGTGTCAGGAACTAGAATCGGAGCGGGTACTGGGCATGAATCTCGTTCACCTGCTTCGCGTTGGCACGACCGAATTGCCGGTTCTGGAGGGCTTATGCGAGGCCCTGCCCCGCTGCCTGCCTGTCGCATGCGAGATTCTGCCCTTCGATCTTGATCCTGCGCCGTCCTATCATCCCGAGCGGCAGCAGTTTCATTCGTCCGAATTGCTGGAGCGCGTGGTGAAGCTGGTTCGGCCGCGGGATTGGCGGTTTCTTGCGGTCGCCGATATCGATCTATATATCCCGATTTTGAAGTACGTGTTCGGCGAGGCGCAGATTGGCGGTAGTTGCGCGCTGGTTTCGACGTATCGGCTGCGCCAAGAATTCTACGGGCTGGAAAAAGATGACGTCCTCCTCCGGGAACGTCTGCTGAAAGAGGCGGTTCACGAACTGGGACACACTCTCGACCTGCGGCACTGCCAGGACTATCGCTGCGCCATGGCATCTTCACACGCAGTGGAGTGGATCGATTTGCGCGGAAGTACATGTTGCAGTTTCTGCCGCGCTCAGTTCGAATCGAGGCTGGCATTCTCCGAGAAGATCGGATAGGTTCGAGCAACTCTTCCGATGCCGTTCTGCGGCGATTTCGTTATCATTCTGTGCTCCATGAATTGAATCAGTCCCAGAGGTGTGCATGGCGAGCCAGACAGCGTTAGTGACAGGCGGCAGCCGGGGTATCGGGAAGGAAATTGCGCTTGAGTTGGCGCGAAACGGTTATCGCGTCGCGATCAATTACTTCAACGACCCTGCTCCGATGGCCGAGGAGACGGTCGCCGAGATTCGCGCCGCGCAAACGCCCGGTCTTGGCGATGTGCTGTGCATCGAGGCCGATATTCGATCGAGCAGCCAGGTGATGGCAATGTTCGATCGCGTCATTGGCGAATTCGGGCAGCTCGATCTGCTGGTGAACAATGCGGGAGTCCAGACGTGGAAGCCGCTGCTGGAGGTCACCGAAGAAGAATGGGATCTCGTTATTGATACAAACCTGAAGGGATGTTTTTTATGCACGCAGCAGGCGGCGCGGCATATGAAAGATCACGGCGGCGGATGTATCGTGAATGTCGGCTCCGGGTGTAACAAGCTGGCGTTTCCGTCGCTGGTTGCGTACACGGCGAGCAAAGGCGGAATCGAGATGTTCACCAAAGAAGCGGCCGTCGAGCTAGGACCATACGGGATCCGGGTGAACTGCATCGCGCCGGGATCGATCGAATCGGAGCGGACGCGGACGGAAGATCCGGACTACGCCGGAACGTGGTCGAAACTGACTCCGATGGGGCGTGTCGGCACCGCTGGCGACATCGCGCCTACCGTCGTTTTCCTCGCCAGCAACGGGGCGTCGTTCATCAGCGGGCAAACCATCTGGATTGATGGAGCGCTCTTCACCAAGGCGCAATGGCCCTACAAGAAATAGTCATCCGCACAGCAGGAAATTGCCGATCGTAGTACACTTTCCGCCATGATCCAGAGATTTGTGTCGCTAAGCATAATCGTTCTTTTACTGGGTGGAATGCTGGTCGCGCAATCCACTTCTTCCAAACCTGGAGTTCAAGAACAGCCCTTCGGCACGCAGGATGGGAGGCCCGTCCACTTGTACACTCTTACGAATTCTCACGGCGTAGAAATCAAGGCCATGAATTATGGCGGCATCATTGTGTCGATCAAAGTTCCCGATCGCAAGGGACAGCTTGCCGACATCGTCCTCGGGCATGACAAGCTCGAAGGCTACATTCCGAATCCGCCGTATTTTGGAGCGATCGTCGGCCGCTACGCCAACCGCATTGCGAACGGCGAGTTTACTCTCGACGGCAAGACGTATCACTTGCCCAAGAACGACGGCCCGAATACTCTGCATGGCGGCACCGATAAAACATTCAACAAAGTCGTCTGGGATGCCGAACCGCTGAAAAGCAAGACTGGCGTGGCTTTCAGCTATCTCAGCCACGATGGCGACGACGGCTTCCCCGGCAATCTTCACATGAAGGTGACGTACACGCTCACCGATACGAATGAATTAGTCATTGACTACGAAGCTACAACGGACAAAGCCACTCCGATCAACGTGAGCCAGCACAGCTATTTCAATCTCAAGGGTCAGGGAGACGGCGACATTCTGGATCACGAAATCATGATCAATGCCGACCGGTTCACGCCGGTGGACAAAAACTTGATTCCGACGGGCGAGCTGCGTCCGGTGAAAGGAACACCATTCGATTTCACGAAGTCGACACGAATTGGTTCCCGCATTGACGACAATAATGAGCAGCTCGTGCTCGGACACGGTTACGATCACAACTTCGTGATTAATCGGAAGGGCTCCGGCCTGGTGCTCGCGGCGCGCGTTTACGAACCAACTACGGGGCGGGTACTGGAAGTTTCAACTACACAGCCGGGAGTTCAGTTCTATACGGGCAATTTCCTCGACGGAACAATTACAGGCAAGGACGACAAGGTCTACAAGCGGCGATATGGTCTCTGCCTCGAGACGCAGCATTTTCCCGACTCGCCGAATCATCCATCGTTCCCGAATACGATTCTGAAGCCGGGTGAGAAATTTCACCAGACGACGGTTTTTAAGTTCTCTACGAAGTAGGCAGTCTGAATTACTCGGCTCGTAGTTCGTCGACAAGCGCCTTCTCGACTTTGAGGCGGTAGTCTGCCGTGAGCTTCTTTCCTGCTGAAGTCAGATAGAAGGTGTCGATCGCCATCTGGCCTTCCGTATCGATCAGGGCGATTTCGATGTTGCACTGCTGGTGCGACAGGCAGTTCGCGATGCGGTGCAACAGGCGCGGGCGATCCTGGGCGATGACTTGGACTATTGTTGTCATTGCCGAGGAAGAGTCGTCGAACTCGATTTTCGTTTCGACCTTCACTTTTGCGATTGCGCCTTTTTCAGAACGCTGCCGGTCGCGCAGCATTTTGTCGAGATCGGCTTCGTCCAGGAGCACGCTGGCCACGCTGCGGCGGAAGCGATCCCACTCGGAAAGGTTCAGCTCCAGAGTGCGGAACCGGTCGGTGAAGTAGAGGGTGTCGACGACGGTTCCCGCCTGATTTGAGAATGCGTTGGCCTTAACGATGTTCATGCCCCACGCCGCCAGGACGCCTGCGAGTTTCGCGAACAGAAAAGGGCGGTCTCCGGTTACGAGAGTGAGTTCGTACCAGTGGCGTCCGCGTTTCAGTTCGACCTGAACGGGATCGCGCCCGAGTTCCTCGGCCATCTGCATGTGGCGCATGACTTCTTCGGCAGCGTGCACGCGTAAATAACGCTGCGGGAAGCCTTCGAGAAATCCCTTGAACTTGCTGCCCGTCACGGGGGCCAAAGAACGAAGACGCGCCAGCTTTTCATCGTTCACGCCGGCGTGAACGCGCCGATCGGCGCTGCGGTTCAGATGATTCTCGGCCGCGATGTAAAGCTGCCAGACATTTTCCGCTTTCCACGGCGTCAGCGCTTCGGGATTGACTGCCTTGATGTCGGCATACGTGAGCAGGCAGAGCATCTTGAGGCGCTCGGGCGTACCAATTTTCTCGGCAAACGAGGCCACTGTGGCTGGGTCGAAGATGTCCCGCCTTAGCGTCGCCGAAAGCTCGAGATGATTCGCAATAAGGAACAGAACGTCTTCGCGCTCTTTTGGATCGACGTCGAGACGGTCCATGGCGCGGTTGGCAATCTCAAGACTCGATTCGACGTGATTTCCGTTGGCGATGCCTTTACCGGTGTCGTGAAGCAACAGCGCCAGATAGAGCAACTCCGGATCTTCGAGTTCGCCGAGCAGCTCTGCATAGCGCTTGTCCCATTCCGATTGCGACTGCTTCAGGCGGTGCAGGCTTTCGATGGCGAGAAATGAATGTTCATCGACCGTAAATCGGTGGTAGAAATCACGGACGACCAACGAGTCGATCAGTTTCAACTCCGGCAAGAGCAGGGTTAGCAAGCGCAAAGACTGCATGGCTCTCAGCGCGTCGGCGGCATAAGGCTGCAGGAGTGTTTCCTGGAGGTACAGCCAAAGTTCGGCACCGCGGGGCGGGGTGGCGGCCAAAGCGGGCAAGGCCTGCTCGATGCGGTACTCGGTGGTTGCGCTCAGCTTCAGTCCGTGATGCGCCATGAAATGAAACAGGCGGAGAAGGACTTCAGGGTCTTGTAGCGCCGACGGCTGCTGCAGAAAGATGAGTCCATCCACGACGGAAAAATCGGCGGTCGTGAGCCGGGAGCGCCAGCTTTGAACCTGGCGGTAGAGAGACGACCAGGCTTCCGGAATTTCTTCGAGCAACTGAGCGACGGTGCGCTGAACGGCGCGGGCATGGCCGAAATAAATCCGCATCCAGTCGGCGGCAGAGAGCTCTTCGGCATCCGACGCGCCGATCCTGCGTGCTGCCGCCTGATCCTGCGCCTCCCAGCTCAAGGTGTTGTCATCGCGGCCATTGCGGAAGTGCAGAAAGCATCGAGCGGCCATCAGGAAATCGAGGGCGGCGTCGAGTTGCTTGCGCACCGGGGCGCGCAGCGAGCTGGCATCGGGCCAGTCGCGCAGCTTGTCCATGGCAGAGATCAGGGCGAGCCAATTGGCGACATTCCAGTCGCGCAGTCCTCCCGGCGCCTCTTTCAGATTCGGTTCGAGATGGTACAGAGTCATTCCATGTTTCGTATGGCGATCACGCGTGACTTCCGCCAATCCCTGCAACAAGGCTTTGGATTCGCGCATCACCAGCTTGGGGATGACTTTGTCGTGCAAGCGGCGGAAGAGATCGCGATCCCCAGCCAGATAGCGGCAATCAAGCAGAGAGATGGTGAACTCGGTGTTATTAGCCTCGTAGCGGTCGCATTCTCCCAGCAAACGAGTGGCTGGACTCAGCTTCAGGCGAAGATCCCAAAGTTCCTGCGAAAAGCGACGGACTAGGTCCTTGAAAGCCTGCTCGGCCTCGCGATCGGCAAAGAGGAAGAGAATATCGATATCGGAGTAAGGAAAGAGCCAGCCGCGGCCGAAGCCTCCGGTGGCTACGAGGCAGAAATTGGCAGGCCGCGCGGGATCGGGGGAGACGATGTCGTTCCAGAGACGGGCGAGAATATCTTCGACAAGCGCAGTTCGCTGACCGACTGCGGCTCTGCCGTCGCCGGTAGAGTCAAATTCCCGCTGGATGCGGGCCGACTCGTCGTTGATGGAACCCCGTAGTTCGCCGATCAATGAGGACGCTGCCATGATGAAAGTATTTCGCTCCCCAATATGCCTTTGGGGGAGGCAGCAACTGCAACTGCCAATCTGATGCTTTCCGGTCGCGTCCCGGTAAAATCGTCACTGCCCAAAGATTCAGTCCTGCCTAAGTCACATCCTCTTACAGGGCTCCCTCGCCGCGTTCGTCGTTGCGGATGCGGATCGCCTCGTCGATGCGGGAGAGAAAAATCTTGCCGTCGCCGATCTTGCCGGTGCGGGCTGCCCCCAAAATGGCCTGCACAGCCTTATCAACCAAGCTGTCGGCCAGAACCATTTCCAACTTCGTCTTGGGGATCAAGTCGACGCTGTATTCGCGGCCGCGGTAGACCTCGGTATGTCCCTTCTGACGGCCGTGGCCGCGCACTTCGAGAACGGTCATGCCTTCGACGCCGATTTCCTGCAATGCGGTCTTCACCGCTTCCAGCTTGGAGTTTTGGATGACTGCTTCGATCTTCGTCATGATATTTGCAAGTCCTGTTTGCCTCGGTCGTGGAGCTATCTGAAACCGAAAACTGCCGTCAGACTATGCCGGCGCCTCCCAATAGTAACCCTCTTCTCCGTGTTGCGAGAGATCCAGGCCTTGCACTTCTTCCTCCTCCGATATTCGCAGGCCAATAGTGACATCGACTAATTTCAAGATCAGCAAAGTTCCCACAATGGCGAGGCCCCACGAAATAAGTACTCCAACAAACTGGTTCAGCATCTGGTGCGCATTTCCTTCGATCAGGCCGGAGGGCAGCGGATTGCCTTGCGAATCTTTGAAGAT
Organism: Candidatus Acidiferrales bacterium; assembly: GCA_035507635.1. Classification (GTDB taxonomy): domain Bacteria; phylum Acidobacteriota; class Terriglobia; order Terriglobales; family Acidobacteriaceae; genus Sulfotelmatobacter. The sequence continues at coordinate 15,859 of DATJOA010000182.1, forward strand.
GGGATTCACCGCGCTGACCGCGAAAACTCCCGTTAGCAGCGCGCCGAGCGTTCCTCCGGCACCGTGCACGCCAAAGGCGTCGAGCGAATCGTCATAGCCGAACTTGGCCTTGACCTTGGCGACCATCCAGTAGCAGAAAACTCCGGCAAGGAGGCCGATGAACAAAGCCGGCATCGGCTTTACGAATCCCGAGGCCGGAGTAATGGCGACCAGGCCGGCCACGGCTCCGGAGATTCCACCCAGAACGCTGGGCTTGCCGTTGCGGATCCATTCCGCGCCAGCCCATCCGATCGCGGCGGCTGCCGCTGCAAAATGCGTAGCCACGAACGCGCTGGTGGCAAGGCTTCCGGCTGCCAGGGCGCTGCCGGCGTTGAATCCGAACCAGCCGACCCAGAGCAAGCAGGCGCCGATAAAGCTCAGTACCACACTATGTGGAGGCATTGGCTCCTTGGGATAGCCAACGCGCTTGCCCAAATACAGCGCGCAGACCAAAGCCGACACCCCTGAAGTAATGTGGACGACCGTACCTCCGGCAAAATCGAGCGTCGGAAAAGCTCCTCCCAGTGAGGCGTTCAGAAGGCCGCCCTTGCCCCACACCATGTGCGCCATCGGGTCGTAAACAATGATCGACCACAAGATCATAAACACCAGCATGGCGCTGAACTTCATCCGCTCAGCGAATGCTCCTGCGATCAGACCGGGCGTGATGATCGCGAACATGAGCTGATAGACCATGAAGGTCTGGGCGGGAATTGTGGCGGCGTAGTCGGCGTCAGGCGCAGCTCCCACGCCGCGCAGGAACACGTTGTGAAATCCTCCGATGAAACTCGTTCCGGAGCCGAACGACAGGCTGTAACTGCAGATGGCCCACATGACGGTGATGACAGCCATCAGGGCGAAACTCTGCATCATGGTTCCGAGCACGTTCTTCTTGCGCACCAGTCCGCCATAGAACAGGGCTAGGCCAGGGCCAGTCATCATCAGGACTAGCGCGGCGGAGGTGAGCATCCACGCATTGTCGGCAGAACTTTTGGCATCCGCCGCTTGTGCCTCGAGTTTCGTGAGACGCGCGCTTACATCCGTTGTCGGACTAGGTGCCGAAGAGCCCGTTTGCGCCCAAAGGACCTGGGCCAACATGAGAAGAAATAGCGCCGTCACCGACCATGTGATCAGCTTTTTTCGGATGGACACTGGAAGAATGGCTCCCATCGAGCAGATTGTCCGGCTCAATTTAAGGACGCCTCAATGTACCGTTCGGAATAGGTTCCCGGAAATCGAAACTATTTATCGTGGCTATCAGGTTTTGTTATTGAAAATCGCGCACCGGATACCTTTGATTGGCCAAATCAGCGCGCCGTGGAAGGGGAGGCGCGATCGGCGAGACTACAGGCTTTCCCCGATGGCACGTACATGAAAACACGGAGATACTGGCTCGTTGAGTCCCGTCCCAAGCGCAGAACTGCGCACAAGAAGAGAAGGGGCAAAAGTGGAGGATCCCTTTTGTGTCGAATAAGAAAAACAAGGCGAGTACCACGCTTCCAGGAAAAGTAGAGAAAGTCATCCATCCGCATCCCGGCTCCGGAGAACCGGAAAAAGCGCAAATTGGGGTGGAAGGCGCAGACCACCTTTACCGCGAGATTCGAGTGCCGAACCGGCTGACAAACGAAGATGGACAAAAGGTCAAGTTAAAAGAAGGAGCCGAAGTCGAAATCAAGATCGAAGCCGAAGCCGTGGTCACAAACGGTGCGCACAGTGGCGGAGAAAGTCGCCCGCTCGATCGGCCGTAATCCCACTCGGATGAGTCTCTGAGCAGGCCCGCCGAAATCCTATTTGGCCGGGCCTTTTTGCTGCTCCGGAGGAGCGGCAGGCTTGACGAACTTCGAGTCGTCTACCGGAACGTTCTGCTTGAGTTCGCTCACCTGAATCGTGAATACGCCGCTGGGCCGGGCCAGAGTCCAGCGATAAGGAACTTTGACACCGTCGGCCTCCCGGTAATCCGCGTAGTCGATCTGGGTGGGAAGCCAACCGAGCGCTGTATCGGCGTACCGCTCCATTCGTATCAACAAGCCGGACTGTTTGTCGAAATAGAGGTCGACGGGCGTGTTGCCTTCGCGTTCGCCGATCACTTCGTAAGCTTCCTGCCCGTTAATCTTCTCCGGCCCTTGAGCCTTCATCGAACTGAACATCTTTTTCAAGTGCGTGGGTAGATGAAGGTCGGCGTCAATTGCGGCTGCATCGAGGTCGCTACCGTGCATCTCGCGCGGGGGGCGGCCGGGGAATCCCAGCCAGCCTTCATGCCCGTTGAAGGCAGTCACGCTGTCGCCAGCTTGCATGTGGGTGTAGGAAATGCGCTCGTCGGGGGCCTTGGAGTAAATATCGATCGGCATCGACCTGCCGCCGAAGTCGATGGTGCCGTTCATCACGCGAGTTGTAATCTTATCGATGGCCGCCGCGCCGCCTGAGGCCTGGACGAACTTTTCGAGCAACTCGTCAGCACTAGGGCCAGCGTAGGGCTTCGGCTCAGTTGCAGTCGCTTCGGATGGAACATGCGGCTCGGTGACTGCCGTCGCGCTCTCTGCTGTCATAACTACCGGTATCGCAACGGGCCTCGTGCTGCCGCGATGGCAGGTGTAACACGTCACCTGACGCTGCCGATCGAAATTGTCGGCGTTGATGGCAAACATCATCTCCATCATTTTGCGGGCGATCTGCTTGGGCTTTTTGTCGTCTTTCTCAAACGCGCCTTGGACGTGGCAAAAGTCGCACTCGACACCCAAAGACGCGGTGATGAACTGCATGGTGGGAAACAGCTCGTCGGCCGGCACTCCCTTGAGAACCTGGATATTCTTGAACTGTTGCTCGACCGTTTTCGGAGCTTGACTGCCGGCCGCCTGAGGTTCAGGAACGTGTGCGGGGAGGTTCGGTTGAGCTTTCAATGCGCCGATAAAGAATCCGCTTGCCGCGATCAGGCACGCGCCAGACAGAAGTAGGCCTTTCCTATGCATCGTTCCGTTCTCCCAGATGAAGAGGAAAGTGTAGCAGAATGGCGAGCGCAGGAAGCGTCCGCGTAATGAGACTGAGATCGTGAGTCTTTGCAGCCGGGGATCGCGATTGGCCCAAACTCCCTGACGTTGTTTACAATAGACGTTTGCCCATGGACCTTGCCGCCATCCAGTTTGCGCTGCGCGAACGCAATATCGACGCGTGGCTGTTCTACGACCATCATCATCGCGACCCCATCGCGTATCGAATCTTGGGCGTACCCGAGAGCCTGATGGTGACGCGGCGCTGGTTTTACCTCATCCCCGCCGAGGGAGAGCCCGAAAAACTCGTTCACAAGATCGAGGCTGGACATCTCGATTCGCTACCGGGCAAGAAGCGCCAGTATTCCGGATGGCAAGAACTTTTCGATCAACTCAAATCGATGCTGGCGAAACATCGCGACCTGGCGATGCAGTATTCGCCGAACAACAGCGTGTTCACCGTATCGCTGGTGGATGGCGGCACGATCGATCTGCTGAGGGGCCTGGGGAAAAACATCGTCAGCTCCGCCGATCTGGTGGCGCAATTTGAATCGACATGGACCGACGAGCAGATTCAGTCGCATTTCGCGGCGCGCGACAGCATCGATTCGATTGTGGCGGCCGCTTTCAAAGAAATTGGACACCGCGTCCGTAACGGCGGGACGACGGAGCACGAGATCCAGAAGTGGTATATGGACGCTTTCGCGCGGGAGAACTTGCTCACCGACGACCCGCCGATCATCGCCGTCAATGCGAACGCCGGGAATCCGCATTACGAGCCGCATGCGAGCCGCCCCGTTCCGATTCGCGAAGGAGATCTCGTGCTGATGGATGTATGGGGCAAAAAGAACTCTCCGGGCGCGGTTTATTACGACATAACCTGGATGGGATTCGTCGGCGGAGCACCTTCGCAGCGAATTCATGACGTCTTTAACATTGTGCGCGACGCGCGGGATGCAGGCGTAAAGACCGTCGTCGACGCCATCCATGCCGGGCGCCGTATTGCCGGGTGGGAGGTTGACCGGGCCGCGCGGGGGCACATTCAAAAAGCCGGCTACGGCGAATATTTCATCCACCGCACCGGACATTCCGTCGGCACCGACGTCCATTCCAATGGCGCCAACATGGACGACCTTGAGATTCACGACGAGCGGCAGATTCTTCCCAATTCCTGCTTCTCGATCGAGCCCGGCATCTATCTGCCGGAATTTGGCGTGCGCAGCGAGGTCAATGTGCTGGTGCGCGGGAGATCGGCGGAAGTGACCGGGAAAATCCAACGAGAGATTGTGACCATCTGAATGGCAAATCCGAGTGTAGGCAATTCGAAAGCTGCATCAAGCGACACGATCAACGTCATGTCGGTGATCGCGCCAGCCATTGGATGGCTGATTCCCGGCGCGGGGCACATGATCCAGAAGCGCTGGATTCGTGGCCTACTGTTGTTCGTCTCGATTGTCACGATGTTCCTGCTGGGACTCGCCATGCAAGGCCGCATCTACAAGGCAAATGGTGGCGATATTCTCGACATCCTGGGATTTGTCGGAGATGTGGGTTCCGGCGCGATGTACATTTTGACGCTGGCCAACGATTGGGGACAAGGCGCGATCGCCATTGCAACCGCCGATTACGGAACGAAGTTCATGATCGTGGCCGGACTGTTGAACTTCATCGCCGTCGCAGACGCGTATCACATTGCCATCGGGAAAAAGAAGTGAAGCTTCCAGTAATCGGCCCGAAAGCATGAATTGGGGATTGATCGCTTGACTATTACGCTCACACACTTCAGCGCAGCGCTCGTATTTGCCTTCTTCGCGTCGATCGTGTTCGGCATCACGCATCGCGACAACGTGCGTGACATGGTCCGCTACGGCTCTTATTGCTTTGTGATGTTTCTTGGCGGAGTCTTCGTTGCCGGCTGGATCATGTGGCTACTGCGGAGATAGGCGCCGAGCGACTCACACGATTCTCGGGAACCCGCCTTACATCGGCTCCGAGTAATGTCGTTCCTTGAGGTCTGAGGTCTGTTCACCCTTCCCAGACGAACGCGTCAAACACTCTCTTGGAATCGAAATTCAGGCGCTTGTAGAGCGCTACTGCTTTGCTGTTGGCCTCTGTCACCGTCAGGGAAAGAGAAGAGAAATTCCGCTTGCGCAGGTTCCTTTCGGTCGCGCCCAGCAATAACTCTCCGATTCCGCGCGAACGATATTCCGGCAGGACGCAGACCTGAGTGACGTGTCCCACGTCGTGGCGGACGCGCGAGCAGAGAATCAGGCCGATCAGTCCCTTCGACTTTCGATCGGTGGCTACGAACGATGATTCCGCATCGAAGACACCGCATCCGGGAAAGCGCACGATGTTGTTCAGAAAGCGCAGCGACCCGCTAAGCGTGTGGTATTGATCATTGATCTGTGCATCGACATGGCCGCGATACGCAGCCGTAATGACCGCCGCCGAAGGCTGATAGTCACCTTCCGTCCAGGGCCGGATTTCGACGTCGGGATGAATGGTGGATTGCTGCGCCGCGGCTTTTCCGAGTGTCAGAACCATGAATAGCCGCGGATGCCGCTGGAATCCGGTTTCGAGGAATGGCCGGGAAACGACATTGGCCTCATGCGCCAACAGCTGCGCTTCTACGCGGTGTATCCCGGGCGACTGCTGCAGCGTCTCGATCACATGCGTGAGCAGCTTGATCTCGACTTCGCGAGCATTGGGCAAGCGGCTGCCATTCGTAACATAGAGGTCCCCGATCACGCCCTTGCTGCCTTCGTATACGAAAAATGAATAGCCGAAGACCCGCCCGCGGTCGACGGCGGCGTAACCCGGCAGGATCTTCGCATCGATGTATCGGAGGATCATGTCCGCGGAGCCGGAGTAGTCCCAGGAGAGCAGGCGGGACCAAAGCTGGGTTTCGTCCTCAAGCAATGAGCGCAGGTCGACGGAAGAGAAGTGCCTGAGGTCGAGAATCTCCAAAAGGGCTCCTGCCGGGGTGGCCAGAAGCGGCCAGAAGTCGCGGCAAAATTCCGAGTGTAGATGGTTCGTTCTGTTGAGGCAAACAAGGCGTACACAGGGCGGCAACAGAGAATGGAATCCATCGCTATTTCGAAAGCGCCGGTGATCTTGATCACTCTCGGTTGTCGAATAAGCCTGTAATCAGAAACACCACCGGCCTCAAAACCGAATCATAAGTGCTTATTAAACAGATAGTTACATCATCTCTGTAGCCTAGACCAATGGTGCTTCGCCTCACCGCGATCTGTGATCGCCGTCACAACGGGCGCACCCGTTGCGACGCATAATCACATCCTGCGAAGTTGAACACCCGGAGTGATGGTTACTCCCAGCTGGGGGCTCGCGTGGCAAAAGGACGTGTTTCGATCGTTGTTGAGCGCTGCAAAGCTTGCGGCTTCTGCGTGGAGTTCTGTCCCACGCACGTGCTGGCGCTCTCTTCCGCTTTCAATTCCAAGGGATACCACCCGCCGCACGTGGTGCATCCGGAAAAGTGCAGCGGCTGCGATCTCTGTGGCATGTATTGCCCCGATTTCGCGATCTACGGCACCAAGGCCGCTGAAGCAAAAGCTCCAAAACCCACGGGAGGTGAGAAATGAAAGCCGATCCGCGTGGCGTCTTGACCGGGACACACTTCATCGATGGCGATCATGCCTGCTGTGAGGGAGCACTAGCTGCCGGCGCGCGGTTTGCCGCCGGATATCCGATTACTCCTTCCACGGAAGTCGTGGAGCGCTTCGCTTCCCGAGTTCCGACCGTGGGTGGCAGCTTCATTCAGATGGAAGATGAACTCGCCGCCTCGATTGCGCTGCAGGGCGGAGTGTGGGGAGGAGCGAAGGCCTTCACCGTAACCTCCGGGCCAGGGTTTTCCCTGATGATGGAGCACATCGGCTACGCGGCCATGACCGAGACGCCGTGCGTGTTTGTCGATGTGCAGCGCGGCGGACCATCGACCGGCCTGCCGACCCTGCCCGCCCAGGCCGACATGATGCAGGCGCGCTGGGGATCGCACGGCGATTACGAGATCATCGCGCTCTGCCCCAATTCTCCGCAGGAATGTTTCGACCTGACGATCAAGGCTTTCAACCTGGCCGAAGAATTCCGTGTGCCCGTGATGTTCATGATGGACGAAGTGGTCGGGCACATGACCGAGAAAGTGGTTATTCCGCCCGCGGATCAGATCGAGGTCGTTCCCCGAAAGCATACACGTAAGTCGATCGAAGACTATCTTCCCTACGGCACGAATGGCGACATGGTACCGGAGATGGCGCACGCTGGCGAAGGCTACAAGTTTCACGTCACCGGACTCACGCACGACGAGCGCGGCTATCCGAATATGACGCCGCAGATTCAGGACAAGCTGGTAAAGCGGCTGCAAAACAAAGTCCGCAGCGCCGCCGACCGGATCTGCCTGTTCGAGGAAGAACGGCTCGATGGCGCGGATGTCGTGGTGGTCTCGTACGGGATCACGTCGCGCGTTGCCCAGCGCGCCATCGACATGGCGCGGGAGAGCGGATTGCGCGTCGGCAAGCTGCGCCTCATTACCGCGTGGCCTTTTCCCGAAAAGAAAATCGCTGAACTAGCCAGCCGCGTGAAGGCGTTCGTTATGCCGGAACTCAACCTTGGACAGATGGTCCGCGAGCTTGAGCGCGCTGCCAATGGTCGGGCGAAGACCTTCGCCGTACCCCATGCCGGCGGCGGAGTGCACAATCCCGACGAAATTCTGAAGGCCATCGTGGAGGCAAGCCGATGCTGAACGTTCTCGCTGACGAAACTGTGAATCCCGTAGAACCGTTTCTACGCACCGACCGCATGCCCCATATATGGTGCCCGGGATGCGGCATCGGCACGACCGTCAATTCCTTCGCCCGCGCTTTGATCGAATCCAAAATCGATCTGGAATCCCTGGCACTGGTTTCCGGCATCGGCTGCACGGGCCGCGTCGCAGGATATGTGAAGCTGGATTCGTTCCATACGACGCACGGCCGAGCAATCCCGTTCGCTACGGGACTGAAGTTAGCGAATCCGAAGTTGAATGTTGTGGTGTACTCCGGCGACGGCGATCTCTCCGCCATTGGCGGCAATCACCTCATTCACGCGGCGCGACGCAATATCGACCTGAAAGTCATCTGCGTGAACAATCTGATTTATGCGATGACCGGCGGCCAGACCGCGCCAACAACGCCGGGGCACGCGACGACCTCCACGAATCCCTACGGCACCTTCGAGCCGGCATTCAATCTGCCGCATCTGGTGGAAGCCGCGGGAGCCGTCTATGTTGCGCGCTGGACCACCTTTCACGTACGGCAGCTGGCACGCTCGATCAGCGAGGCGTTCCAGAAGAAAGGCTTCTCGTTCATTGAAGTCATTTCGCCGTGCCCAACGCTCTACCAGCGGCGCAACAAGATGGGCGACGGCCTCGACACGATGAAGTATTACAAGGAAAAGTCCAAAGTGAAAAACGGAGCACCCACCGGTGAAGTCGGCCTCACATTGAATGGCGAAATCGCTGTGGGCAAGTTCGTGGATCGCGATCGTCCCGATTATCAATCGATGATGCGCGAACAATACGTGGGGGCGCTCGGCGAAAGGTACATAGACGAACCGGCAGCATGTTGCTGCGAGGAATGTTGATTGGCAGTTGGTGGTGATTCTCGTTCAGCAATCAACAATCATGAATTCATCATTTCCGAGGTGCGTATGCGGCTAACCGAAATTCGAATCGCGGGCTTTGGAGGACAAGGAGTCATTCTCTCAGCGGTTGTGCTGGGCAAAGCGGCCTCCATCTACGAAAACGGCTTCGCGACAATGACGCAGAACTTCGGTCCGGAAGCGCGAGGCGGGGCATGCAGCGCTCAGCTCGTGGTATCCGATTCGCCCGTTCTATATCCCTACGTAACACAGCCGGACATCATGGTGATCATGTCGCAGGAAGCGTACAACCGCTTCGCGCAAGATCTGAAGCCCGGCGGCCTGCTCATCGTGGAAGAAGATTTGGTTCGCGTCTCGAATCTTAATCGAGACAAGAAGGTCTACAGCATTCCGGCGACGCGCTTCGCCGAAGAATTGGGCAAGCGCATGGTGTTGAATTCGGTGATGGTAGGCTTCTTTACTGCTGTCACCGAGCTTTTGAGCGCAGACGCCGTACGAAAAGCGGTCGCGGACTCTGTGCCCGCGTCGTTCCGCGAATTGAACCTGAAGGCATTCGAGAAGGGCTTCGACTACGGTGTGACGACGTTAGGGTCAAGCCCTTCGAGGCCAGAGTTGGAAGAGCTGACGCTTTCAGAAGATTGAGCCCCCACGTCTGCTCAGTGAGTCTGTGCCGTCGAGTGCCCGCTGCGATCGAAGAACTGCCATTTATCCATCGCGGCGGGCACGGCCACGTCAAAGAATCCCACCATCATTTCGTCGGAAGTCTGATCGCCCCAGTAGACAGTCTTCGTCGGGTCGGGATTGTGCGGGTTGTTCTTGGAATTGTCGTACCAGGCGATGGCGCGCAGCTTTGTTCCCGCCTTGAGCAATCTCGGCTGCGCCAGCCGGTAGCTCAATTGCCAATGGAAGTGGTAATTCACTCGCAGCAACACCTCGACGCTGCCGTCATCGTGCACAATGTCGTATTCAAAACGCTTTCCTCGCAGATGCATATGCGGGAACAGGCTCATCAGCGTTGCATCGTGAGGAAGAGTCCCTTGTACTTCGACGCGGAAATTGTCGGCTCCGGGAGGAATGATCAATGCATGATCGTTCAATTGCAGCGTGATGATGCGCTGCTTCGGCGGCGTCTTCGAAAACACAAGCCCGATGCTGGTTTGATCCTGATCGGCCGTACCATTCGTCGTGTAGTGCATCTGAAAAACCAGATCTGATCCTTTGGGCACAAACTTTGCCATTCCGTCCGGCCACTGATCCGGCGAACTGCCCGGCGCGTACACAAGAAGCAGATCACTCGTAGTTTCGTGCGCCTGCCGCTGCTCAACAGGGTCGGTGAGCGTCGACGCGGTAAAAGGCTCACCCACCGGGGCGTGCCGGAGCCACGATGAATCCGGCGGGCGGATGTATACCACCGCGTGGTGCACGTGCGACGGACTCCCGGGGCGGAATTCGGACATCTGCACCCATCGGTCCTCAGCGAAATGCGTAGGCACGATTTCGTACGTGTACTCGACAATGCCCTTCGCCGGAATCGGCACCGGCTTGGGCATCGTGACGACGAGATCCGGCTGAGGAATATTCCAGCCGTGAGCCCATTTTTTCGGAGGCGGCGCGTCGTGCGCATCGCCTGCGGGTGCGCCTGCCTGGGTCCAGGATGATATCGCAGCAATCTGCTGATCGGTGAGCGAAGGATCATCCGAAAAATGCCCGTACCGCGGATCGGCAAACCACGGCGGCATCATCTTCATCCCGGTCTCGCGCGCAATGGCATCAGCCCACGGACGAGTCTGCTCATAAGTCACGAGCGGCATCGGGGCGACTTCGCCCGGCCGGTGGCAGCTCTGACAATGATCCTGCAGGATTGGGAGAATGTCTTTGTAGAACGTCGGCGCGCTGGATTTGTTCGATTCGGTGCCTGGGTTCGTCTGCAAGGCAGCTGTAACAAAGATCACGCAAACAAGTCCGAGGAAAACTCCAGCTGTCTTCACGACCGCAGAAACTCCAGAGTCAGCGCCCAGGATTGGCGGGCTGCATTCGGCTCATATGCGGATCGTTCATCGCAGAAGAATGCGTGGTCGGCATTCGAGAATTCAACGTTGACGTAGGTCTTGTGCTGTGCCGCAAGCGCATCAGCCACGGCCTTCCGATGCCCCGGCGTGATGTGCTTGTCGAGCCCGCCCCAGATTAAGAGAGCCGGTCCGTGCAGCTTCGCAACCCGGTCGAGCAACCCTTGCGCAATTCCGCCGCCGTAGAACGATACCGCAGCTTTCATCGGAACCACTGCATTTGCGAGGAACGCAACGCGGCCTCCCATGCAGAATCCAACGCAGGAGATTTCGTCCGCCTTAACCTTTGCATTCGAATGCAGCCAGTCGTAGGCAGCCTGAACATCGGCTTCCGCAGCCTCATTCGTGACGGCCTGATAGTGCGGCATCACCGAAGGAAAGTTCTTGTAATCGCCCTCATACCCCGGAGGCGCAGTACGATGAAACAGTTCCGGCGCGATGGCCACATAGCCCTCGGCGGCGAAGCGGTCGGTAACTTTGCGGATGTGGCCGTTGACGCCGAAGGCCTCCTGAAAGACCATCAGGCCGGGATACCGGCCGGCGCCGGTGGGACGGGCAACGTAGGCTCCCATGGGCGAACTGCCCGCCACCGTCAATTCAATCTTCTCGGTTTCGATTTGCATTGACTTAGTCTCGCACAAACCTGGGGCTGGCATCACTGCACGGAGCCGCCAAAAATGCTAAATTCATGGATTCATGTCCGCGCCGAATTCCAACTTCGTTCGTGCCTGCAAGGCCCAGCCCGCCGAGCGCACGCCCGTCTGGTTCATGCGCCAGGCTGGACGCTACATGGCCGAGTATCGCGCGGTTCGAAAGCAACATTCGCTGCTTGAGATCTGCAAAAAGCCCGAACTCGCAGCCGAAGTCACAATCACCGCTGCCGAGATTCTCGGAGTAGATGCCGCCATCATTTTCGCCGATCTCCTGCTGCCGCTCGAAGTCATGGGGCTGCCGTTTCACTTCTCGGCTGGTGAGGGACCTGTCATCGAAAAACCCGTTCGCGGCAAAGAAGACATAGAGCGGCTTCGCACGGATCGGGCCAGCGAACTTGGATACGTCTCCGAAGCGGTCGCGCTGGTCGCGAAGCATTTCGCTGATCGTGTCCCTGTCATCGGATTCTGCGGCGCGCCATTCACCCTTGCCAGCTACATGATCGAGGGAGGCGGCTCGCGCAACTACGTTCATGCAAAAAAGATGATGTACAACAGTCCCAACGACTGGGACGCATTGATGAGCAAACTGGTTGCCGTGACGACCGCTTATTCTGCCGATCAGGTGCGTGCCGGAGCCGATGCCATCCAGATTTTCGACAGCTGGGTTGGATGTCTCAGCTTAGAAGACTATCGTCGCTACGCACTGCCGCACGTCACCGTAATGGTGAAACAATTACAGAAGACGGGCGTTCCCATCATTTACTTCGGAACAGATAGCGCGACTCTACTGCCCGCGATGAAAGAAAGCGGGGCCGATGTCATCGGCCTCGACTGGCGCATCCCGCTGGATGAAGGCTGGAGCCGCATCGATCACAAAGCCGCCGTGCAAGGGAATCTGGATCCTGTTCTGCTCTTCGCCGAGTGGAAGGAACTGAAATCGCGCGCCGAGGAAATTCTGCGCCTCGCCGCTGGGCGTCCAGGCCACATTTTCAATTTAGGCCACGGCATCCTGCCGGAGACGCCGGTCGAGAACGTGAAAAATCTCGCTCGCTTCGTTCAGGAGTATTCCTCTGATTCGGGCTCGCCACGCGGGGCTTCCGAGAGCCGAAAGCCGGGCGGCGGAAGCCGTCGTTCATGACCCGCATCGCCATTGTCGGAGGAGGCATCTCAGGTCTCGCCGCCGCCTATGAAATCGAGCAGCGCCGACAAGCTGGTACCGATGTCGAGTATGTTCTCTTCGAATCTTCCTCGCGTCTGGGTGGAGTCCTTCGCACTGAACAAATAAACGGCTGCATCGTCGAGGCGGGGCCGGACTCGTTCGTGACCGAGAAGCCATGGGCTGCGGACCTATGCCGCTCGCTCGGCTTGGGGAATGAACTCATCGGCTCGAATGACGCGCAGCGAAAGACATATATTCTGACTCGCGGCCGCCTTGTCGAGATGCCCGATGGGCTGATGTTTCTGGTCCCTACCAAGATTCTGCCGACCGGCCTCTCGCCGCTTTTCTCGTGGAAGACAAAGCTGCGCATGACGCAGGAACTCTTCCATCCCCCGCGTGCCGCGGACCACGACGAATCGGTGTCCGCGTTCGTCGAGCGCCACTACGGCAGCGAGATGGTCGATCGCCTGGCCGACCCGCTACTCTCAGGCGTATACGGCGGCGAGGCCGCGAATCTGAGCGTCCGCGCCGTCTTGCCCCGCTTCGCGGAAATGGAGCGCACCCACGGCAGCCTGGGGCGCGCCATGCTTGCCGCTCGCAAAAAAATGCGGGCTGGTCCGAAAAGAACGGCTCCTCCGCTTTTCACGTCTTTAAAAGATGGCATGCAGCATCTTGCGGAAAGCGTCGTAGCGCGCCTCACGCCGGCTTGCACCGTGACGAATGCGGCGGTTGATGCCGTCCAGCCCGAAGCCGGCGGATGGATTGTGTCGGCTGGCTTGAACTCGGACCACTTCGATGCGGTAATCATCGCTCTTCCGGCACTCGCTGCCGCCAACGTGCTTCGCATGGCAAGTCTGGATCTTTCGACCGAACTCGGCGCGATTCGATACACGTCATCGATCACGGTTGGCCTCGGGTATGATCAAGATGTCCGCCGCTCGCTTCCTCCGGGTTTTGGATTTCTGGTTCCCCGGAGCGAAGGCAAGCAGCTGCTGGCAGCGACTTTCGTGCACAACAAGTTCCCTCACCGCGCGCCGGAAGATCGCGCGCTGCTGCGCTGTTTTTTCGCGGGAAGCAATGCCGAAAATGTATGGCCCCTAAGCGACGATCAGATCGTCGGCATCGTTCGCAATGAATTGCACGAGATTCTCGGATTGCGGGCCGAACCGCTCTTCGCGCGCATTTACAAGTGGAAGTCGGCAATGGCGCAATACGGCGTCGGACATCTCGATCGTCTGGATCGGATTGAACGATTGCGCCAGAAACTTCCGGGGCTCGCTCTTGCCGGCAATGCCTATCGTGGAATTGGCGTGCCGGACTGCGTTCGTTCCGGCAGGGACGCTGCTGCACAGCTCATCAAATCCGCCTGCGCGTCCTAAAAATCAATCTCATCAAGCCGCAGCCGCCGGAACGGTTCCGACGGCGTCTCCAATCGGCGTATCGCCGACGGGAAGCTGCAATTTCACCAGCGTTCCTTTATTGCTGGATTCGATCTCGAGCCTCCCCCCCAATTGGCGGATTCGCTCTCTCATTCCTCGGATGCCAACTCCCGGAGTTCCGGTGGTCGCCATTTCTTCCTGTTTTTCCGGGGAAATGCCTCTGCCTTTATCTTCGACTTCCACCGAAACGTGATCGTCATGCCGGCGCACGCGGATTCGAGCAAGCGCGCTGCCGGAATGACGGTGAATGTTGGTGAGACATTCCTGCACGACGCGAAAAATAGCGGTTTCCATTTCGCTCGGCAAACGTTGCAAATCCTCGGGAACATCGATGTCCACTTTGATTCCGCTACGCTTGGCGAAGCCGTCGCCGTACCAGCGAATTGCCGAGGATAACCCTGCTTCATCGAGAAGCGGAGGGTGCAACAAGTGGGAGATCGTCCGGACTTCGGTACTCATGTCGCGAACCAGGCTTTCGCTGTCGGTGAGTGCGTTCGCAATTTTCGATAGCCGCTCAACGTCAGTTCGCACGAGGGCAAGATTCATCGCCAAAGCCGCCAAAGTCTGCCCGACGCTATCGTGCAATTCGCGGGCGATGCGGCGCCGCTCTTCATCCTGCAGTTTCATCAAACGGGTGGAAAGATCGCGCAGACCGAGATTGGCAGCGTCGAGGTCGGAAGTCCGTTCCCGCACCCGGAGTTCGAGTTCTCCCTGCGCATGATGAAGGGCTGCGTTTTCACGCAACCGCGCTTCGCCCAGAGCCATGACCACAAACGATGACAACACGAATACAAGCATGCTGATCGATGAGTCCAGGTCCGGGCGGGGAAAAGAATGGACTTTCGGCTCGAATCCGATGGTTGCTCCTGCCAATCCGATGACAACCGCAGCAATCGACGGCCCAATTCCGCAGTACCAGGCCGAAAAGGCGACGGGCAGGAAAACGAGAAGATAGGCCCCTGCTATCCCTAAGAACGGCTGAAGAAAAAGACACGCCAGCAGAGCGATGAAGGCCGAGAGGATTGCAAGGGTGTAGCGTAAAGCCACGCTTCCGGAGATTCTTGCTGAAAGAGTAGTACGAGTCCCCATATCTTTACGCCCGATTGTGGTTTAAACCTTGATGAAAACAGCCTGCGATCGGCAGGACTGTCGAGGTCCGAGGATTGACCAGTCTTTTGGCTATGATATCAGGACAAGCAGAAATAAAACTCCGGAAATTCAAGCCCAAGGTCTCAGTAGTGCATTGGTCCTAGGCGGAGATTTCGGCTTTTCTTCGAGCTTGCTCCCGCCGTAGGTGAGCCAAGACCAAGCGCATCTCGTCGTAAGTGACTTCCGGGGGCAGGACATCCTTCAATTCCCTGAGGCGCTCGATCTTTTCCAGCCCGATGCGGGTACAAGCTGCTTCAATGACCGCCAGTTTGTTGCGGTCAATCCAGTCGGGGCGGAATTCGACTTCCCCACTTTCGACAAGCGCAGTTACGGCACTTACGACCGTTCCGATCTGCCGGCCGCGAATCTGCGCGATCTCGGCTACCGTCTTCCCTTCTTGTAGCAGCCGTAAGGTTTCGAGAGCGGGCATTGTCTTCTTTACCGGCGGAGCGGCTGCTCTCGCGCCATTGCGGTACTGCTGAAGGGCCGCGAGGATCCTGGGACCGTACATGTCAGCCTTGCGTTCGCCAATGCCTGTGATGGTGCATAACTGAGAAAGCGATGCAGGAAGTCTGCGGCAGATTTCATGCAACGTACTGTCGTGCAACACGACGAAAGCAGGCACGCCCTGCTCTTTGGCGAGTGTTCGCCGCCACTGGCGCATATACTCGAGCAATTCGGCATCGAGTTGGGCTTCTGAGCCCGGAGCAATCGCCTTCCGGCCCGCCGAAATTCCGCTGGCGCTGCGCCGGACGGCCGCCCGGCTCTCCTCCAGCGTGAACCACTCCGGCGTGCTTCCACAAACATCGCAGGCTCTGCAGGAGTTCCACTTGGGAGTCTCGCCGAAATGAGTGCAAATCTGCTTGTGCCGGCATTCTCCGGACTCGGCAAAGGCGCGAATCTTGTGATATCGCTGCCACGCTCGGTCGCGTTCTGCCGAGTCAAGAATCTGATTTGCGAAATAGCCGAGCAATCCGGCATCTTGTTTCCGCCAAAGCAAGACGCAGTCGGCCGGGTCGCCGTCGCGTCCTGCGCGTCCGGCCTCCTGATAGTACTGTTCAATGGACTTCGGCAGTGCGAGATGAATCACGGCGCGGACCGTGGCCTTGTTGATGCCCAGCCCGAACGCGATGGTGCCTACCAGCACCCGAACCTCGTCTGACATCCATCGCTCCTGATTTCGCCGCCGGTCGTCGGTCTGCATTTTCGCGTGATAAGGGACTGCCGCGATTCCCTTGTTCTCAAGGAAATCTACCGTCTCTTCCACCCGGCTGATGGTTGGCGAATAGACGATCACGCTTCCATCGCCGTAACTTTCAAGCGCTGTCATGAGTAGCGACAACTGCTCAGCGCTGCCGCATTCGCGGACAAGATAGCGCAGGTTCGGCCGATGAAAGCTGGCAATATACTTGTCGGGGTTCTTGAGCTGGAGCTGCGCCAGAATGTCATGCCGCACGTGCCGCGTTGCGCTAGCCGTGAATGCGGCGATTGGCCGATCAGGAAACGTACCACGCAAACGATTCAACTGGCGATATTCCGGCCGGAATTCGTGTCCCCACTCCGAGATGCAATGCGCCTCATCGATGGCAAAGAACCCAATCGGAACGCGCTGCAACCAGCCGATCGTGTCTGCGCGTTGCAGGCGCTCAGGCGAAAGATACAGCAGGCGGTAAGCGCCTTCGCGAGCCTGCCGTATGACTTTAGTCTGTTCTTCGTTCGTCAGTGTACTGTTGAGAACCGCCGCCGGAATGCCCATCTGGGCAAGCTGCGCCGCCTGATCCTGCATGAGCGCGATCAGAGGAGAAATGACAACGGCGGTTTTGCCGGACATCACTGCGGGAAGCTGGTAGCAGAGCGATTTTCCTCCACCGGTCGGCATGACGACGCAGGTGTCGTGCCCGGCGAGCAGGCTTTTGACAACCCGCTCTTGCAGCGGCCGGAACGCGTTGTAACCCCAGTAGCGCCGTAGAGCAACTAACAGGTCGGCTTCTGAGGTCATTCCGTCAGTATAGGGTGTAGCGAGGCCGATCCGGGGGGCATTCCAAAGCTTGGCTGCAATGGCTTCCGCAAATGAAACGAATTAATCGTCAGCACACGAAGCTAACTCTCTAAAGTAGCCGCCGCCCTCGGATACACTTTGCCAAACATGATCCAGGTCATCGCGATCACGATCAGGCAGAGAATGCTGCCTTCCGGTCCCGCCGCGCCTCCACTTAACCACTTCGGTCCTCCCAATGAAGAACTGAGTAAGTGTCCCGGCGACACCAGGCCGCTGTCGGGCACCGAATAGAAGAATGTCTCGCCCCAATCCCACGCAGCGTGAAATCCGACTGCGAACCACAGCGTGCCTATGCGCCGCAAGGTGAGACAGAAGAATAATCCGATGCATCCGGCCGCAAGCAGTCCTTCCCACTGTTCTCCCCCGTTGCGAAGATGAACCAGGCCAAAGGCGCACGATAGCGTGACCGCTCCGGGCCAGAAGCCCACGCCTCGAACGAAGGTGAACAACGTATATCCGCGAAAAAGAAATTCTTCGAAGAACCCCACCAGCAGAAATGCCAATCCCCAGAAAGCGGCAAACTTCAGAACGCGGGCTCCGTGCAAAACGATGCGTCCAAATGTGAAGCAGTGCAGACCATACAGCGCCCAGATGAGAAAACTGATTGCTCCAAAGCCCCAGAGAAGGCCAACCCAGAACTGCTTGCCGAATGCGGACCTGCCGGGGAGCCCATAGACTCCCCACTTTCGATGTTCCATTCGGGCCAAAATAATCGACGGAATGATTGCCGCGACGAGGCTTCCAACGTTTTCGAGCAGCGAGTTCCACAGTCCGCTGGCGCCGAAATCATGAGACCACGCCAGATCCACAGCGATCACCTGCAGCACCAGAAATGCAATTACGTAGAAGGCGAATCCCCACCCGGGACGAAGACCATCCGGCCCAATGAACAGTGTGTGAACATAAGAAACGGAAGTAGCTGCACGGAATTCCGGGCCTGAGGACTTCGGCGCTGGCGGAGGTTCCGGTCCGCCTCCCTGCCTCGTTCCAAGATCGTTCATTCGAGAACTTTCCTCTAACAGCCTCCGCCATGGTAAAACACTCGGCTCGGGATTATGCGTCCATATTTCACGCGCGACCGTTTCGGCCGTCCGCAGTTTCTCGCCGGATTATTGCTTCTGGCCTTTCTCGGACAGGCGATATGGCTGGTTCATGCCGAACTAGGTGATTTTCATGGGCTTGAGGCACAGGAGGCAATCCGCATTGGCGAAGGATGGAAGCAGTGGCGAGGACGCGGCATCGCTGGAGCTCCTTTCAGCGAGCCTGCCCTGGAATCCATGCGGAATCCGTTTGAGACCGACATTAGCAGCTATGAAACCGAGCATTCGCCGCTGATCTACCTGGTCTCGGCCGCTCCGCTGCTGGCATGGCCCCACGACCTCGAGGCGGAAACTGCCGTGTACTGGCGATGGCTTCCGCGGCTGCCATTCCTTTTGTGCGGCCTGTTGCTCGGAGCTTCTCTCTGGTATGTTGCGCGCCGGCTCTGCGGAAACACCGGTGGCTTTGTCGCACTGACCTTTTACTCCTTCTCGCCATCGTTAGTTCAGGCCAGCGCCGCCTGGCATACGGAACCCGAGATCCTCGCCGCTTGGGGAGCGTTCGGAACTATATTCACCGCGATTGCAGTGGCCCACACCTTGTACGCTCCGCGGGAGGTCGTGCTGTGGAACTGGCGGCGGATCGTTCTCCTTGGGATATCGATCGCCATCGCCGTTGGCTCGCAATTCTCGCTGATTGTTGTCGTGCCCATGGCTCTGGGATTTCTTCTGTACGTCGCGCCTGTCCGGCAGCGGGCAGGGCTGGTCATTTGGCTCGCAGCCTGCGGGGTGGGATTTGTGCTGTTTTTCGCGGCGTATTTCTTTCACGCACACATTTTTTGGCAGGCGTTGCAGAACGCGGAATTCTGGGGATCTACATGGCGAGGCTTCACTGTTCTCGGAGTCTATAAGCAGGTCGCGGTCCAGATCGGGCGAGCGTGCCCCGCGCTCGCGGTTGCGCTGCCCGTCGTCGCCGTAACCTATGCCATCTGGCCGCGCACGCGTTATTTCGGTAACACTGCGCCTCTATTGGTCGCGGTTGCATTTTTGCTGTTGGCGATGGCGCATCCCCACGTTGCGGGTGCAGGATTTTTCATGGCTGCAATGCCCTTCATTTTCATTTTTGTCGCCGGGGTTCTCGCAGACCTGCTTGAAACCGGCTATCGCCCGCTTGTGATGGCGTGTGTACTGGCGCTGCTGATCACCTACGTGGGGCGAACGCTGTACGCGCTCAGCCAGGTGCCGCGGGGCTGACGAATCCCTTCGTGGAACTTCGTCGTTTGTGGCTGATTTGATTTTTAGCTAAGTCTGCGCGACGGCCCGTTTTTCCGACAACTGCTGCAAGAGAAATTCCAGATAGCTCTCCATGCCCTCGCCGGTCTTTGCCGAGAGCCGGAAGATCTTCATTCCGGGCCGCACCGATTCGATACTCTTGCGCGCCGCGCCCCAATCGAACTCCACCGCATCGGCCAGCTCATTTTTCGTAATCACGGCCACGTCGGCGCTGTTGAAGATCGTTGGATACTTCAGCGGCTTGTCCTCGCCTTCGGTCACCGACATCAAGACAAGGCGAAGGTTCTCGCCGAGATCGTAGGAAGAAGGGCAGACAAGATTTCCCACATTTTCAATGAAAAGAAAATCGAGCTGATGAAGATCCCATGCCTGCACTGCGCTCTGCACCATCGCAGCTTCGAGGTGGCACAGCGTTCCAGTCGTGATTTGCTTCACCGGAGCCTTGCTGCGCGCCAGACGTACCGCATCGTTTTCGGTAGCGAGATCTCCAACCAGCGCAGCAACTCGATAGCGCGGCTGCAGTTGCGTCAAAGTTTTTTCGAGGAATGTCGTCTTTCCCGATCCCGGGCTCGAAACCAGACTGACCACGAAAACCCCGGTCTCGCGGAATTGTTCGCGCAGCGCTCGCGCGATGATGTCGTTTTGCTTGAGAACATTCCGGCGAACTTCCAGCAGGCGCGGCTCGCTCATTCTTCTACCTCCAACGCGAAAACTTCCAATTCTTTCCCTTGCCGTATATCCATGCTCGGAGTTCCGCACTCCGGACAGGCGAACGACTGCAACGACGGCAGCAGTCGTTGCTCCTTACACTGCGGGCAAAAT
This sequence comes from Candidatus Acidiferrales bacterium, assembly GCA_035507635.1. Taxonomy (GTDB): domain Bacteria; phylum Acidobacteriota; class Terriglobia; order Terriglobales; family Acidobacteriaceae; genus Sulfotelmatobacter. The sequence goes on from DATJOA010000182.1 coordinate 36,217, forward strand.
ACCGCGACCGGCACATCCTCCACAATCAGGCGCGAGCCTTGGAGCGGAGTGTCCTGACACGCGACCTCGTACGAAAACAGCAGGGCATCTTTCACGACCCCCGAAAGCGCGCCCAGCCGGAGATGCACTCCGCTCACCCGGACGCCGCGCCGCTCCGCTTCGTCCGTTGCCGCTTCCACAATCCCCATGGCAATCGAGAGCTCGTGCATCCTGCCGCCATCTTCCGCCTGACCAGAGGTCCTTGACGAGAGTAGGTGGACCACTGGATCAGCGCCACTATAGCAGTGTAACGCTTCTCGGGTCTGTCTTTCGAAGTTGCGCTTCAGTGTCCGAAATGCAGCACAACGGTTTGCCGGGCGTAGGAATCTGCCGTCCCTTGCGGAATCCGAATCTCCAGCTTGCCCTGTCTCGTAAGGACTCCACCTTCGACGGATGAAATCTCGGCAGGATTCCAGACCGATACTTCATACGACTGGCCAGACAATCCCGAAGCCAGCAGCGTCAGTGCGGTCTTTGAGCCATTCCACGATTGAGAGATAACCCGCAGTGTGCGGCTCGAACTGCCGAGGGCCGGAAGTTCATTTGTCAGCGTCAACCCAAAATCGTTCTTCATGCGTATAACGACCGTAGTGGGCCCGCCATACACCGGAAATCGAATCTCGACATGCTGATCGTTTTGATTGGGATGAACCTTGAAGGGAATCGGCCGCCCGTTCACTTCCACTCCGACCACTCTAGTTCGCAAGCTGATCGCCGGAGAGAACTCGATCCAGCAATCGCCACTTCCCGTTCGCTTCACTACAAGTGAGACACTCCCGACGGTTTTGCGATATTGGAAATCGAGCCCGACCGCGCCGGCGTGAATGTTCCGGATCGCGAACGAAGTCCAATCGGGAGGAACATGCGGCGCAAAGGTGATCTCGTGTTTTCCCGCGTCGCTTTGCAACCCAAACATGCCCCGCAAGATCGGGCTGATTACCATCGCCGCCGACCATATTTGATGCGGCGAACTCGTCGAAAACGAGTCGTTGTAATCTCCCGACAGAACTTCGGTGAAGTGGCCGAGCGATCCCTCAAAGCCGAGCAGCGCGTTGTCTCGCAGATTCGAATATGCCGGGAATGGCCGGTGGTATCGGTATTCGGCGACCGATGCCCATCCCGTGAACAGCGGCCAGACAGCGCCGAAATGATAGCCGGAACCGTTGTACGCCTTCGACGTGTTCGAAATAATGCGCATACCCCAATCGGTCTGGTGATCTTCGCCGGCGAGGCGAGTGATAGTCTGATCGGCGTGATCGTCCTCTGCCAAGCCAAACCACATCGGCACGGTCGTCAGTACGCTCGCCTCATCGGATCGCTCATTGTTCTGCTTCAGTGCAAAGGAATAGCTTTTTAGATCCGGATCCCAATAAGCCTTGTCTAGAGCCGGCTTGCTGTCGTCGAATTCGGCAGCAACTTGCTTGCTCACGTCCTCTTTGCCCAGAAGGCGGGCGAGATTCGACAGCGCGTGCAATGCCTCTACTCCAAGCCCAGCCTGGTAATATTCGTTCTTCACCGGCAAAAGCGGGCCGCCCTCGACCCATCCGTGGCCGAAGCCAAAGTTTTGCGCAAATCCTTGCGCATCGTAGGTCGATCGCAGAAACTGATAAGCACGCCAAACGTTGTCCCACTTCCCGCGTACAAAATCCAAGTCACCGCTTTGCACTGCATAATCATTCATCGCGATGATCAAAAGCGGCGTGGCATCGGCGGAGACGTAAGGATACGGATATTCCTTAAACCACGGCACCAGGCTCGCACTCTGCGAAATCTCATGCGGAACCTTGCCATCCTCACGCTGGAACTTGCTGATGAAATCGAGGGCGGTGCGGGTGGTTGAATAATCACCTTCAGAGTTGAGGGCAAACGATGTCCAGAGCGAGTCGCGTCCAAAGAACCATGCAAAGCCCGGACGCTGACTCGTTCCCGAAGTTCGATAGCCGGCGACAAGCCCAGTGCCTAAATACGGATTCGTCACCAAACCCTGAATCGTGCTGACACGCGCCCAGTCATATGCTTGTTGCAGACTGGAATCAGGCAACTCGAGAGAGACGGTTCGATCGAGATAACTCTGGTAGTACTGTGCCGAATCGCGGATCGCATCTGAATGGGAATTCTCCAGATGCTGGTATTCCTTGACCGCATCGGCAACCCCGGTTACCGAGCCCGCGATGATTAACTCCTTCGTCTCCTTTCCTTTCTGGCTCATTCCGAGGCGAAAAGAGTTCTCTTCGGACGATGAATAGTTGGTCTCATAAGCGAGATGAGCGTCTCCTGCGCTCGGCGAACCCACGAGCGCCACATATTTTTTGGTTTCTTCGCCAAAGGCGAAGGCGTGCTCCTTCGGGTCCCAGTCGAAGTACGTTCCGCCCAGCGCAGCCGGCCACTCCAGTTGAAAATCACCGATGAAAGCAGCCTCAATCTCCAGCGGTTCCTCGGTTTCGACTTCGAAGAGAATGACGGCGCCCATTTCGTTCACCGGGACGCAGAGCGTTTCTTTCACGCGGAAGGAATCACCGGCATAAAGTATTGACGCCGACTCAGGACGAACAGTCAGCGTCCGCGCCAAACTTTCCGCCGGAAGGGCGCGACCCCCTACGTGAAACGTCAGGTGAAATTCGCGAAAAATCTTCAGTGGATAAACCCAGGCTTCGAGGCGCCCGGTTTCACTGCCGAAGAGCCCGGCGCGAGTCCCCACAACGGGAAGAAATTCCCAACTGCGAATAGTTCGACTCAATTCCAGCGACGGTCCGGACGATTGTGCAGCCGAAAAAACGCTCCCGGCGAGGCCAACGACAAGAACACACAGCCTCAGGAACCGTCGAGCGTTCGCTCCGGCAGTCTTCGATTTTCTTTGGGATGATGAGCAAGAATTCATGGCGGTCGTGAAACGGGGCCCGCCGAAGCTTGCAAAATCGCGGGTCCCTTGAATATAAGAGGTAAGGGGCGAATTCTAGCACGAGCCAAGCGGGCCAGGTAGCAACCTCTTGTTTCCTTCACGCCGCGTTTTTCTGAAATCACTCAGCCGGTCGGCGCTCGTGCTTTCGTTCGAGAGCGTTCTCGCGATGGCGCGGCCAAAATGGCTGCGCGCCGCTCCGCAAAATCCCGCTTCGCCGAAACCAGATCCGTTAGCATCCGATCTCGGCATCACCTTCCTCAATGTTGCACGCGAATCCGGCCTCAACGCGAAAACGATTTACGGCGGCGAGCATAAGAACAAGTACCTGCTCGAAACCACCGGCTGCGGAGCCGCCTTCTACGATTACGATAACGACGGATGGCTTGACATCTTCCTGGTCAATGGAACGCGCCTCGAAGGATTCCCCGCCGGCAGCCAGCCAACTTCGCATCTATTCCGCAACAATCGCGACGGAACCTTCACCGACGTCACCGCGAAAGCCGGAGTCGCGCATTACGGCTGGGGCCAGGGATGCTGTGTCGGTGACTACGACAACGACGGCTGGGACGATCTCTTCGTCACCTACTTCGGCAAGAACGTGCTTTATCACAACAACGGCGACGGAACCTTCACCGACGTCAGCGACAAGGCTGGCATAGCAGGCAATGGAAAGCGTTGGAACACCGGCTGCGCCTTTGTCGACTACGATCGTGACGGTCATCTCGACTTGTTCGTCGCAAACTATATCGACATGGATCTCGCAACGGCTCCCGTACCTGAATCCGGTCCGTGCCTGTACAAAAGCGTGATGGTCGCCTGTGGACCGCCGGGTCTAATGGGTGGCAAGAATATTCTGTTTCACAATAACGGCGATGGCACTTTCACCGACGTCTCAGAAAAATCAGGCGTTCTCGGGGCCAACGGAACCTATGGCCTTGGCGTGCTGACGGCCGACTTCGACAACGATGGATGGCCCGACATTTACGTCGCCGACGACTCCACGCCCAGCGCTCTCTATCAGAACAAGAAGAATGGGAAATTTCAGGACATCGCCATCGAAGCCGGATGCGCACTCAGCCCCGACGGCAAGCCGCAAGCCGGCATGGGCGTCTCCGCTGCTGACTATGACATGGACGGCAACCTCGACATCGTCAAAACGAACTTTGCCGGAGACACGCCTTCGCTTTATCACAACTTGGGCGGCGCCAATTTCGAAGACGCCACATTCACCGCCGGACTGGGCGCACACACGCAGTATCTCGGCTGGGGCTGCGGATTTTTCGACATGGACAACGATGGCTGGCCCGACATTCTGATCTGCAACGGCCACGTCTATCCCGAAGTCGAGCAGTTGAAAACAGAGGCTGGTTACGCGCAGCGCAAGCTGGTCTATCAGAATCTCCGCAACGGCCACTTCGCCGATGTCTCGTTCCAAGTGGGTCCGGGAATCTCCCAGCCGAGCCCTTCCCGTGGTGCCGCATTTGGCGACTTCGATAACGACGGCGACATCGATGTCGTTGTGAATACGGTGAACGACTACCCGCAACTGCTTCGCTGTGACTCGAAGCTCAGTCACAACTGGATCAAGGTCCGCACGATCGGAACGAAATCAAATCGTAGCGGCATTGGCGCTCGCATCGTTTGCGAGACACGTCCTCCAGGAGAGTCGAAGCCGCATCGTCAGATCGACGAAGTCCGCAGTGGCGGCGGCTATTTCTCGCAGAACGATCTCCGCGTTCATTTTGGCCTGGGCAAGGCGGAGAAGGTCGACGTGCTTGAAATTCGCTGGCCGAGCGGTCAAGTCGACACTCTCAAAGATGTGAAGGTAAATCAGGTCGTCTACGTCAAAGAAGGCGAGGGGATCTCGCGAACCATGCAGTTTTCAAAACCTTCCAAGCCTGCAAAATAATCCTACTTCGAACTCTTCGCTCCAGGCGGAACAGGTTCGCCGGAGCCTTCTTTGAGCGTCTGGATCTGATCGACAGCCAGGTTCACAAATCGTTCGGTCAGTCCGCTCAGCCATCGAATTTCGACCCACTCGACCTTGTCAGTTTTTCCCAGCCCGAAGTGCACGCGCAGATCGCTGTTCGAAATGTAGCTCGACCCGCTGCGGACTTCATCCACAAGAATGCGAGTCGATGTCTTCACGCGGATCCGAGCTCCAATGCCATCGCGATTCGACTTCGTTCCGACCGCATGAATGACAATCCAGTGATTACCGTTCTTCACATCGTTCACCAGCAGGCTGGGCTCCGCGTTCATGTTGTTGATGACTGCCGACATTCGCCCGTCGTTCCACAGATCTCCGACAGCCAGTCCGCGCGACGAAGCCGCTGTCGTAATCGCCGGTCCCGCCGATGCAGATATATCGCTGAAAGTCCCGTCGCCGTTGTTGTGAAACAAAATGCGCGGCTCCTTGTAGCTGCTGCCCAAATGCTGGCTATCAACCTCGGGATACACGTGTCCGTTCACGAGGAGCAAATCCGGCCAGCCGTCATTATCGAAGTCGAGGAACATCGTTCCCCAGCCGAGGTATTGAGTGTAAAGGCCTAAGCCGGCCGACGTAGTCGCATCCGTGAAAGTTCCATCACCGTTGTTCTTGTAGAGCGTCGATGTGTCGTCGGAAAAATTCGTCTTGAAAATATCCAGATGGCCATCGCCGTTGTAATCTCCGATGGTCGAGCCCATGCCAGCCTGTTCGCGCCCGTCCTCGTTGAATGCTGCGCCCGCCGTGACTGCAATGTCCGTGAAAGTTCCATCGCGATTATTCCGGTACAGAATGCTGGGCGTACTGTCACAGGCGATGAAGATGTCAGGCCATCCATCCTCGTCGAAGTCGAGCGTCGACACGCTAAACGCGTAATGTCCATCCGTGCGGTCGATGTGCGCCTTCGCCGTAACGTCCTCAAATGTTCCGTCGCCGCGATTGTGATACAGGATATTTCTCGCGCCGGCCAGGCCACGAGGACCACACATGACCGGAACGCCTTTCCAGATGCATGTAGGGCGCTCGCCCGGCGCGGGAGTCGTTGCCAGATCGAAGTCGACATAATTGGCGACGACCAGATCGAGGCGTCCATCGCGATCGTAATCGACGAAGGCGCAACCCGTGCCCCATGCCTTGCCCGATCCAGCCACGCCGGCCTTTTCTGCTACCTCGGTGAAGACGCCGTGATTGTTGTGATACAGCCGATTCTTGCCGTAGTAAGTGATGTACAGATCTTCCCAGCCGTCGTTATCGTAGTCACCAACGCAAACGCCTTGTCCCCAGCCCGTCGCAGTGAGCCCCGCCTGAGCGGTCACGTCGGTGAAGGTGCCGTCGTGGTTATTGCGATAAAGCCGGTTTGTCGGACCTTTCCCTTCCGGGAAGCCGTCGAGCCTCGTCCCATTTACAAGAAAAATATCGGGCCAGCCATCGTTGTCGTAATCGAAAATTGCGACGCCGTTGCCAGTCGTCTCAATGATGTATTTCTTCGTATCGATTCCGCCAAAGATGTTTTGTGCACTCAGGCCAGCTTTTTCTGCGATGTCGGTGAAGTTTGCAATCTTTCGAGGCGACTCATGTTTCGCTTGCTGCGGCAATAGCCAGGCGGCTGAGAACAGCAAGCATCCGCAGAGGAGAGCGCGCCGGGCGGGCATTCGCCCACAGGAGGAAAGTAGAGGAAATCGCATGAGCCCCAATTGATGGTAGGGACCTTCGCGGCGAGGGTCAAGCGAGCGAGATAATTCGAACCACAGATGGCGGAATTTTCCCCTTACCGCTATGATCTCAGTTCCCCCCAAACGGCGGTATTTATGAATCTAATGGAAGTTCCCATCGCCCAGTCCGCAGGTCCCGCCTCGGCCTCGGCGACCGCGCCTACGGTTGAGCTGACAAAGATCCGCAAGTGCTACGACGAGTTCGTCGCGGTAAACGATCTCTCTCTTCGCGTTCGCCCTGGCGGCATCTATGGACTGCTGGGTCCCAATGGCGCAGGAAAAACCAGCACGATCCGCATGATCATGGGCATCATTGTGCCCGATGCGGGCCAGATCTCGGTTTTCGGCGAACCTCTCTCGCGTGCGCACATGGATCAATTCGGCTATCTGCCCGAAGAGCGCGGCCTGTACAAGAAGATGAAAGTCATGGAGCATCTCGTCTTTCTCGCTCAACTAAAGGGCTTGAGCAGTAGCGACGCGACGGCAAGGGCGCGCAAGTGGTGCGAGCGGTTCGAACTCACCGCGTGGACGGACAAGAAGGTCGAGGAACTCTCGAAGGGCATGCAACAGAAAGTGCAGTTCATTGGCGCGATCCTTCACGATCCGAAGCTGATCATCATGGATGAACCGTTCTCAGGCCTCGATCCCGCCAACGCCGTTGGACTCAAAGACGCGGTGCTGGAACTCGCGAAGAATGGAAATACGATTCTGCTCTCGACGCACAGGATGGACCAGGCGGAGCGGCTCTGCCAATCGATCTGCCTGATCAACCATGGACGCGCCGTTCTCGAGGGCGAACTCACCCAAATCAAGGCCAAATACGGCCGGATCAACGTGCAGATCAAATACGAAGGAGATGCCCGGTTCCTGAACGATCCAAAACTGGTCCAGTCCTTCAACGACTACGGCAATTATGTCGAAGTACGGCTCGCCTCCGGAGCCGACGCGCAGGAGTTGCTACGCGCGGCTTCTTCATGCGCCAAGCTGAGCAAGTTCGAAATCATGGAACCCTCTCTGGAAGAAATCTTCATCGAAGCGGTGGGCAAGTCCAATGCGTAACACGTGGCTCATCATCAAGCGCGAATATCTGCAGCGCGTCCGCACGCGGTCGTTTCTTGTGCTTACCCTGCTCCTGCCTGCCATCATGACGGTTCTGATGGCGCTACCTGCCAAACTAGCATCGATGGGCGTCAAGGCGCAGCATATCGTTATCGTCACGTCGAATGCGCAATTCGGCGGCACCGTCCGGCAGCAACTCCTCTCGACTCCAGTTAGTGAAGATGATGACGAGTCCAGCAGCGAGCAAGCCAAAGCCAAGCCCCAGGACCAGTACATCATCGACGTCGATTCCAATACCACGGATGCCGAACGCGCCTCGTTGCGAGAAAAAGTGAGCGATCGCGCGATCGACGGATTCGTCTGGCTGCCCGACGACTTTCTTACGACGCACAAGGTCGACTGGAACAGCCGGGACCTGATCGGTTCCCGAGAACGATCGTGGCTGAGCACCGCCATCAATCACATCGCGCTGCAACAACAACTCTCCAAAGCCGGCATGACCAGCGCGCAGACCGATCCGATCCTTACGCCAATCAAAGTCGAACCCGTCCGCATCGAAGGTGGCAAAGAGGCCAAGGGCAGCGGCACCGGACGCTTCCTCGAAATCTTCGTGATGGTCATGTTGCTCTACATGGCCGTTCTCTTCTATGGCATTTCAGTCATGCGCTCGGTGCTCGAAGAAAAGAACTCGCGGATCATGGAAGTGCTGCTTTCCTCCGCCACTCCGACAGAACTGATGACGGGGAAGCTTCTCGGCGTGGGCGCGGTCGGCCTGACCCAGATTTTGGTCTGGACCATCATGGCCGGCGTCATCGCGCTGCCGTCCATGGCGATGCAACCGAACTTGAGTGATCTTCAGATTTCCCCAATCGTGATGATCGCCTTCGCCGTGTTCTTCCTTCTCGGATACCTGCTCTACAGCACGATGTACGCGGCGATTGGAGCCATCACGACTACCGAGCAGGAAGGCCAGCAGATCCAATTTCTGATCGTGATTCCGCTCGTTCTGTCCGTCTTCATGCTCATGCCGGTGATTCGAACTCCCGATTCCGCCGCGGTCATGTGGATGTCTCTGATACCCTTTTTCGCGCCCATCCTGATGTATGCGCGCATCGTCGTGCAGACACCACCCTTGTGGCAGATTGCGGTTTGCCTTGTGTTGATGGTCGCTACCGTCGCTGGGCTCACCGTTCTCTGCGCGAGAATCTACCGCATCGGCGTTCTGATTTATGGAAAGAGGGCGACGCTGCCGGAAATCATGAAGTGGCTGAAGTACGCCAAGACTTAGCGAATCGGAGATTCCGCGGGAGCTCCGGCAACGCCGACGTATTTGTCCGCGCCGCCGTAATACAACAGCCACTCGCTCCCTCGGCGGACCATCCCTTCAACGAACACCACATTCGGAACTTGCCCAACTTTCTCCCAATCCTTCTCCGGGGCAAACACAGGTTCGTCGCTGCGCGAGATGAGTTTTCGCGGATCTTTCAGATCAAACGCAGCAACGCCCGTTCGATATACCAGGTGATCGTCAGCGCCGTTGTAGATGAGAATTATTTTCTCGCCCCTGATCATCGGCGGCGGCCCGGGTTCCGCCACTCGCGAGTCGAAGTGTCCGGGACGCACCCGCAAGACCGGAGTCTTCGTTTCTTCTGTCCAACGCAGCAGATCGTTCGATGAGGCCAGTCCGGCCTGATCCTTTCCGTCTGCGCTCGTGCCCAGAAAATACATCCAGTACTTCCCGTTAACCTTCTCTGGCACGATTGCGCCCGACTTGGTCCACTTCACATTCCAGTTGCCTTTATTAGCCGGAAGGATGATGCCCTTCCGGTCCCAGTGAATCAAATCTTTCGAGGTCGCCGGACATAGCTGTGCGTCTATCTTGTTGTAACCGGTATAGGTCAGGTAATACGTGTCGCCGAACCGAACAAGACGCGGATCCTCCATTCCGCCGTCCTTTTCGTAGTCTTCCTCAGGGCTTAGAACCGGCTGACTCCGCCGCTTGAAGTGAATTCCGTCTTCGCTCTCGGCATATCCAAGCCTCGATGTCCCCTGCTTATCCTGCGCGCGGTAAAGCATGACGATCTTGCCATCGCGCATGACGACTGCGGGATTGAATGTGCCTGCCGACTCCCAGCCGTCGCCCTCCGGAGCGATGACCGGCCTATCCGAAAGTCGATGCCACGGTCCAAAGGAATGTGGTTTAACTTGAGCGGCTAAAAATGCGACCAGCGGTAGGAGCAGAGCGATTTTTGAAAAGCGTGAGAGGCACATGACTGCAGCTCGATCAAATGAATCTCCCCACCACTCGCGGACAACAAAAAACGGCAGGGCCGACCCCCTGCCGCTCTGAGAATCTTGTTCCCGGACTATTTCTTATTTACGGCCTTTTTGAGTTCGGCCCCAGGGGTAAACTTCGCGACTTTGCGGGCAGCGATTTTGATCGTAGCTCCGGTTTGTGGATTGCGTCCGTTCCGTGCTTTCCTCTGCGAAACGGAGAATGTGCCGAAGCCTATCAATGCCACGCGGTCTCCTTTGCGGAGGGCAGAGGTAATGCTCTCTACGGCGGTATCAATAGCGGTCGTGGCCTGCGCCTTGCTCATTTCGCATGCGCCTGCGATCTTGTCAACCAGATCGGCCTTGTTCATAGTCTCTCCTCGCAGGTCTCGTTCGTCCCAGCCTACACCGGGAGGAAGATTGGTTATGGCTGAGTTGGGAAACCTGACCGTTTTGTATTCTCCTCCCTCTTTGGCGAATGTCAACTGTGAAAATCCGCGCCGGAAGCCTGTTTCGCAACTTGACACCCCGGATTCAGGCTATGGAAGCCCCATTCCGGACCCGCCCTTCCGATTTTCCTCCGTCCTCCACAGGACCCTTCGTTCCTTCACAGGATGTACACAGCCCATCAGGGATTCCACCTTGCGCAAAACCGCTCTTCGGGTGCAAAGTCAAAAGAGAATTCTCGAATAGGATCGGCCCCTGGTGATTAAGGCTCCCGTTGAAGTTTGCCCGCTGTGCGAAGGAACAGGCTGGAAAGCTGTCTCGACCGGCCCCGACCGCCGAGTGACCCGTTGCGACTGTCAATTGCGCGCGCGGGCGCAATC
>DATJOA010000183.1:0-3280 GCA_035507635.1 Candidatus Acidiferrales bacterium
GGGGAAAACCTGGGCACCTGCGGTCCTTGCGTCACAGAAAGTACTAGATGCCAACTATCCAGCTCTTTCGGCCGCTGACGATGGTCGAGTTGGGCTGATCTTCCAGGGGCGCGATCCGCAGAAACAATCCGGATGGTCGACGACCTCTGCCTTCCTCGTTGAAATCGATAAGAACGGACAACTTTCGGCCCCGATAGAAGTTCCGGGTGTGCCTGCGCCGGTTGTCCGTCCCACGCTCGTAGAAGCATCCAATGGCAGTATATTCACCGCTTGGACCGCTACGATTGATGGAAAGCCTACCGTTTTTCTATCTCGGGCACGCCATCTGCAGCTGGTGCGGGAGGTTGCGACAGCCAACTGAGGTGTCGTCGCGAATGGCCTCGGCGACTTGCTCGAGACCATATTTTATGTTGTTGCCGCTGGACGAAAAACGCGCTTTCCACTCTAGTGACTAAGCCTAGCCGTAATTTCATAAGCCGCCGTTTGGGAGCGGCTGCTTATGAAAATCAAAGACAGAGAACAGAACAATCCATCAGCAATGCTCGGACTTGTAGACCTCGATGTGGCTAAATCAGCGGTCCTGGGGAGTCTCCGTTCGCCCGGCTCCCGGCGTTGCTATGAGCATGCCATCTCGGAGTTCATCGGTTGGTACTGCTCCGAACCTCGCCTGGCATTCAATAAGGCCGTGGTCACCCGTTATCGCATGAATCTTGAGTCACGTGGATTAGCTCCAGGAACAGTCAACCTCAGACTCGCGGCTATTCGTCGTCTGGCATATGAAGCGGCTGATTCCGGATTGCTAAGCCCAGAGCAAGCGGCTGGGATCCGGCGTGTCAAAGGTGCAAAGAAGCTTGGCGTCCGGGTTGGGAACTGGCTTCTCGCGGACGAAGCCCGTCAATTGTGGGAAATGCCGGATGGCAAAACATTGAAGGGAAAAAGGGACCGGGCGATCCTGTCACTTCTTTTGGCTTGCGGACTGCGCCGTGGCGAGGTTGCAGCATTGGAATTGAACGATATTCAGCGCCGAGAAGATCACTGGGCCATAGTCGACCTGACAGGAAAAGGCGGGCACGTCCGAACCGTGCCTGTTCCTGATTGGGTGACGCGAACGATCCAGGAGTGGGTCAGCGCGGCCGGTATAAGTAGCGGGAAGCTTTTTCGATGTGTTTGTCGAGCTGGCAAGACTTGGGGCGACTTTATGACTGACCGAGTGGTCTGGCACGTTGTCAAAGACTACGCCGCAAAGCTCGGGTTGCATCAGTTGGCGCCGCATGATCTTCGCCGCTCTTGTGCCCGTCTTTGCCATGTCGCTGGCGGCGAACTGGAGCAGATTCAATTTCTGCTTGGACACGTTTCGGTTCAGACGACTGAGAAATATTATGTGCAGAAAGTAGATATGTGCAGTGGGTGCCCTAAGTCGCCGATTGTCAACGCGCGTGCTTGGCTGGACTCAGCATAATATCCTCGGTTGGTTGGCGAATCTCGACTCAGACCTGACATGCGCGGATGTCCCGCGAAGAGTTACAAATTCGCTTCCATGATCCCTTGCTGCAGCTCATCAGCTCGATTTCGCCCAGTGCGTCAGCGACAAGTCGCTTCAGTGGCCAGCTTCGCAAAACCCAAAAAAGAATTGCTCCATGACGGACCTCCTCTGAAAAAGCGGCAGCCTCCGTGGCCGCCAGGAGGTGCATCATGAAATCTTATGTGCTGTGATCTACGAGAAATGATCGGACTGACAAACACTTACCGAAGCCACTCTACATAACCATCCGCTGCGGATAATAGCGTTTATGTGCTGCAGCACATAAGATTTATCTCGGCTGCAAGCAGCGAATCCGGAACGCAGTGAACGATCGCATTGGGATCGAGCCGTCGTCCTGAATAGAGCCTTTGCACCAGAAGGACGGAAAGCCGACTCTCCATCCACAGAGATAGGTTCCGAGTTGCCGACTACTTAGGAGTCGACGCGACATTTGACCGTTTCGCCTAGGCTGGTTGCCGCAAGGCTCTTGCGGGAATAGTGGCGAGCAACGGGCCTAAGCCTTCTGCGGCGGTCGGGTGAGTGAAAATTGCGTCGCGCAGCACGGTGTAAGACAGGCCACCCAGCATCGCCGTCTGAACTGCTGCCGTCATCTCGCTCGCTTCCATGCCGAACACGGTGAATCCCAATATGCGGTCGCTTTCAACGTCGATAAGCATTTTGACGAAGCCGCGGGTTTCGCCTATAGCCACGGCCCGGAGAACGGCGGCCATCGGTATTTTCGCAATGGTTTTTTCGCTGATCTGTTCACGAGACCCTGCGGGACGCGATTCCAGGAGAACCTGCCTGGTTTTATGAGAACGGACCACAAAGTGGCGCCATCCTTGCCTCGCAGCTCCAACGATAAATAACCGTCATAAACAGGTTGACTTGTAGGGAGAAGGTTTTCAGGTGTTCACGAAGCTGTGTTGCTCCCGGCTCGTCGCCGAGCGATCCCACAAACACCCTTTTTCCTGCCTGGTGAGCAGGTACTTTCCTGAATTGGAGGTGCTTCCAAAGCAGGTGCTCAAGATCCGCACCCGAGTACGACGGAGACGGTCGGCCAATTCCGTGGGAAAACGGAGGCAAACGGAAAAGCCAAGAGAATGAGGGCAACATCGTGATATGGCCGCCCCCCTTAGTGTTTGTGAGCTCCGGAGGACGAATGGCCCGTGGGTCGGGCGCGGGAACGAGAGTTTCAGAGGGCGAGCCAAGGTAGGAATCTCGCGAGGATTATACTTTCCTAGCGTGAGGTTCCCATGGAATCGGCTTCGAACAACATTAGCCCGGAGGATGCGCGAGCCGCGTCGAAAGAGCAGATTCCCGCTCTACTGCACGATGTTCGCGAAGCCGTTCTTCGTGGACTCCTCGATAATCCGGAGTTTAACGAGAGGCATCTCTGCCTGTTGTTGCTACAAAAGGAAGTACCTAGTGCAATCCTCGAAGAGGTTGCCCACCGAGAACGATGGCTGCGCAGCTACGATGTGCGCCGTGCTCTGGCATTTCATCCACATGTGCCGAACACGATTGGACTACACCTAGTTCGAGAACTGTACGTAACCGACCTAGTCCAGTTGACGATGGCCGCATCCGCCGCCCCACCGCTGAGACAACTTGCGCAGGAGCTGGTATTGGCACGGTTGCCGCAGTTGCCTCCGGCCCAGAAGATGATCCTCGGGCGGCGCGGATCGGCGCGGATGGCTGGGGCTCTTCTCGCCGATGGACAGCCGGAGGTAGTTCCCACTGTGCTCGAGAGTCCTT
>DATJOA010000184.1:0-2678 GCA_035507635.1 Candidatus Acidiferrales bacterium
GCTCGACTTTCTGCTGATGCCGGGGACTGGTCCCGCGAAAACCATGCCCGGCTCGCGCCAGAATCCCGGCGAAGGATACCGCTCCCGCTTCAGCCACGAAGAAGAAATCGCTGAACCCGGCTACTACTCCGTCATCCTTCGCGACTACAACATCCGCGCCGAACTCAGCGCGACCGAGCGCGCCGGCATCCATCGCTATACGTTTCCGCAAAGCGACACCAGCCATTTCATCCTTGATCTCGTCCACACCTACGGCAATGCCGAAATTCTCTGGTCGAATGTGAAGATCGTTGGCAACGACACAATCGTCGGAGGCCGTAGCGTCAAATCCTGGGCGCCCGGACGCGAAATCTATTTCGCAATGCAGTTCTCCAAACCGTTTCGCGAATTTCAGGTCATCTCCGCCGAAAAGCCGGTTGACTCCGAGGCTCGTGAAGCCAAAGGCACATCTCTCAAGTGCCTCGTTCACTTCGATACCAAAGAGGGCGAGACGATCCTCGTCAAAACCGGTCTGTCCGGCGTCAGCATCGAGGGCGCACAACGTAACCTTCAATCTGAAATTCCCGCCTGGGATTTCGATAAAGTTCGTCGCGACGCGTATTCCATCTGGAGCAAGAACCTGTCAAAGATCCGCATCAGCACCTCGAATCTCCGCCACAAACGCATCTTCTACACCGCGCTCTACCACATGATGCTCGCGCCAACGCTCTTCGACGATGTCGACGGCAACTACCGCGGCATGGACGGCAAAGTTCACCAGCTTCCCGCCGGACTGCACAACTACAGCACCTTTTCTCTCTGGGACACTTACCGCGCCGCGCACCCGATGTACACGATCTTTCAGCCCGAGCGTGTACCCGACTTCGTCAACTGCCTTGGACGCATGGCCGTCGAAAGCCCCGCCGGAGTTCCCATCTGGCCTCTTCAGGCCAAAGAAACGTTCTGCATGACCGGATATCATTCCAGCTCCGTCGTCGCCGAAGCGCTGGCGAAGGACTTCAAAGGAATCGACTTCGCCAAAATCTATCCCGCCTTCAAGAAGCGCGCCATGGTCGACGACTATCGTGGCCTCGGCTACTATCGCAAGCTCGGCTACATTCCCTGCGACAAAGAGGAAGAATCCGCCAGCAAGACGATGGAATATTCCTACGACGATTGGGCCGTCGCGCATCTCGCGCAAGCTGCCGGAGAATCCGACGAAGCCAAGCTCCTTCTCGATCGCTCAAAGAACTACAAGCATCTTTTCGACCCCAGCACCGGATTTATCCGTTCGCGTCTCGAGAATGGGGATTGGGCCGAGCCCTTCACCTCCACCGAAATGGGCTACTCGAAAAAATGGCGCGACTACACCGAGTCCGATCCATGGGAAACTACATTCACCGTCCAGCACGATCCCGAAGGATTGATCGGCCTTTTCGGAGGTCCGCAAGCCTTCATCGAAAAGCTCGACACGCTATTCACCACGAGCTCTCAACTTCCTCCCGACGCCCCACCCGACATCGCCGGCATGGTCGGCCAGTATGCCCACGGAAACGAGCCGTGCCATCACATGGCCTATCTTTATTGCTACGCCGGAGCCGCCCACAAAACGCAGTCCCGCATTCGCAGCCTTCTCGACCTCGAATACGACGATCAACCCGACGGCCTCGCCGGCAACGAAGATTGCGGACAGATGTCCGCCTGGTATGTCATCAGTTCCCTCGGCTTCTACGCCGTCGATCCCGTCAGCGGCAATTATGTTCTCGGTACACCACTCTTCGATCACGCAGAAGTTGATCTGGGAAATGGAAAGAAGCTGGCCGTCGAAGCCAAGCGCAGTTCCCCCGGAGATCCATACATCGAGTCAGTCACTCTCAACGGCATGCCGCATTCGAAGCTCTGGTTCCGTCACGCCGACATCGCTAATGGCGGAACAATCGTATTCACGATGAGCAGCAAGCCGAACCAGCAGTTCGGTGCCGACAAAAACTCGTGGCCTCCGTCGCTGAAGATGTAGGCAGAAAAGTTCGGCCACCTAACCGCCATTTCGTTTAAAGTATCCAGTTCGTCCAAAAGCAAGTCACTCCACATCACCACCGCGAAGTGCCGTGAGTAAGGAGAGACCATGAAGCAGAATCCCGCTCCCGTCGATAGTCCTCATCATCCTGTTTCCCGCCGTGAATTCCTCGCTCAATCCGCAACCGCCGCCATCGGATTTTCAATCGTGCCCCGCCGCGTCCTCGGAGGCCCCGCCTTCATTCCTCCCAGCGACAAAGTGAACATCGCCTTTATCGGCGTCGGCTCGCAGGGTATGCGCGTCATGCTGAAATTCCTACGCGAGGCCGATGTGCAAGGTGTCGCCGTCTGCGACGTGAACAAGAGCGGCGCCAATCATCCGCAGTGGTCGACCCACGAATATTGCAATTCCGTCCGCAATCTTCTCGGCGTCTCGAGCGGATGGGATTGGCTCAGCCCTGATCAGCCCATCCAGTTGACGCACTCGCTCACAGCGACCTGCGGCGTCTCCGGGCGCGAGCCGTGCCAGAAAATTATCGACGCCTACTACGGCACCCAGCAGCGTTCTGGCCAGTACCACGGCTGCGCCGCCTACAACGATTTCCGCGAACTGCTCGAAAAGCAGCACGACGTCGACGCCGTCGTCGTCTGCACCACCGATAACCTGCACGCCGCCGTGTCCG
>DATJOA010000185.1:0-7744 GCA_035507635.1 Candidatus Acidiferrales bacterium
CGTGTTTTCTGATCTTGCCGCCGTGTGCCTTGACGGGCCTTGCACGGCTGAGAGGCGAGGAGCAGGCACCGTGACAGGAGAAGTAGGAGGGACAACCTCGGTTGCACCCCCTTGGCGGCGAGTGTGTTTCTGAACTACCGAAATTAAGGGTAGAGAGAGATTTTCGAGCGAAATCCTGCGGAATCTCTCCAAACCACAGTATTGATTAGTGAGAGGTAGGTACGAAGACAATGTTGGACGAACCGAACGAAGACGAGAAACAAGACCAGACGGGCGCACCGCCAGCGCCTGCGGAAGGACCCCAACCGACTCATGCAGATAATGATGAGTTACCACTTCCCAACGGCGCGCTTGCCGGTGGGGATCAACCGCAACAGCAAGACACGGGTTGCGATGGCGCTCGTGGGCAAAACGGCGAACATCAGACCGACCCTGCAGGCGCCGCCGGCGGCGATAGCCCGGGTAGTACTCCTGATGCGCACGGTGAAGGCGACAGTATGTTGACCAGCCCGGGGCAAACAGAGCAGAAACACGTCTCGGCTGATGGGACGGGCACGCCCGAAGACGACTTAATACCGGAAGCGGACGACCCTACCCTCGCGGCCGAATCAGAGGAAGAGAAAGCAGTGGTTGCGCGCGTGATGGAATCTTACGATGAGTACCTCGGGCGCGGAGATATTCACGAACCTGGGGATGATCCTGATCTCGCAGACCTGGAGCGGGACACCACGATCTGGACAGAGTACGAGGAGTACGAACCTCCGATCACCCTGGATCTCGTCCGCCGTGAAGGACGGATCCATGTCGCTCGCATCGAATGGCGGGGGCTGCGTCCCACGCTTACCGTTGTAAGCGATCGCTATTCGCCGCCTTCCATGCCCTCCGCGGTGGACCGTGCCGTTCGTTTGCCAAACGATGTGGCCGAGTACCAGTCCGTGCGCGAACTGTTCGATGCGGTCTACCAGGTGCTTCAGAGCTGCTCCGCCTTGTCGCGGCAGCAATGTGCGCTGCTTACCTTCTGGTGTATTGCAAGCTGGTTCTATGAGTCCTTGGACTTCCTTCCGCGTATCACGATAAGCGGGCCTCGGCACGCTGCGGACTTGCTTTTCACCCTCTTGAGCTATGTATGTCGGAGGGCGATTCCGCTTGTAGGTATGAGTTCGGCCGTATTGAAGCAGATAAACATCGAGCAGTTGCAGCCGACACTGTTGATTCATCAGGTCAAGCCCAGCAAGATCGCAACCGAGCTTCTCGATGCGACCGATTACCCGGGATATATTTGTGTGAGCGGGGGTGAGCTTCGGGAGGTCTGCTGCGCAAAGGTGGTGTATATCGGTGAGACATACAACCCTAAGCAAAGCGTGAGCGGTTTGCACATTCATCTGGGCCGCAATGCGCCGGTTCCGACGGCGCCATACCGTTCTGCCGCTAGTGTCGAACGCCTGCAGAACCAACTGTTTTCCTATTTCGCCTTCAACCGCGAGCGCACAGAGTTCTTAGAAGTTGCACCGGGAGAGCTTCAGCCTGAATTTGATCTGATGGCTCGCCGTCTTGGCGCAGTCATCATCAACGACCCTGCATTGCAGCGGCGGCTTGTCGAACTGCTGAAGGGCTGGAGTGAGGACATGCGGGCAGAACGTGCCGGTGGAATCGACGGTGCGGTACTGACGGCAGTTTTGAATCTCTCGCACGAAAATGAACCGCAAGCATACGCTCAGCAGATTGCGGTCGCGACCAACAACATTAGGATCGGACAGGGCGAACCCACGAAGCTGACTGCTGAAAAGGTCGGACACGTGCTAAAGAAGCTGGGACTTCACACGCAGCGTGACATGAACGGTCGCAGGCTCGTCTTCGATCGATCGACGCAGGTTCTCGTCCACGAATTGTGTTTGGAGTATGACGTGCTGCCGGCCGTGCCGGAATGCGGATACTGTCATAAGCTGCAAATGCCAGAATCGGAATAAGTTATGCAGGTTATGACGGTTATGTAGGTTTTTTGCGCCCCCTGGACAACCTGGCGTGTATAAGTCGCCCTTGGAGGGGAAAGCACGAGGCAGTTATTGCCCGGAGCATCCAACCGGCGCGATCGAAGGCAGCTGTTCTTCAATGGCAGATGCTGCTTTCACCACCGCGCCATCAGGCGGGAAGCTCGGGTCGCATCTGCGGTCAACCATCCGCACATTTGTGTCATCTATGACGATCAGTTCGAGGGCGAGCACTTCATTGCGATGGAGTTCCTGGAGGGCGCCACTTTAACTCACATGATCGGGAGGCGGCCGCTCGCGAATGTCGGGTACGAACAGAAGCTTGAGGGACCAAGTTAAATGCACATGGATAAAAAAGAGATCAAATCACCGAAGCTGACGGCGAACTTCCTGCTGTGGACCGGGCTATTTCTATTCGCAATGTTTGCATTGATCGCACATTTTGTCTGGCACCTCTTTTAGATGTCTCGAAAATCGAAAAAATGCTGCCTGGGATCACCCGACCGTTGGCGCGAGCTAGGTGCCTTTTTCAGATCCTTCCGAGCCACGCGGCATTGCAGGGAATAGCGAAAGGTGGGCTAGCCATCGCCGCAGCCAAAGGTGCGATAAGTATCGAGAAGCATTTGACGCTCGTATTCGCGAGGCACTCAACTGGTCGGCGTGGCTTGCGGTGCTCGAATTTCGAAATTTATTCGGATGGCCTCAACTCCAACGGGAGCTTCCTTCGATATGCCTAGCGTTCCTTGAAGACCAGATCCCCTTCGACGGTGACATCGATCGCTGCCGTGGGTATTTCCATCGCCCAAACGGAACAGTATTGCGTGGTCATGCAAACGCTGCAGCATCCGCCGCGTATTGAGCGCAACTGGAAACACTAAGAATCCGGCAACACTCATACGCAAAGTCGCGCGAGATTCACACAATCGAAGTAGGGTTCGGGCCGGACAATCGAAACTACAAGTTTGAACCGAACGCCAGCAGGCGGCCATCGCAATCCCTGACGACGAACTCACGGGAGTTCCATGGCATATTGGCCACGCCGCGGGTGAACTCGACCCCTTTGCCGGCGTACTCGGCGTAAAGTGCGTCCGCGTCTTCGATGAACACGTAGGCGTCGAGGAGTTCATCTGCATATTTGTCCGGGTTTGCTTTGGGAGGTTCGGCACAACGAAAGTGAATCACGTGCTGATCGCGCGCCACAATGGCGTAAACGGGGGGATTCTGCCATGTACCCAGACACTTGAACCCCAGCTTCGCTTCGTAATAAGCAAGGGTACCGGGAATGTCCGTGGTGAAGAATACAGGCGCGATTTGGCGGATCATCAAAAAAGTTTACATCGGCAGCGCTCGCCTCATGTGCACCGAAAGGCGTTTATACGATCCGGCATCACTCGCCCTACTCACAGCGCAGCGACACCGCTGGATCGACCTTGCCCGCGCGGCGAGCAGGAATGTAGCAGGCGAAGAGAGCCGCCAGAATCAGTGCAGGCAGCACGATCAGAAGAATCGGCCCTTGCGATGTCTGCAAGCCCGGCACCAAGCGTTGCAAAACGCGACCGCTCCCGATGGAAGCCAGCAGGCCAATTCCGATTCCAACCAGAATGATGGCCACACTCTCGCGAAGAACGAGGCCGATGATGTTTGACGGGTCTGCGCCGAGCGCAATCCTCACGCCGAATTCAGGAACACGCTGTCCCGTTAAGTAGGCAATTACGCTGTAGATGCCGATGCATGAGAGCAACAACGCCAGTCCGGCGAAAATCCCAAATAGGAGCAGCAAGAAACGCTGCCCTGCCAGCGAGGCGCTTACCAGTTGCTCCATGGTGCGTGCTTCATAAAGCGTCTGGTCGCCCGTGCCGCCGCGCGCCTGCTTCTGCAACGACCGCAGCGTGTTCAGAGGCGGAACGTTGGTCCGGACCACGATGGAAAGCACGGTAGAAAAGAATCGGACCAACTGGTCGGGGACCTGAGCCAGTGGATAGTAGACCTGATCCTGTACTCTCGAGAGATCGTCGCCCGCGAGCCCCCAGTGCCGGACGTGACCCACGACCCCTATCACTTGAACCGGCTGCTCGCCTAATGCCGGAATCCACAGAACCTTACCAACGGGATCGTCTGCCCCGAAAGCGTGATGCGCAAGTTTTTCATCGATGACGACCACCTGCAGAGACCCGAGCTTGTCGTTGTGGTTAAAGAAGCGTCCTCGTATCAGCGGAAGTCGCATCACTCGCAGATAATCCGGAGTAACCGCGGATGCGAGTGCCTCTGGTTCCTGACTCGGTGGCAATGGCGCGGCTGTCGGCCGATAGTCCAAAACATTCTCTCCCTCGCGCATCGGAACAATATCCGTGAGCGCAACGGATTGAACGCCGGGTACGTGCTGCATGCTGTCCATGAGTTCCTCCCAAGCGGCTCGCGCCCGGGCAGGATTCGAAAGGACCGAAGGGGACAGAGCCACGCGTGCCGATAGTGCGTTCTGGATGTCAATCCCCGGATTGAGCGAAGCGAAGCGCACCAGCGTGCGGCCCATCACTCCGGCGGCGCTCAACAATACGAGTGCCAGCGCGATTTGCGATACGACGAAGCCGTTCAGAGGTCTGCGGGCACTTCCCGCAATGCTGCGAGAGCGGGACCGCAGAGTCTCTTCGATGGCGCTCCTGTTCGCTCGGAAGGCCGGGATCAATCCGAAAATCAGAGCCGTCAAAATCGAAGTTGTAACGGCAAAGAGCAGTACGCGCCAATCGACATGCACTTCGTCGGCGCGCGGCAGGCGGTCAGGCCAGAAGCGCAGAAATGGACCCGTCGCAAGGCTGGCCAGAAAGAGTCCGAGCACTCCGCCACAAATCCCGAGTACGCTGCTCTCGATCAGGCATTGACTGAACAGGCGTTTGCTCGGAGCACCTAACGCCAGACGCAATGCGAATTCGTGCCCGCGTGATACCACGCGCGTTAGCAGTAGGCTGGCAACATTCACGCAAGCAATCAGCAGGACGAGGCTCACTGCACTCAGAAGTAGCCACAGAGTGGGCTTTACGTCCCGGACCAGTTCGCTTTGAAGTGGGTGTGGCACCAGCGTCGTGCCGGCATTTGAGTCTGGATATTGCTTCGCGAGCCTTGCGCTCATGACCGCCAATTCGGCTTGCGCCTCGGAGAAACTTACTCCGTCCCGCAGGCGTGCATCGACATGAATGAAGTGCGCGCCGCGCCACTGCATGCGCGGTTCGGTGGCTTGGCCGAGCGGCGTGAAAACGTCCGCATCTCCGTCCAGCTGAAACCCGGGTGGCGCAACTCCGACCACAGTGTAGGCTTTGCCCTCATACGTCAGTGGCGTGCCGATTACTCTCGGGTTCGCGCCATAGCGGCGCTGCCACAGGCGCGTGCTGATGATCGCTACTGGCGCCGCTCCGACCTGGTCCTCGGCTGAAACAAACGGGCCGCCCATGCTGAGTGGTACTCGCAACACAGAGAATATATCTGCGGAAATTAGTCGACCATCGGCGTATTCCGGTTCGCCGGGCGCACTCACGGTTCCGCCGCCGTACGTCCACGCTCCGACTCCTTCGAACGACCGGCACTGGCGCTGGCAGTCCAGGAAATCAGGGTAGGAGAATCCCCATCGATCGCCGCGTTTCTCGGCCTGCACGTGCAACGTCACAAGGCTCTCGGGATGCGGATATTCCAGGGGCTTCAACAAGACGCCGCTCACCACTGTGAAGATCCCGGTCGTGGCACCGCTTCCAAGTGCAAGCGTCAGCACCGCAACGGCGGCGAACCCCGGGTTCTTGCGTAATTGCCGGAATGCGTAGCGAAGATCTTGGCCCAAGGCGGCTATCATTTTTCCTCACCGAAACTAATGAAGCAAACACACCCGATCACGTGAGCAGAATGACTGCACTTTCACTTCCAAGTTTCGCTTCAGAATATGAAAGCGTTCATGGTTCATACAATCACCGCTACTGTCCGATATACGCGAGCCTGCGTCCAGAACTGGACACTGTTTTGGAGCGATGTTGATCGGCCTCAATTACCGCGCGCCACTACTGCCACGCAGGGGACCTCAACTCTGCAATGGATGCTCTTCAACAAGCGGCCTCGTCTGGGTTTACTTGTCCGCCCGAGACGTTGAAATCAGAGGAATGGCTAAAGCCGCTCCGCAATAATCCAGGTTTCGCCTCACTTCTGAATGCTTCCGGGAATCTTGTGAAAAAGGCAAAATCAGATTTCTATGCGATGACTGTGAAACTTTCAACTACACTTTAAATTTTCAGAATTTGCGGAGTCCCTTTGGAATGCCCATCACGACGACTGGGGAAGGTCCCGGTTCCGAACTTTCTTGCTACCACGCGCGCTTGCCGATGACTCAACTTTGCCTGCGAATCACGACTGCCGGCCTCCTTTTCCTGACTCTCTTGAGCCTGGACATCTCTGACTTCGTATCGGCGCAAACCCCATCCGCGACCGCTCCCGTTTGGAGTGCCGATCACCACATGCACCTCGCTTCTCCCGAGTTGTGCGCTCTGGTCGGCGAGTGTCTGGATTCCAATCACCCGCCCGCGGTCTTTGCCGCCGACGCGGTACGTGCGCTTGACGAAGCTTACGTTTCCAAGGGAGTGATCTTATCCTGCGCTTATCTCTATGGTTTGCCATCATTGCATCTGAAGCCTGGCGACCTCGCGGCGAAGACTAGACGCGAAAACGAGTTCACCGCCGCGGAAGTTGCCAAATATCCTTCTCGTCTCGTCGGATTTTTGTCTGTAGATCCGCTCGCTGGCTCTGCCATCGATGAGATCCACCATTGGCAGGGAAGTCGCGAGCTCATCGGGTTGAAGCTGCACTTCACCGCATCGGCTGTAAATATTCGCGACGCGGCGGAACGCCGACAAGTCGCAAGAGTCATCGCAGCCGCTGCGGCCGAAAGTCTCCCTTTGGTGATTCATCTCGGGGGAGGGAAGTTCAATGGTTCCGACGCGGAGCTTTTCATTCGCGATGTGTTGCCGAGCGCCGGTTCTTCCTGGGTGCAGATCGCTCATGCCGGAGGTGGCTTGCCGCGGCAGGATGGCAACAACCTGGCTGTCCTGCGCACGTTCGCCGATCACATCGTTCGCGATGATCCGGCCACGCGACGCGTCGTGTTCGATATCTCCTACGTTCCTGCTCCTGGCGAGACGCCGAAGTCGACATCTGCGCTGCTCGAACAGATGCGGAGAATTGGCATGAAGCGGTTTCTCTTTGGATCAGACTTCAATGTCCTGACCCCTCTGCGGCAGATCAAGGACATGGATCGGCTTGGTTTGACCAATCAGGAACTCCGAATCCTGCAGCAGAACTGCGCCCCGTGGGCCTGCCCGTAAATCGGTCAGTCGAGTTTTCCTCCGCGGCTGAACCATACAACCTGCGTCCTGGAGCAGCTGATTTTCAGTATCCCACCGCCTTATCAACGACATTCAGCAGAGCATCTCCGCTTTTGAATCGTTCTAACTGCGCAAGAAAGAAGCGCATCGCGTTATCTAACCAGTCGGGCGTATGATCCGCACAGTGTGGAGACAACAAGACGTTCTCCAGGGCATAAAAAGGATGTCCTTGCGGTAATGGTTCTTGATCAAACACATCGAGGGCCGCACCTCGAATCCGATGGTCCGAGAGTGCCTTGATCATTGCTCGCTCGTCGACCGTGGGTCCGCGGCCGATATTGATGAGTACGGCATTCTCTTTCATGGCGGCGAATTCGGCATCTGCAATGAAACCTCGCGTTTGCT
>DATJOA010000186.1:0-10793 GCA_035507635.1 Candidatus Acidiferrales bacterium
CTTGATGCCATGCTCGCTATCCCAGAGGGGACGGCTGGATAAATTGTTGGTGGCGACATCCGCTACGATGTTGGAGTAGGTTCCGAGGAAAGCCTCGGGGGTGAGATTGAGAGTGCCGTTCCCGCGCATGTGCATGTTGACGATGTCAAAGGTTGGCGCGCCACCGGCGGCAATGTACTCGTCAAACCAGGTGTTGAGTGACCAGACGTGCCCGGAAGGACTGAGGATTCGCGCGTTGGGATCGATGGAACGAATGATGGCCGCAGCATCTTTATTCATGCGAACCATCTGAGCTTGCGTGCCGGCGAAGTAGCAGGAGCAGTCGGGCTCGTTCCAGAGTTCGTAATACGAGATCTCGCCCTTGTAGCGAGTGACGAGCGCGGTGACGAAGTTGGAGAAGTCGGCGTCGGTTCCGGTGCCATCGGCGTTGACGTCGTTCGGCGGCGAGCAGCTGTAATCCGACGGCTCGAGACAATGGATGTTGCCCTTGGGAATGGTGCCGGCGTAGTCAGGAGTGTCGCCGAAGGTGTAGAGAATGTCGGCATGGAGAGACTGCGCCATCGATATGTAGCTGTCGAGCAGCGTCCAGCTGTAGGAGCCGGCAGCGGTGTTGATCTGTCCCCATTTCACTTCGTCATCCCACAAACGAATGGCGCCGAGGGTGGCGACATGGCCGAGTCCGTCGGTGGGGGGCCAGGTGGTGAAGAAGTTGAAGCTGGCGCCGAAGAAAGTTTCCTGAATGTCATTTGCGCTCGACGCAGTGCAGGTCAGCTGAACGGTGGTGACGTTTGCATTGGCAGTTCCGCTGCCGTTTGAGACAGAACAGAACTGGGACGCGGGCTGCGTCACGACGGTGACGCTGTAGCTACTGTCAGCAGCGACGGGAATGCTGAAGGTGAAGGATCCGTTGGCAGTGAGGGTGAGATTGTTTGTGTTGTTGTTCTGAAGGATGACCGTACCGCTGAGTCCCGAGATTGATCCGCCGATCGTGTAGGTGGTGGTGCTACAGGTGATGCTGACGCCGGTGACGTTCGCGTTGGCTGTACCGGAGGCACTGGAGACTGAGCAGGTTTGGGCGGGATTAGCCGGTTGCGTTTTCACTGTCACGTCATAGGTATTGCCGGCTTGAATCGGAGTGGCGAAGGTAAACGACGTTGCCCCCGCAGCGACACTGAGGTTGTCGCCGCCATTGTCTTCAAGAACGAGGCCGGAGCCGGAGAGCCCGGAGATGGCGCCTCCGATCGTGTAAGAGGTAACGGTTGCCGTCGTGCAGATTACTTGGATCGAAGTGATGTTGGCATTAGCGGTCCCGCTGCCATTCGAAACCGCGCAGTTCTGCGAGGGATTTGATGGCTGCGTCAGGACGCTAACGTTGTAGGTGCTGCCGCCGTTGACTGAAGTTGTGAAGGTGAATGATCCGTTGCCAGTAACGGAAAGGTTGCTGGAGGCGTTATCTTGCAGAATAAGTCCGCTGCCCGAGAGACCGGAGATCGTGCCGCCAATCGTGAAGGTAGGTGGCGGCGTGAGAATTTTGCCTGTGCCAGTCCCGCCGCTGCAAGACGCCAAACAGATGAGCGCGGACACTCCGAATGCCAGCCCGGCGCACTTGAAGCCACGCGTCACCCGGCGAGCCCCACACTTGTGATCGCAAGGGCGACGCGCACAAAGTCCTGATCTCGCAAGGGGTCCATGGTCTTGGGAATGTATGACAGAGACCGGGAGCGGTCAAGAATGAAAGGATTTGCAACCTCTTGCCAGGAAGATGCCAGATTCGGGGTTGCAGGAAATGTGCGATTCGCGAGAGGGTCCCTGAACAACCGTAACCATCGCCGGGAAAAGAAGCAGCATCAAAATTGGATCATGCCATGTCGGCGGAAGGTCGCGATCATTGCCTTACTATTCGTGATGTTTTGTGCTCTGGGCCCCGCGCAGGATCAGGCGCAGGAATCCGCGAATGTAACGCGCCAGAAGGCGAAACATAACCGGAAGCGCGCGCGGACACTCGATTCCGACGAGCGGCTGGCAGTGCTGGCGTCGGCGCTCGATTCGAAGATCCTGCGATACGGCGAGAGCGATTGTTCGCATCTGGTGCACGCGATTTATGAGCACGCAGGATTTCCCTACCAATACGCGAGCTCAGACGATCTCTACGACGGTGTAAAGGGATTCGAGCGCGTGTCAAAGCCGGAACCCGGAGATCTGGTTGTATGGCGCGGGCATGCGGGGATCGTGGTCCGTCCGTCGCAGCATGTGTTCTACAGCTTTCTCCATGCGGGTCCGGGGATCGATGATTATCTGAGCCGGTATTGGAGGGGGAAAGGCGAAGCCAGGTTCTACCGATATGTGAAGAATTCCCCGTGCGCGGGCTGCACGCTGGCGCGGAAAGCGGAGTGACGCGCAAATATCCTTAGCGAAATGAAGCTCCCTCCGCTCCGCGCGCCATTCCCCTCGAGAATGACAAGCCCCGAACGGGACGACGGTTCGTTAGACGGGAGTACGTTCCAGCGTGGGGGTTTCCGGTGGCGAAGTTCTAACCGCGGCAGGGGCCGCAGCCGCAGCGGGAGCTGCAATGGCAGTACTCGTGGAAGTGTTCGCCGTTGATGGAGCGACGACGGGCCGCTTGATCGTAAAACGCTGAATGCGAATCTCGCCGCGTTCGTAAACCGCGAGCAGCGCGTTGACGGCTGCGGGATCGAGACGTTTTCCCGCAAGGTTCTTGATGATCTGCAGTGCCTGCTCGGGCGTGTGTGCCTGCTGATAGGGACGGTTCGTCGTGAGCGCGTCGAAGGTGTCGGCGACGGCAATCACCCGGGCCAGCATGGGAATCTGATCTCCCTTAAGGCCGTAAGGATATCCGCGGCCATCAAGAGCTTCGTGGTGTAACTCAATACCGGGGAGCATTTCGGCCAGCTGCGTGACGGGACGCAGAATGTTAGCGCCCTTGGTCGTATGCGTTTTCATGACCTCGAATTCTTCTTCGGTGAGCGCCCCGGGCTTCTTCAGGATGTGATCCTCAATGCCTATTTTGCCTACGTCATGGAGCTGGGCCGAGACCTGGAGCGTTTCCATGAACGTCTGATCGAACTTCATTTCTTTCGCGATCAGCAGGGAATAGCGGGTGACTCGATCAGAGTGGCCACGCGTGTAGGGGTCTTTTTCGTCGACCGCTCCGGCGAGCATCTGGATGGAGCCCATAAACAGGGCGCGATTTTCGTCAGCGGCGCGCTTGAGATCTTCGATGAAGCGTTCGAGTTCTTCCGACATGGTATTGAAAGTCTGGGCGAGTTCTCCGATTTCAGTGCGGCTCCAGAGCTGCACCCGCTGAGAGAAATCACCACGGGCAAGGGCGCGGCTGGACTGCGTCAGAACATGCAGAGGATTGGTAATGCGACGGGCGGCGTAGATGCTGACAAGAATGCTGACCAGGACTGCGAATAGAGCCAGCAATCGTCCCATGCGCTGCATATCGTAAACGTCAATATAGGCTTGCCGCGTCGGTTTCTGCACAATCACAGCCCAGTCCAGTGAACTGACGGGACTGTAGGTACCGAGCATCTCGACATGGTTCGAGCCGCTTTTGATGTCGAATTCCTTAGTTTCGGAAAACTGTGCCTTGTTGCCACGATCGACAAAACTGCGCACGATGTCGAAATGCTTCATCTCCTGGCCGGTCGCGAATTCAGGACCGGCTGCCGCAACAAGGCGACCTTGAGCGTCGACGACGTAGGGGATGAGTCCGCCGCCGCTGGCTTCCTGCAGGCGGCGAATCAGGAATTGCAGGTCGACGACGGAAGCGACCATACCGAGAAAGCGGTTGCCATATTGGACCGGAGCACTGACGAGAAACACGGTACGCGCATTCTTACCTTCGCCGACGACGAGTGCCTGCCCGTTATAAACGCGGCCGTCGCGGGCGGCAGAATAAGCTCGCTCCAGCTCGCGCTGTAGGAATGCGTCGGGCACGATGTTTCCGGAAAAGATTCCCTTTGCTTCCGAGTTCACCAAGGTGGCGTAGGCGACGTCGTCGGAAGAAGAGACGAAGTTTTCGAGAAGGGCGCGGAGCTCCGGGGCCTCCATGTTCTTGTCGCTGATGTCACCGCCACTGGCGACCTGGATAGCCGAGGAAAGATTGGCAAGCATCATCCGCTGCGAGCGTTCGTGCTCGGCAAGATCGTCGGCCAGCGACCGGGTGATGGTGTTCTGCAGCAGTTTTTCGTTGGTCTTCAATCGGTCGCGGTTAATGGCCTCTACCCTCATCGAGTAGAAGTACATCGGAATGATGCTGATGGCCAGGAGCACGCCCAGAATGACGTAGAGAATCGGTATGCGGGCGTGATTGGACGTGCTGGCGGACAAGGTTCTCCCTTCACTCGTCGCAGACGCCGAATGCGAAGTGGCGGCAGCTTTCACAGGGTATCTTTAAAATTTTAATGGGGAATGAGTCTGGAGTCCGCAGAAGACGAGGCTTGCGGGGTTACGAAAGTACCGAGGGAGAGGTACGAGTGGAGGAGGATTGCACGGCTTTCCGCGATGTGGGCTTGAAATCCCGCACCAGAGAGGGATGCCGGCGCTATCTATTGAATCAGCTTTTTGAGGCCGCTCCAATGGACCAGCATGATGTGGTTGTCTTCCAGTGCCTTTTTGAATTCGGGGCTGGTAATGACGTTGTAGTCGCGCTGCCGCCAGGCGGCTCCGTAGTCGGGATGATCGACGGTGACGGCCTGCATTTCGGCGTCGTCATGGGCGAGGTGGACGATCAGTTCGGTGAGTCCGGGCTTTAGATTTTTGACGAGGTTGAGGTAGAAGTCTTTCCATCCCGCGGCCGGAACGTCTGGGCTCGCGATCAGAACGGAATCGAGCATGATGTCTTTATCCGTGAAGAGCGCTTTGATGTTCGGCGGAGCCTGAGGACCGAGCGTTGCGAGAAACGGGAGCTTGTATTCATGTGCCACCTTGACGTAAGCCGCGGCCAGGTCGGGGCGCGCGAAAAGGACTCCCATGTGGCTGTCAACATGAGTGGGATGGATGCCCATCGCGTAAGCGCGTTGGATCTGGGCGCGGATCTCGCGTTCAGCGTCTTCAGCCTTTATATGCGCCACCGCGGGCTCGGTTTCGGGCCAGAGATATCCGGAGGGATCGAGAAGACTCGGGACTGTATTTATGGATGCGACCGGGCCCCACCGGTACGTTTTCCATTCGGCTGTGAGGGTGAGGTGAAGACCGAGATCAGCGCCGGGATGAGCCTTGGCGTAGTCGGCCACCTCGGTGAGCCAAGGGCAGGGAACCATAATGCTGGCCGAGGTCACGGCTCCCCGGTCAAGTGCGTCGAAGCTGGCGATGTCTTGAGAGTGCGAGACGGCGAGGTCGTCGGCGTGAATGATCAGAAGTTTCGAGTCGGCCGGATAGCCGAGGCGTTCGGCGACGGTTTTGGTTTGGGCTGAGGAGTAGATTGCGCAGCCGAGAAATATGAGGAAGGCAAAACGAATTCGGCGCATGAAAGGCTCCCGGGATTTGTTTGGAACGGGAAAGGGTACATGAGGCGAAGCCTTCCGGCGGAGTTCCACGACTACGATTGGTTTTCGCTTTTGCCGGTTCTGGTCATCAATTCCAGGATTGCGTCGCGCGGGGATTTGCCTTCGTGCAAGATAGCGTGCATCTGCTCGGTGATGGGCATTTCGACTTCGCGAGAGCGGGCGAGTCCGACGGCCGCGGTGGTGGTGAAGACTCCTTCGGCCACCATCCCATGCATCCCGGCGATAATTTCGGGAAGCTTTTTGCCGCGGCCGAGTTCGACGCCGACGCTGCGATTGCGCGAGAGACCTCCGGTGCAAGTGAGGACGAGGTCGCCGAGTCCGGCGAGTCCGGCCATCGTGTCGGAGCGGCCGCCGCAGGCGACTACAAGCCGCGTCATTTCGGCAAGGCCGCGCGTGATAAGGGCAGCGACGGAGTTGTGTCCGAGGCCGAGGCCGTCGCAGATTCCAGCGGCGATGGCGATGATGTTCTTCAGTGCACCGCCTAGTTCCACTCCCACGACGTCGCGATTCGTATAGACGCGGAAACTCGGCTCGCTAAATTCTTTCTGTACAGTGCGCATCAGCGCGGAATCGTGCGAGGCAACGGTGATCGCAGTCGGATCGCCGCGGGCGACTTCCTGGGCGAACGATGGCCCGCTGAGCGCGCCGATGGCCCATGCATGCTCGCGGCGAAGCACGGTGGAGATCACTTCGGTCATCCGGAGGAGCGATCCTTCTTCGAGTCCTTTGGTGGCGCTCACGATCAATGCCTCAGGATTCATCGAGGGGCGCATCCGCTCGAACAATCCGCGGCAGTGTTGCGAGGGCATGACGCTGACGATGATTTCCGAGCCCTCGAGCACGGCGGCGAGCTCGTTGCTGGCGGAAACGGAATCGGGAATCGGGCGGCCGGGGAGAAACAGTTCATTCACACGACGCTCGGTGATCGAGCGGCACACATCGGTTTCGTGAGCCCAGAGGCGGACGTTGTGGGTCCCTTTGCGTCCGAGGACGATAGCGAGGCCGGTGCCCCAGGCTCCGGCACCGATGATGGCGATCTGGCTCATACGCGGTTGGTTCCCAGGCGATTTTCGCTACCGGCGAGCAGGCGGCGGATGTTCTGGTGATGTTTCACGATAATAAGCAGCGATGATAGCGCCATGAAAATTAGAGCGCACCTGGAATTGCTGTATTGATGCAGGATCCAGACGAAAACCGGGAAGGCGGCGACGGCGATGATCGATCCGAGAGATACGTAGCGGAAGAGAAGAACGATGATGATGAAGATCGCGACTGAGATGAGCACTGCTTTCGGAGCAATCATAACGAACGAGCCGAGTCCGGTGGCGACGCCTTTGCCTCCGCGGAATTTCAGCCAAATGGGGAAGAGATGGCCGGCGATGGCGCAGAGGGCAGCTAGGGACATCATCGAATAGAGATTCCGGTAGCCGCCGTGTTGACGCGAGAGGGTTGTGGCTACGAATACCGCGGCGGAACCCTTCAGCGCGTCGAGCACAAGCGTCAATACGCCGAGCGCTGGCGACTTGCGGGCGACGTTGGTGGCTCCGATGTTTCCGCTGCCGGACCGGCGAACATCTTCGCCGCGAAAGATGCGTACGAGGATGTAGCCGAAGGGGATCGAGCCCAGGAGATAGCTGATGGCGGCGATGAGGAGGAGAGTCGGCATTTTTTTCTGGTGACGGCGGCGCGGGCTGGTAGCCCGCACGACAGCCGGCGAGACGCCGGCGCTACTTGAGTGGGAATCTTTCCAGCTTCGTGTACCTTGATCCTTTCGGCGAGAGTTGGCTTTGATACAGAAAAAACTCGCGGGGCGTCATGGTACCAAACTCGGGCGATGGAAGAGCTGCGAGCTTTTCCTGCAGGGGTTCGAATGCGCGATTTGGCTTGTCATCTCGGCTGCGGCGCGGTGAGCCCGAGGCGCCCGGGCCGCGAGCGAGCGTGAGATGTGGGCTGAAGGCGCGGTCTTCTTTAGGGATGCCGAGTGCGGGCATCTCGTCATCGATCGCGGCGGCTAAGGTTGCGAGTTCGGGGCCGGCTTGCATGCCTATCCAGAATACGCGAGCGGATTTGGCGGTGGGGAAGAAGCCATATCCCTGAAAGCGGATTTCGGATGCAGGAACCGCGAGCTGCGAAAGAGCTTGTTTCAGCGGCGACAGGGCAGATTCGGGTTGCTCTCCGATGAACTTCAGCGTGACGTGCAGCAATTCGGCATGCACCCAGCGAGCGTCGGGCGCGAAGTTGCGCACGCCTTCGACGAAGCGCGCGATGCGCTCGCGGATGGCGTCATCGATATCGAGGGCGAGGAAGAGGCGCATAAAGAAGGGTTGAGCAATGAAGCAGTGAGCTATGAGCTAACCCGGTTTTTTACGCTCATGGCTCATTGCTCAGAGCTCATAGCTCACTGCTCGTTCACATCAATTTTCTTCTCACCATATCCAGAGCCATGCTGGAGGCGAAGCGGCGGATGCGTTTGCGATCGCCGGGGAAATTGCGTTGCACGACTTCGGTTCCGGAATCGCTGGCCACGGCGTGAAATACGAGCCCGACGGGCTTTTCCGGCGACCCTCCAGCCGGTCCCGCGACGCCTGTGATGCCCACGCCGAGCGTGGATTCGCAACGGTAGCGGATGCCTTCAGCGAGAGCGGCGGCGACTTCGCGGCTCACGGCTCCGTGGCGATGAATCATCTCGGCGGGGACTCCGGCGAGTTCGGTTTTCAGCTGATTCGAATAAACGACGGCTCCGCCGACAAAATATCGCGAGCTGCCGCTGATGGAGGTGATGCGTTCGGCGAGCAGGCCCCCGGTGCAGGATTCGGCGACGGCGAGAGTGGCGTTGCGCATCTGGAGCCAGTAGCCGACGATCTGCTCGAGAGATTCTCCATTGCGTGAGTAAATGGCGTCCTCGAGTTCGTCTTCGACCAGTCCGGCGACTTCATCGGCGCGAGCCTGAGCCGCGTCGATGCTCGGTCCGGAGGACTTGAAGTGGAGTTCGATTTCTCCGGCGCCGGCGAGGATTGTGGTTTCGACGTCGGTGTAACGCTTGTAGATGGGCGCGACGCGGGCATCGACGGCTGATTCGCCGAGCATCGCCACTTTCAGCGTGCGGGTGAAGAGATAAGACGCTGGAACTTTGGCGCGCAGGCGCTCGCGAACTTCATTCTCAAAGAGCGCTTTCATCTCGTGCGGAGGGCCGGGCAGCAGGACGATGATATGCTCGCGGCCATCGAACTCTCCGGCGATCCACTGGCCGGAGGCAGTGCCGTTGGGATTGGGCAGGACAGTAGCGCCTTCAATGACGTCGGCCTGCTTGGCGTTGTTCGGGGTCATCTTCCATCCGCGTTCGGCGAAACGTTTTTCGAGGCGAGCGAGGATTTCGGGATCGCGTTGCAGTTTCACGCCGAGCGATTCGGCGACGGCTTCGCGGGTGAGATCGTCTTCGGTGGGCCCGAGGCCTCCGCTGAAGATGACGATGTCGGAGCGGAAGAGCGCATGTTGTGCCGACGCGACCAGGCGCGCGAGATTGTCGCCGACAATGCTTTTGAAAATGACGTCGACGCCGAGAAGATTGAGTTGCTCGGTGAGGTAGAGCGAATTGGTGTCCATGCGGTAGGGAGTGAGGAGTTCGGACCCTATCGCGATGATTTCGGCATTCACGCGATTAAGAGTGTAAATGAAGGGGATGAAAACCGCAGAGGACGCGGAGGATTCGACTTTCAAAACCGCTTGGGCGGTTCTCGAGTTTTGGATTTCCGGCTGCAAAACAAAGGGTCTCTCCACTACGCATTGCATTTCGCTTCGCTCAACGCAATGCTCCGGTCGACATGACAGTGGATTTTATTCTGGCACTAGCGGGAATCCGGCGATGTTCCAGGAGAGGTGATGGACGGCATTGCTGGTGGCGAGGATGACGGAACGGCCAGGGGCGAAGGCGAGTCCGACGAGGCCTTGCCCGGCGACTTCGAGACTGGCTTTGGCATCCGGCGTGACTTTGACGATGCCGCGCGTGCCTGCGAGCGAGGCGGCGACGTGGAGATTGCCGTCGGCATCGAAGGCGAGTCCCTGGGGCCGGCCTAGTCCTTTGTAGAACGTGGTGACTGTGCCGTTCGGATCGACCTTGTAAATGCGGTCGTTGGGGCCGGTGACGAACAAATCCCCGTGCGGACCGAAGGCTAGATGGTAAGCCGAGACGCTGAGTTCTAGCGTGGCGAAAACGAACGTCTGCTGGTCGCGGGAAATTTTGAAGATCGTGCCGTTGCGGTCACCGACGTAGAGACTCTGCTCGCGATCGAAGGCGATGCCGGTGGCGACTCCAAGACCTTCGGAAAACGTGGAAACATTTCCGGCCGGAGAGACGCGATAAACTGCACCGTCGAAGCGCGAGGAGACATACATCTGTCCTTCGCGGTCGAAGGCGATGGAGGTCGGGTTCATCATCTCGGAGACGAAAGGCTTGACCGTGTAGTTGGTGTCGATCTTGAAAATCGCGACCGGAACTTTTTGTCCCCGCGAGCCGGAGAACGTGACGTAGATGTTGCCTTCGGCGTCGACGGCGGGATTTGTCACGGGATGAAGGTTTTCGGCGATTGGGACAGCGACGTTGACGGTCTGAGCGTTGCTGACACTGCCATCGGTGGCGACGACAACCGGCCCGGAGGTTGCGCCTTCCGGAACGCGCGTGACCAGAAAGCCGTCGGAGCTGATGACGATGGGTCCCTCGAATTCGCCGAATTTTACTTTCGGTCGCTGCAGTTCGGGCGGTCGCAGGCCGGAGCCGAGGATGCGGATCTCTCCTCCGGTGAGCGCGCAGGCGGGAGCGACGGATTCAATGTGCGGTCCGCCATTTACGTTTTTTCTGCCGAGGATACGGTCTGAAAATCCCATGAAGAAAGTACCGAATGCAGAGCGTGTAACTTCGAATTCCGCGCGTTCGGAGCGCAATCCGGCGGCCACAGCCCGCTTCTATTTTAATAGACCTGAGCGGAAGAGGAGTTGCATGACAGCGAGAGCGTAAATTCCAGCCATGACGTCATCGAGCACGATTCCAGTTCCTTCGGGAATCCGTTCCAGTTGGCGCACCGGAGGAGGCTTGGTGATGTCAAACACTCTGAAAAGTATAAAACCCGCAAGAAAAGTTTTCCACGCGAGGGGAACGGCGAACAAGGCGATAAGCTGTCCGGCGACCTCGTCGACAACGACGAATTGCGGATCTTTGCGGCCAGAGGCGCGCGAGACCTGCGTGGCGGCCGGGATTCCGATTAG
>DATJOA010000187.1:0-13151 GCA_035507635.1 Candidatus Acidiferrales bacterium
CACGACGAGATTATCGGCATCGGTGGCAAGCCCCTGAAGTTTTTCCGAGGCTAGCATGCTGTGAAATGCTTCCAGCAAGGTCGGCAGCGCGATCGGAAGCTTCACGTTGTGCAGCAGCCAGCGAAGATTCTTCAACGCATAGGGCACGCTCTGCAGAAAATGGACTTTGCGTTCGTAGAATCCGCGAAAGCCATACGCGCCGAGCGCTTGCATGATGCGGATGTAGACGTACGCGTAGTAGTGGTGGAGGAAGGCCTCACGCTTGATGTCTGCGTAGCCGCGCAGAGCCTCCAGATAGTGATCGAGCAGTTGCAGCCGCAGCTCTGGCGGCAGGTCGGCCTTGGCATCGTAAAGAAGAGAGGCAACGTCGTACTGTAGCGCACCCTTGCGGCCGCCCTGATAGTCGAGAAAATAAGGCTGGCCCTTGCGGAGCATGACGTTGCGCGACTGAAAATCGCGGTAGAGAAAATAATCGCGGGGAGCGCTTAAGAGGAATTTCGTGAGGCGGCTAAAATCATCTTCGAGAGCCTGCTCGCTGAATGGGATTCCGGCGAGGCGCAGGAAGTAATACTTGAAATAGTTCAGATCCCAGTTGATCGATTGGCGGTCAAAGCTTCCGCGCGGATAACAGACCTTGTAGTTGAGATCGCGCCCGGCCTCGATCTGAAATCGCGGGAGAGTCGCAATTACTTTGCGGTAGGCCTCGACAGCTTCCGGGGCGATCTTCTCGCCTTTGCGATTTTTTGAAAGAAATTCGAAGAGCGAAGTGTCGCCGAGATCTTCCTCGAGATAAGCGCCCTGGTCGAGATCTTCGCCGTAGATTTCGGGCACAGGCAGTCCATGCTTGCGGAAATGCCGGCTGAATTCGAGAAAGGCGATATTCTCTTCCCGAACGCCGTACAGAATTCCGATGGTGCTGATGCCGTTGCCGCTGAGCCGGATAATCTTGCGTCCGGAGCCCCCAAGTTCTCCTTGAACCGGCTGCACTCGTTCAACAGGTGTGCGGAAACGCTGCTCGAAAAGATGTTTTAAGACGTCCATAAAAGGCCGTTGGCCGGCCGCCGCCAAGCAGATTTATCACCAAGATATCACCGAAGCGCGGGGGCAGGCCTAAGCGGCATCAGGGGGAGAAACACCGAAGTACCTAGAGGGGGAGGGTTTGGGCAGCGCAGTCTTGGGAGCCGCACAGCGGAGCTTCGCTCCGCCGCACAGCCGAGGGCGGCTGTTCCCACATACAGCCAAGGTCTCACACATCCTGTGCTAATGTGTTTCGACTGGAGCGAAACCGAATGAAGACGATTCGTGGCCCGGCAATTTTTTTGGCTCAGTTTGCTGCTGATCAGCCTCCCTTTAATACGATCGAGAACATCGCTCAATGGGCGGCCAGCCTGGGCTACAAAGGCGTGCAGATTCCTTCATGGGATATGCGGCTGTTCGACCTTCGCCGCGCGGCCGATAGCAAGGCCTATTGCGATGACTTTCGCGGGAAGCTGGATCGGCACGGATTAACCGCGTCGGAGTTATCCACTCATCTGCAGGGCCAGCTCGTGGCGGTGCATCCTGCCTACGACGTTGCTTTTGATGCGTTCGCGCCTGAAGCAGTGCATGGCAAGCCGAAAGAGCGGCAAAAATGGGCGGTTGAGCAGTTGCTGCTCGCGGCCAAAGCCTCGGCGAATCTCGGGATCAAGGCGCACGTAACATTTTCGGGGGCGCTGGCTTGGCCATATGTGTATCCGTGGCCGCCGCGTCCCGCTGGGCTGATTGAGAGCGCGTTCGATGAATTGGCGCAGCGATGGATACCCATTCTGAATGCCTTTGATGAAGCGGGCGTGAATCTATGTTTTGAAATTCATCCGGGAGAGGATCTGCATGACGGCGCGAGTTGGGAGATGTTTCTCGAGAGAACGAAAAATCATCCGCGCGCGAATATTCTGTTTGACCCGAGCCATTTCGTTCTGCAGCAGCTTGATTATTTGCAGTTCATCGATTTCTATTACGACCGCATCAAGATGTTTCACGTGAAGGACGCCGAGTTTCGTCCAACGGGGCGTGGGGGAGTTTATGGTGGATATCAAAATTGGCCAGAACGCGCCGGTCGATTCCGCTCTCCCGGTGATGGGCAGGTCGATTTCAAGGCGATTTTCTCGAAGCTGACGCAATACGGATACGATGGCTGGGCCGTGCTGGAGTGGGAGTGCTGCATCAAGAGCAGCGAGCAGGGAGCGGCGGAGGGGGCGCCGTTCATCGCGCGGCACATTATTCAGTCCGTGGATCGGTCGTTTGAAGACTGGGCCGGCGGCACACCCGATTCGCGTACGAACCGCCGCATGCTCGGCCTGGATTGAGCGGGAGGGGTTTCAACTGTCATGACTATTCAAGGGGCGGCATCGGCGGCGTCCAATCGCAGGCTTCGACTCGGGATGGTTGGAGGTGGGCCGGGCGCTTTCATCGGAGCCGTGCATCGGATTGCCGCGCGGCTCGATGATCGTTATGAACTGGTCGCGGGCGCGTTATCGGCGAATCCAGAGCGGGCACGGCAGGGAGCGCGCGAACTGTACATCGCGCCCGACCGCTGCTACGCCGACTTTCACGAAATGGCGGCTGCAGAAGCCAAGCGCGCGGACGGCATCGACGCCGTCTCGATCGTCACTCCGAATCATCTGCATTATCCGATTGCGAAAGCATTTCTCGAAGTCGGCATTCATGTGATCTGCGACAAGCCGATCACGACGACTCTGGAAGATGCGCTCGATCTGGCCAAGATTGTTGGCAGTTCCGGGCTAGTGTTTGGGCTGACGCACAACTACACAGGGTATCCCATGGTGCGGCAGGCGCGGCAGATGCTGGCCGACGGCGAACTTGGGCCCATCCGTGTGGTACAAGTCGAATACGTGCAGGATTGGCTTGCGACTCCCCTCGAGAAGACGGGACAGAAACAAGCGGCGTGGCGCACCGATCCGGCGCAGAGCGGTCCCGCGGGATCGCTAGGTGACATCGGCACGCACGCGTTCAATCTCGCAGAGTTCGTAACTGGCCTTCGCTGCGAGCAGATTGCCGCCGAGCTGTCTACGTTTGTACCCGGGCGCCGGGTCGATGACAACGCGCAGATGCTGCTGCGGTTCAACGAGGGCGTGAAGGGAATGTTGTGGGCGAGCCAGGTCGCGGCGGGAAATGAAAACAATATCCGGCTGCGGGTGTATGGGGAAAAAGCTGGGCTGGAGTGGCGGCAGGAGAATCCGAATTATCTGTGGTGGAAGCCGCTCGGCAAGCCGCCCGAATTAATCCGCCGTGCCGGGGCCGGCGCAGACGCCGTTGCCGCTCATGCGAGCCGGATTCCAGGCGGACATCCGGAGGGATATCTGGAAGCCTTCGCGCAGCTCTACACCGATTTGGCCGAACAGATTAGCGCGAAGATCGATGGGCGCGCGCCGAATCCAGCGTCATTGCTGGTGCCCGGCGTCGATGACGGCGTTGCCGAGATGCGATTCATCGCGGCAGTGATCGAATCGTCCAAACGGAACTCGGCGTGGGCCGATCTGGCGTCGACAGAGCGTTGACGCCGAATCCCGCAAGCGTTGTTCCTGCGAAATCCTGGTGTCGGCGGTTTGCACTTAGTATTTCAGGCTCCAGTGCAATAAGTGCCAAGTGAAGATGAAGCTGACGACTCCCAGGCAAGAGAGCGCGATAAGCGCGTCTCCGATGCGGGCCCAGAGCCAGCGTGCCGGTTCCTGCCAGGACCTGATCCCGTTATAAACCGCGACGAACGTGCCCAGAACGCCGAGCCATCCGAAGATCTGAAGCCAGCGCAGCCAAATGTCTCCCTTCGGAGTGAGCAGTTCGAGGTCTTTTATCCCCATGGCAATGAACGCTACGAAACCGCCCAAGAACACGATGAAGGCAAGGCAGGTAAGCCGCACGAGCAAGCTTCGGCGGCGCTGCGATTCCGAGACTTTCAGGGGCAAGGCATAGTGCTTGCGGACCAGAGCCATGATGGGCCAAAGAATGACGGCCAGAATGAGAATTCCCATCGAGAATCCGATGAGCGGCAATTGGAACGCGCTGTTTTCCCAGGCGGAGGCGCGCTGGAAAACCATGAACGGAAAATCGATGACGGCGACAAGATTGCCCGAGCTATCGCGCTTGAATCCGAGGCGGTCCTGATGATTCACGTCGCGGAATAGCATGGGAGCGATCTCGCGGAACTTTTTCGGCTGGCCATTCATGTCCTTCAATTCGTCGGCGCTGATCGTGCCATCCGGATTCGGGGTTATCTTCAACTCGCCCGCGACGTTCAGCACGCTCAGGATGTTGGTTTGGGAGCGGCGGCTGACGATGTAATGTCCAGAGACGGTATTGGCGTCTTGCGCGGCCATCGCGACCGCAGGCGTGTCGGGAAGTTGAATCGGGAAGTACCGGTTGAGAAATGCATGCCAGACAGCTTCCCGCGCCCGCACTTCCCCTTTGCCGGCACTGTTGTACGAGACAAAAAATCCTAGCTGCTGATCTGGCATGAGATGCAGATCGCTGTGGAAGTATTCGGTATCTCCTCCGTGCCCGATGATGCGATGTCCGTTGCGCGTCTCTTCGTAAAAGCCAAGGCACATTCCATTCATGTCAGGCAGATTCGCGAACTGGCGCGAGTGCATCGTTTCGGCGGTTTCTGGTCGCAGAATCTGGACACCTTCATATTGTCCGTTTTGGAGGTGGGCAATCATGAAGTGCGTCATATCCATGGCGGACACGGAGGAACTGCCGGCCGGCGCTGCGACGACGTACTCGAACGGCTTCGCCGGCTGCGAAGCGACCTGGTATCCCTTCGACATTAACGGCTCAAGCGATGCGGGGAGGGGCTGACGAAAAGTCGAGTGAGACATCTGCAACGGCTTCAAAATATGTCCTTCGATGTAGTCGTAATAGTCTTCTCCGGAAACGCGCTGCACGATGTAGCCAGCCATAGTCGTCGCGTAATTCGAATAAGCTGGAGTTGTGAAAGGCGGGAAAATGCGGGCCGGCAGATGAGACTTCACGTAGGTACCGAGGGGCATCATGTCTCTGCGGTCAGAGGCGATCAAGTCCTCCACGGCTTCCTCGAACCCCGGGGTGTGAGTCATGATGTCGCGGAGCGTGATGGGCTGGGGAAAGGTGGCAGGAATCTTGAAATCGAGATAATCGTTGACGTCGCGATCCAGATCAAGCTTGCCATCCTGGACCAACTGCATGACAGCGGTCCAGGTGAAGAGCTTGGAGATTGATCCGGGGCGGAACAGCGTGTTATCCGGCGATACGGGAGTCTTTTTCTCGACATCGGAGTAGCCGTAGCCTTTGGCAAACAGAACCTTGCCGTCTTTCACGATGGAAACCACGGCACCGGCAATATCCTCGCGAGCAAGTTGCTGCGGCATGATGCCGTCGAGAAATGCGGAAACATCTTCAGGCGTCATTTCATGGGCTGCGCCGGCTGGAGAGGCAGGGGCAGGTTCCGCTTTGGCCGATATTTT
Source organism: Candidatus Acidiferrales bacterium (assembly GCA_035507635.1). Lineage (GTDB taxonomy): Bacteria > Acidobacteriota > Terriglobia > Terriglobales > Acidobacteriaceae > Sulfotelmatobacter. The sequence continues at coordinate 5,499 of DATJOA010000187.1, forward strand.
CGGGGTCGCCGGCTTTGGTCCTTGCGCGCTGAGGCTGACCGCGCAAATTAGGGTGAGAAGCAGCGCAAGCCATCCCAGCCGCTTTGCGGACACGTTTGCATTACCAGCCAAAGATTCAGTTTTCATCATGCCTCCAAAAACATGTCGATCTAGAAATTGAGTTTCAGCGCCAACTGAATCAATCGGGGATTCACGCTGGTGGCGGTAATCTGCCCGAAGGTCGGGTCTGGGATAAACGCACCGGAGAATGCGGTGCCCGCGTTCAAATTGCTTGGGTTCAGGAATTGCGGAGTGTTAAAAGCGTTGAAGAACTCGGCGCGGAATGTCAGCCCAACGCGCTCAGTGAGTGGCGTATTCTTCATGAGCACAATGTCGAAATTGCGCTGATCGGGACCGCGTACCGATCCAACGCTGATATTGCCGAAGGCAGTGCCGCCATCGCTGGTGATGACCGGCGGGCTGGCGATACACGCTACGTTGAGAAAGTTATTCAAACGATCGGTAACGGAGCCCGAAGTGGCTAGCTGCGCCGTGGTGCAGCCAGGCGCGAGCGAGGGGCGATCTTGTTGCGGGCCCTGAATGCCGAAGGCATTTGTGTAGTTGGTGTCGGTAATCGTCATGTATTGACCCGCCTGGATGGTGGTGACTCCGGCGACGGCCCAGCCGCCGAGAGTCCGGCCCATCAGCGAGGTTTTATTGGATGGGGAGGGCAGTTGGTACAGATAGCTGAGGACAAATCGCTGCGGGCGCACGAATCCATCGGGTCCATACCGCGATGCCGGATTGTTCTGATCGCCCACGAGAACGCCGCCGTTGGGGCCTGTACTGTATCCATCATCGGCAGTCAGAGATTTATCCCACGTGTAGGCTGCCAGGAATTGCAGGCCGTGACCGAGGTTCTTTTTGAGGCTGACATTCAGGCCGTTGTACCAGGACGAGCCGCTGGAATTGATCAAGGTGGCTCCGGCAGGCAAAAATCCTTCGATCGGCACACGCTGCATGACATTGGCCAGAGTGTTGTCGGTCTCGCCGCGGATGGGATTGGAGGGAGTTGCCGAAAGCGCCTGATCGAATAACGTTTGCTGTAACAAGTGGGTGGCGCGCGAGCCCTCATATCCAACTTCCAGCACCAGTCCGGCGGATAATTCCGTCTGCAAGTTCAAGCTATATTCCTGCACGATGGGTGGGCGGAAATCCGCCGAGAAAGTTGTTGGAGTCAACGCCGTCGAGGGAGAATAGGGGACGAAGTCCGGAAACTGCGCAGGCGCGGCGGGGAAGGGATTGCTGAGCGGCACGAAGATGGCGGTGCGGATCAAGCCGTAAGGCGGAGTTGCCAACAGCTGCAAGAACGGCTGTCCCGTGGTTCTGGTGTAGAACATCCCGTAGCCCCCGCGCAGAACCGCGCGACTTGTGCCGGGAAGCATCCAGGAGAATCCCACGCGCGGAGCCCACTCGTTCTGACCATTGCCATTGAGAGCGGCATCGTTGCCCGCGCGCACGACTCCGGACGGAAGCGCGCCGTTAAAGTTGGAGGCGACGACATAGCCCTGAAGAGAGCCTGCCGCAGGCGGGTTCGGGTCTGCGCGGCTCACATCAAAAATTGATGCACGGCCAAGCTCGTCGCCAAGCAGTCCTTGACGTTCGTAGCGAAAGCCCAGGTTCAAAGTGAGGCGTGAAGTAAGTTTTAGATCATCCTGCGCGTACAGAGCGCCATTCCATGCCCGCCAGGCGCGATCAGACTGCCCGACGAAATCTTCCGATTCGAGAACGTTTCCCAATAACACGTCCGGAAAATCCTCAAAGGCGGAGAGACCCAGAAAATGAAATTGTTCCAGATTAATCTCCTGGCGAGACAGTCCGCCGCCAAAGCGCAGTGAATGACGCCCACGCGTATACGAGAGAGTGTCGTCGAGGTTGTACTGGTTCTGAATGACACTTGCGCCCTGGCCATTGCCGCCCACGGCCCACTCTCCGAGAACCGCGATACCAGGATACTGATCGTCATATCCGGGAGCCGTCGATCCAATCGACGAATAGGTAAAAGGCTGCGAGCCCGAAAGGCCTGCGCCTTGAACCTGGGGTTCATTCTGCTGGAGAAGATTATTCAACCGGTTGTAGCCAAGAACAACCTGGTTCAGCAGATGCGGATTGAAGGTGTAAGTGTGCGTGATGGACAAATTGCGAAACGAAGTGTTGATTGGCTGATTGAATCCTGCCAATGCGGGAGGGCTGAAGGTTTCCGGAAAAGTGGCGTTCTGCGATCCATTTTCGTAAAAGAATCTTCCCGCGATTGTGCTCTTTGGGCTTGCTGCGTAATCAATGTCGCCGATGAACTGGTCCGCATTGTACGTGCAGTTCGACGTAACGGAGGATTGTCCCGTGGTGGCGTTTTGGGGCGCGGGGATCAGGTAATTTCCGTTCGCGAGCTTCAGATTCAGCAGAGCCATTGCCTGCGGCGTGATGTTGGAGCCGTCCGGGGCAATCGTCTGCCCGGTCAAGGGGCTGGTTTCTCCGGCAAAAGCAGCGCCCAAAGAGGCCTGGGATCGGTCTGGCAATCCATAGAGTTCTGTTGGAGTGTAAAAGGTGCTCAGGCACGCTGCAGTCGTATCGAGGCCGTTGACTTGGCGCGTGCCCTGGTATGAGCCGAAGTAGAACAGCTTATCTTTCACGATCGGGCCACCAATCGTGAATCCAAACTGATTCTGCTTGAGGGTGGCACGCGGGCTTCCTGCCCGGTTTAGAAAATAATCATTGGCGTTAAAGATATCGTTGCGCACAAATTCGAAAACTGTGCCGTGCAATTCGTTGGTGCCGCTCTTTGTGACCAGATTGACGTTCGCTCCCGCATTGCGGCCATAGGACGCATCGTATTGCCCGGTTTGAACTTTGAATTCCTGGATGGCATCAGGGTTAGGAATCGGAACTCCGCCGCTAAAGCTGCTTGCCGCCATCAGATCATTTACGGCACTTCCATTCATCTGGTAGTTGTTGTCGTTGGTGGCGCCTCCGTGCGAAGAGAACCCGCCCTGCACTGCATTCAGGCCGGAGTTTCCTCGGCCGAGATCGGATGCATTATTGACATTGGCGACCACTCCCGGAGATAGGCCGAGAATCTGGGTGTAGTTCCGATTGACCAGGGGGAGATCCTCGACGGTCTGCCCTTCGGTGACATTTCCCAGAGCCGAATCTTCGGTCTTGAGGACTTCGGCTTGTGCCTGCACCTGGAGGACTTCCGTCGAGGTTCCGACCTGGAGTGCCAAACGAAGATCCTGTTTTTCGGTGACGAATACCGGGACACCGGCACGTACGAGTTTCTTGAATCCTTTTGCATCGACTTCGACGCGGTAGGTTCCGGGAAGCAGCAGCGGGGCCTGAAAGGTGCCATCTCGCGATGTGCTAATGGCTCGAGACTCGCCGGTGGTTTCGTTGACGACGTTGATTGAAGCGCCGGCGACGACAGCGCCGCTGGTATCAGTGACGGTGCCGACGATGGCTCCGGTCGAAGCGGTCTGAGCGCCTAGACCAGCACTGAGAGTGAAAAGCGCAAGGACTGCGGCCGCACGGAACCCAAACCAGCGAAGACGCATGGCGGTCATCCGAATGATTTCAGCGCAACGGTCCATGCATTTCATGGCATCCTCCCAGACGGCGTTTTCTTATTTCGTGGTGCTTGCGAACTTGCGAAACCAACCCGGACTTGCGGCCCGAGCAGCTAGCTTGCTGACGACGGATCGCGCGATTCATCCTTCTGCGCGGACTTGCCCGAAGCCGCCGGCGAATACCAGCGCGAACGCGAATCCAGATCTTTGCGGCGCAGCAGCGCCAGAGAACGTTTTGGCTGAAGATGAGCACAGGCAACAAGAAGCGCATCGATTGCCGCAAGCGGCGCTACATAAGAGCCGTGAAACGACGGATTCGCTATCGAAGCCAGCCAGAAGGTGTCACAGAAGCGCGCGATGGGAGCTTTTTCGCTGTCCGTGATCCCGAAGGTCGGAACTCCATTCTGCCGTGCGTGGAGAACCGTATCGACAGTGGCCTGAAGACACCGGCCAAAGCTGATGGCGATGAGCCAATCTTTCGGTGTGAGCAGGCTGATTTTCTGGTGCAGGTTGCCGGCGGAAGCCACAGGCGCCTCGGCGTTGTATCCCAGCGAAACCAGTCCGTAGGCGAGCAGATAGGCTAATCCGGCGGCGAAATCCACGCCGACGACGACGATGCGGCGCGCCCGATGCAGCCGTTTCGCCAGCTCGATTACTGCTTGCGGATCAAGAGTCGATTGCAGGGCCTGGAGATTGTTGAGTTCGATTTCCAGACTGTGCGATACATGATCGGCAATGCTGCGCTTTTCGCGCGCCGCCGACTTCATCAGCGTATATGGAGTAATGCGGCTGACGAAGTGCGCGCGCAAATCGGCCGCAAACTCCACGTAGCGCTTGTAACCGAGAACCTGAATGGTGCGAACAATCGTGGCCTTATCAACTTCATATCGTTTGGCCAGGGCGCGGGAAGAGAGAAAATGATTCTCATCAGCCTGATCCAGAATCTTCTGCAGGAGATCGCTGCGGCTGGAGTTGAGATTGGGCTGCGCCTGGGTGAAACGCTGTTCGAGAGCGGTCATCCACGGCCTGCGCTCTATCGTGCGGCCGTTTTCTCCACTACTCGCTTGTGTGTGCACCGGCATCCCAGGATGAGCCCCGTTTTTGGAGGACTACGATTACACCGAATGGTGCAGACTGTCAACTAATATCACCAATTGGTGCATTTTTTCTTGACACCTGCCGCGCACAGTTCTAAAAGGGAAACCTTGTTTGCTGGGCTGATCACATTTCGGTGAGTTATGAAAATCGAGCGCATTACGCTGCGTGAAATCCGGATGCGCCTGAGGGCGCCGTTCGAAACCAGCTTCGGTGTGACGCAGCAACGCCGCATTCTGCTCGTCGAGGCAATTGCCGAGGGGGTGAGCGGATGGGGCGAAATCACCGCGATGGAAAGCCCATCCTATAACGCGGAGACGGCAGATACGGCATGGCATATTGTTTCAGACTTCATCGCGCCGGTACTCATTGGCCAGGATCTCAATAGTGCATCGGACCTTCCCTCGCTCCTGGGCCCAATTCGCGGGCATGCGATGGCAAAGGCAGGCGTGGAGAACGCGGTCTGGGACATCGAAGCGCAGCAGCGAAGTCTTCCGCTGTGGAAACTTCTCGGCGGCACACGCGATGAGATCGCCTGCGGCGTGTCCCTCGGCATTCGAGAAAATCCCGATTTGTTGGTGCGGAAAGTGGAAGAAGAAGTGTCCGCGGGATACCAGCGCATCAAGCTGAAGATCAAGCCCGGCAAGGACCTGGGGTATGTGGCTGCGGTGAGAAGGGAGTTTCCAGAAATCCTGCTCTCCGTCGATGCAAATTCGGCGTACACACTCGCCGACACCGGACATCTGCGCGAATTGGATGAATTCAATCTGCTGATGATGGAACAGCCGCTGGGCTGGGACGATATTTACTCTCACGCACAATTGCAGGAAAGGATTCGCACGTCGATTTGCCTGGACGAGTGCATCAACCATCAACGCGACGCCGAAACGGCACTTGAGCTTGGGGCGTGCCGGATTATCAACATCAAACTGGGACGCGTGGGCGGGCACAGCGGCGCACGCAAGGTCCATGATGTCTGCGTGCAACGCGATGTGCCCGTGTGGTGCGGAGGAATGCTGGAATCGGGTATTGGCCGCGCGCACAACATCGCCATGTCGACGCTGTCTGGGTTTACTCTGCCGGGGGATGTTTCCGCCAGCAGACGTTATTGGGAAGAAGACATTATTGAGCCTGAGGTCGAAGTGAGTGCGCGCGGGACGATCGCATCGCAGGGCGCGCCCGGCCTGGGATATGCGATCAAAACAAAACTGATTGAAGAGTTGACGGTCCGGAGCAAAGAGTGGACGGGGAGAGTTCAGATTGCAGTTTAGATTTTCCATCGAGCTGTGGAGAAAATCGCATTTTCCTGAAAAGGTTTCTCAATGAAATACAAGCTGACATGCCTTCTTGTTTTCCTTTGCGCTACTTTCGCGCCGTTAGACGCCGCCAGTCAGGCGCGGATGGCTCCTAACGCGGCGCCAACCGGCGCGGCCACCGCTGCAGAAGAGACTGCACCGTACGACGTGCTCATTCGCAATGGCCGGATCATCGACGGCTCGGGCAATCCGTGGGTTTCGGGCGATGTAGCCATTCGTGGAAATCGTATCGTGGCCATCGGGCATCTTGGTGACGCAAAAGGCAAACGGGTGATCGATGCCGGTGGTCTCGTCGTAGCACCTGGCTTTATCGACATGCTTGGCCAGTCGGAAATGTCTTTGCTGATCGACAACCGGGCTCTCAGCAAGCTCTCGCAGGGAATCACAAGCGAGATTACCGGAGAAGGGCAAAGCATCGCTCCGCAGGATGCGCAGACGCTGGCGGCGCTTCAGCCCAGCCTGGAGCCGTATCACCTGAAAGTGGACTGGACCACTCTCACCGAATATTTCGCGCGTCTTGAAAAATCGGGCACTCCCATCAACATTGGAACGTACGTAGGCGCCGCTCAGGTGCGGGAAGCGGTGATTGGAGACGAAGACCGCGCCCCCACGTCCGGCGAACTCGAAAAGATGAAGGCGTTGGTCGCGCAGGCGATGCAGCAGGGAGCGTTCGGCATCTCTACCGCGCTGATTTATCCTCCGGGGCACTATGCGAAGACCGAGGAACTGATCGAACTGGCGAAAGTTGCGGGCCAATACGGCGGCATCTATGCCACACATATGCGCAGCGAAGGCCAGACCGAGATTGCCGCCATTCAGGAGGCGCTGCGCATCGGCCGCGAGGCGCACCTGCCGGTCGAAATCTTTCATTTAAAGGTGATCGGAAAATCGCGTTGGGGGTCCATGCCAAAGATTGTCGAAATAATTCAGTCCGCGCGCGATTCCGGACAGGATGTCTCTGCCGATATGTATCCGTATGTTGCCGGGGGAACCGCGCTCGCGTCCAGCCTACCGCCGTGGGCCGCGGATGGAGGCCTGGAGAAGCTGCTCGAGCGTTTGAAAGATCCCGCCACACGTTCGCGTATCAAGAAGGAAATGGCTACCGAGCACTCAGACTGGGAGAACCTGTATTTAGCCAGCGGTGGTGCGTCGGGCATTCTCGTCTCGGGGATCGTGAACCCCGACCTCAAGAAATATGACGGCAAAACTCTGGCGCAGATCGCAGCGGAGCAGAAAAAAGATCCCCTCGACGTGCTATTTGATTTAGTCATGGCCGATAAGGCGCAACCGGGAGCGATTTACTTCATCGCTAGTGAGCAAGATCTGCGCTACGGATTGAAGCAAGCATGGACCAGCATCGGCCTGGATGCTCCTGAGATGTCGCTCGATGGACCTCTGTATGATTCCCACACTCATCCCAGAGCCTTCGGCAGCATGCCGCGGCTGCTCGGATATTATGTCCGCGATCAGCATCTCCTTCCGTTAGAACAGGCCGTTAGAAAGATCACTTCGCTGCCGGCGCAGCGCGAACGTCTGCTTGATCGCGGCCTGCTGAAGCCCGGATATTTTGCTGATGTTACGATTTTCGATCCGGCGACCATTCTGGACAAAGCGACGTATCAGGATCCGGCTCAGCTATCCGA
>DATJOA010000188.1:0-35553 GCA_035507635.1 Candidatus Acidiferrales bacterium
GCTTTCAGAAGGCGAAGCGCCGGCTCGTTTTGTCCGCAAGCTGCCATCAGAGCGCCGACGTGATACCAGGCTTCCGCGTCCGGTTCCATCATGACTGAAGATTCGTTTTCCCGCACGATCTTGGCTATATCAGGCGGACGCTGCGCGGCGGTGCACGCGATCATCAGGTCGCGATGATAATAGGACGCTTTCCCCATATTCTTCGCGGCATCTCGGGCCTCTCCAATATTGCCGGCAGCGAGATAAACATACGGGGTGACCCAGGCCGCCCATTCCGACCCAGCGTCGAGATGCAAGAAGTCATTGGCGCGGTCGGTCTTGCCCATTTCGAGGAACGACCATGCACAAGAGCGAAAGTTGAAATTCCCAGGATCAAGCTCGCGTGCCTTGTTGCATTGCTCGGTCGACTGCTCCAGCATCCCCGCATATCGCAGCACGTAACTCAGCGCAAAGTGTGCGTCGGCGCTTTGCGGCCGGCGCCGTACCAGATCGGTTGCGGCATCGTAGGCTCTCCCCAGTTCGCCGCGTTCCACCCGGTTGGTGATCAGGAGACTGGCGGCCATTACGCGGTTCGGATCAAGCGAAAGTGCCCGCTCGTACGCAGAGTTCGAACGCTGGAACATCGTTTCGCCGCCACCGCCGTAGATAGAGTCGAAATAGTATCGCTGGCCGAGAGCTTCCCAAGCCGGCGCGTATGTAGGATCGATTCCCACCGCCCACTCCAGCATTTTCATCGCTTCTCGATTTGGCCCAGGATCGTGCGGCACGGCGATACTTCGCAGGTAGAAGTCATAGGCTTGCTGATTCTTCGGACGCGATGCCGCCGACTCGATCGAACCACCCGCCCCACCCAGGGCAGGGATCAGGCCATGCTGCACTTCGGCGCTCATCTGCTCCTGCAGGCCGATCATGTCCTCGACCTTCGCCGTTATAGTGTTTTCCCATAAGAGGCGGTCGGTCGGAACGTCGATTGCCTCAAGCGTTACCAGAAGTTGGTCCCCTTGCTTGCGGAAAGATCCCGTGATCAGCCGCCCGACCCGGAGTTCCTGTCCGACCTTCTTTGGATCAAGATCCAGCGCCACGTATCTTCGGGTGACCGATGATGGACGCACTTCGAGCGTCCGCGAATACGTCAGTACGCTCGTGAGTTCGTCGGCCAGCGCGAAGCGCAGATAATCCACGCCGGGGTCGCCATTCATGTTCTGCAGCGGAAGCACGGCAATTGCGTTTCGCTGTTCTTCGTTCGCCGCCTGGCGGTGCTTATACCACCACGCCCCTACTGCGGACAAAACCGTAACCAGCAGGGCAGCAGTAGCGATGAGCAGATACGTCTGTAGCCGGTTGTCTCTTCCGAAGGTGCGCGTGGCAACCCGCAGCTTGGCGGTGGCGCTGGGCGTCTTGATCGTGCCAGATTCAGCTTCCCGTTTCAGCAGCGCAAGATCTGACCGCATGTCCGCTGCGCTCTGGTAGCGGCGGCTCCGATCTTTTTCCATCGCCTTGCCGATGATGCTTTCCAGTTCGATCGGGATCTTCGGATTCAGGTCCCTTGGAGGAGTCGGCTTAGCATGCAGTACTGCGTCCAGCGTGACCAGCGAGTTCGCTCCGGTGAAGGGCTTCTTGCCGGTCGACATTTCGTAGAGCACGACTCCGAACGAAAACAGATCGCTGCGCGCGTCGACCAGTTCACTGCGCGCCTGCTCGGGCGACATGTAGACGGCGGTGCCCGGGATCACTCCGACGGCAGTGAGCGAGTTGTCCGCCCCGGCATCGTCTTCGGTACCGAGGTTATGGACCAGCTTGGCCAATCCAAAGTCGAGCACCTTCACTTGTCCCGTTGGCGTCAGGAAAATATTGGCTGGCTTAATATCGCGGTGGACGATGTTCTTGGCGTGCGACGCCACCAGCGCATCGGCGACCTGCACTCCAACTTCGAGCACTTTCTCGATTACCATCGGATGCCCGCCGATGTGCTGCTTCAGGCTTTCGCCCTCCAGTCGCTCCATCACGATGAAGGGATGGCCGTTGTTATCTTCAATTCCGTGGATCGTACAGATATTGGGATGGTTCAGCAGGGAAGCTGCCCGCGCCTCGCGGGTAAATCGCTCCAGCGATTTGGGATCGCCAGCCAGGTTTTCCGGAATGAACTTGAGTGCTACGTGCCTCCCAAGTTTCAGGTCTTCCGCCTCATAAACAACGCCCATACCGCCGCCCCCTAGCTTCCCAAGGATGCGGTAATGAGAGACTTGCTGGCCAATCATGAAGCGGTGACCCTGCCCGGCGGTAATGTTAGGCCGACCGCTGAGTCCGGTCAACTGCCTTATCGACCCTCGTGAGGCCAATCTTTACCATTCTTGCGCCGCAATTTCCGATCGTACCCGGAGAAGCTCTGGCGAAGCCCTCCCGAAAATTCTCGATACGTCCATTCGTAAGATGCCGCACCTCGCCCCAATGGTTTAGATCGACTAGCATAGAGTTGAGACAACTTTCCTCATCTTGTTGTTGAACAGGAGAGTCCCTATGGAATCGACGTCGCCAGCCAGCCAGGCAGCCCTCCAATCCTCAAGCGATTTGCGAGACGCAATCCGCCGACGAGCGGAAGAGATCTACATTCGCAACGGGCGAGTTCCCGGGCGAGATATGGAGAATTGGGCCCAAGCCGAGAGCGAAATTCGGGCGGAAGCAGCCGTGTGCGAACCCAAACCTCACCGGGCCGTCGTCGTCAAAGTGAACGGAGTCCAGTATGTGGGGGAGTACCACCTGGAATCGTCGGATGGCTATCGGCCAGGAGAGTTCGAGCCAGGCGCGCCCATCCCGGTCAGGTTTGAAAATGACAAGATGTTTGTCACACGACCGGACGGCAGAGAACTGGAAACCACGATCGTCAATAAAATCGGCTGATAGCTTTTACCGGGACACCCAATTCAGGGAAGATATGCGCGGCTTGATATATTTCGGACATGCTGAGTTTGCTCGTACAGCATCAACAGCGGCGAAATTCGCACCCGCTCGTTTCAGCGCTTCTGCACCTCGGTGCCGCGGGCCTGTTCTTTCTCGCGATTCTTGATAGCTCACCGATCCCATCCTTTGGCGCCCCCGACATCGTCGTTGCCGTTCTCGCGGCGAGCCATCATCCTCTGTGGTACGAATACGCAGCAGCCGCTACTGCCGGATCTGTCCTCGGCGCTTATTTCACCTTCCGCCTCGCTCGCCGGGCTGGCGAGGCCTACCTGCACAGCAAGTTCAAAGGGAGCCGGGTCTCGAAATTTCTGAAGCTGTTCAGAAGGTGGGGCGAAGGCACTCTGGTTGCCTCCACCTTGGTCCCGTTGCCTACGCCTACCAGCATGTTCTTCGCCGCGGCAGGAGCTTCAGACTTTGCAACAGGGAAATTCCTGGCGATCGTCACGATCTGCCGCGCCATCCGCTATTTCGGCATCGCCTATATTGCTGGACATTATGGGCGGAATTTGTTGCGGGTGCTCCGGCATCCCGTTCAGCATTGGGGATGGCTAGCACTCTTTCTCGCCATTGCGTGCGCACTGATTGTGGGCGGAATTATCGCTAGCCGCAAATTGGAAGCTACGTCGGGCTAGTTGGATCCGTCAGCTCTCGTCGAGATACAATCCAGCCGAGGCGCCCACCCACTCCATGTTCTTATTGTGATCGACTCCCATCATCAGGCCGCGACCCATTCGGATGATCGTCAGCACGGGCACAAGCTTGTCGAGCCAGATGTACATCACGCGCACTTCCGCCTTTGTGCCGCCGGCAGGGGTCGCGATGATGGGCTCAAAGTTCATTCTTTCTTGAAGAATGTAGTAAGGCCGCTTTTCCGCAGGGATCGCGTCGATATCTTCTTTTTTCGGCGCGATCACCACGCCCAGGCCTGCGAACGAATACAGCGGTTTTAGAGCATACTTCTCGAGATCGGAAGGAATTTCATCCAGTCGATCCAGAAACCACGTTTTCGGCACGGAAGCGTGCTTGAGATAGGGAATCGAAAACTTGCTGATGCGAAAATACCAGTTCGGATGTCCGGCCCATTCCACATCCAAGTCATCACGCCAATCAAAGTTCAGTTTGACGTTCTTGCGCTCGAGTTCGTCGACGATCGCGCGGTTGTAAATGCGGCGAATCGGAATGCGCTTGCCGCCGCGCTCGTAGTAGAGTCGCGCGCCCTCTTTCTTGATATCGACGATGTCCACCGCCCGCACGCCTAGCATTTTCTCGGTCAAAAGAAAATCCGGCAGAGTTTTCTGTCCCTGAGGATGAATCTCCATCAAGATCACGTTCTCAGGGTCGTGCGCGCCCACGATGGCGCGGCGCAGAAGTTGCTGATATGCGTGCGAATCAAGCCCGCTGAGCAAATATTTAAGCCGAGTGGCGGCCGGAAGCCGAAAGCCGGAGGCGGATCCGTCCAGACCATACACATCGATGTAAGCCTGAGCCAGCGGCCCCTGATAGCCGTACAGAGAAGGGAATGCCTGCAACTCGACCAGCTTCGGCTGCAATTCGCCTTGCGCATCGCGAACCAGGCCAAAATCAACCTGCACGAACATCGGATGCGGACTCTCGTTCGGAACTCTGAACTCCGCAGGTACGGCTTCATCCGACTTCAACCGATACTCGGGGCTTTCCACCAGTTGCCGGATCAATTCCTCTCCGGCACAGGACATCCGGTCGATCAGGCTTTTAGGGAAAAAGCAAGGAGTTTCGGAGAGTCGGAACTGCACGTGAGTCCCGCAGGTATCGTCAATTCGCCGCAGAAATGTCCGATACTTCTCGGGAGTGAAGTTGTCGTTGAACTGCGTTCGCAGAAAGGGAAGCATGGGGATTGGGTGATCGAGTGATTTGGCAATTTAGTAATTTAAAAACGCTGCGACGAAGACGCACAAGCTTTTTCAATTACCCAATTACCAAATTACCCAATTACAAAATTCGTTTTTACTCTCGGATTTCCATCTCGGAGATGAGTCCGTCCCGCAGCGAGTACACATGCTGGACCACTCGGTCGAGCAAAACTTTCCCAGACAGATCCTTCACTACCTGGTCAACGCTCACGATCACCCGGCCGCCATCATCTTCCTCGAAGCTAACCGGCTCAACATGCGGATCGATCATGCCCCACTGGCGCGTCCAGTAAGCGCGCACGCCGTCATAACCGTGAACTCGCCCACCCTCCATGCCGTTCGGCCAGTCCACATCAGGCGTCATAGTCGCGAGAACTCCATCGATGTCGCGGGCGTTAAAAGCCGCGTAGGCTCGACGAATCGTGGCGATTGTCTCGGGGGTGGTCATCCTCGGCGTCTTTCAAATTGCTAAATTACAGAGTTACCCAATTACAAAATTCAATTAGGCTTCAATCAGAAACTTCCCATCCTTCATGATCTGCTCATCGTCGACCCAAATGTTGAACTTCCGTCCGACCACGTCGATGTGCGTCGTCGAGTCCCACTCCGCGCCCGTGTGCGCGCCATAAGGATTGCCGAATGCAATGTGAATGCCGGGATACTTCTCGTCCTGCAGAATCTGTCCGATCACATTCTTCAGATCGATATTCGTTCCAATGGCAAATTCGCCGACGCGATCGCTGTTCTGATCGGTATGCGTGTAATTCCAGAAATCGCTTTCCAGTTCGCGATTCTCAGAATGAGCCTCCGTCAGACGATTGCCTTTCATGCGGATCGTGAGCGGCGACCCTTGCAGGTCGCCAAACTTCGAGCACAGATGATCTCCTACAACGCCGTCAATCACGAACGTTCCGTTTACTTCACCGGGAGTCGTAAAAATCTCGCCGCCCGGGAGATTTCCCCATTTCTCCGGAGAAATAATTCCGCTCGTCTTGAGCCACTTGTAATTCGGATTCAGATCGGCCGTCAGATCAGTACCGGCCGAGGTTTTCGCCCGGATCTTCGATGCCTTGCGCACCATCTCGACGACCTTCTGGCTTAATCGGTCGACTCGCTGAAAATCCGCCCGCATCCCCTCGAGCATGATCTGACGATTGATGTTCACCATGTGGGCATGGCGAATCTTGCGCCGGTTTACGACGTCGGTCATCTGAATGCGCGAACGCAATTCATTCGTCTGCGCCTGCACCGCAAAAATCGAAACCTGGCTGATCTCGAGATCCTCGAGAATCTCGCGTGGCAAATCCCTCAACGGACGCGATGCCAGTTCTTCTAGAACCCATGCGTGATAAGGCGCGCCCACTTTCTCGAGCTCGGAGACAATCGCCGCGGCGATCTCGAGCGTAGCTTCGTCGGTTATGACACAGACGCGTTCTTGCGGCTGAATCCGCAAGCACACTTTGACGGCGTTGTGAGCGCCGATAGTGAACTCCGGATCAAACGGAACTTTGTTGAGTTGAATGGGATTGGAGGGTGCGGAAATGCTCATTAACCTAGCTTCCTAACGGCTGCCGGCTCCTCTTCCTCTGCCAGCCCTTGCTCCGTCTCTTCGATGATGTAGTCGACAACTTTCTTCAGATCGCCGGTCTCGTGAAACACGTGTAACTGCCGGTCGGCGCCGCTTCCGCGCTCGAGAATTTCGTGGATGTAATTCAGCTCCTCGCGGGAATCCAACTCATCGACCACATCGTCGACGAACTCCAGATATTCGTGGACCAGGTCGCGCGCCGGAACCTCTTTCTGTTTTCCAAAGTCGATCAGCTTTCCGTCGAGTCCGTAGCGCGCAGCCCGCCACTTGTTCTCCATGATCAAGGCTCGGCGATAAAGCCGGAATCCCTGATTTGCCGTATACAACTTGTACAGCTTGGCCACGGTTGCCTGAATCAGGGCTGCAATCGCAATCGTCTCGTCGGCACGCATCGGAATATCGCAGACGCGGAACTCAATCGTATTAAAGAACGGATGCGGCCGGATGTCCCACCAGATCTTCTTCGCGTTATCAATACAGTTGGTCTTGATCAGCAGCTTGATGAAGTTCTCGTACTCGCCCCAGCTCGGAAAATAATCGGGAATGTTCGTCCGTGGAAACTTATCAAAAACCTTGCAGCGGTACGATTTCAGCCCGGTGTTCATGCCCAGCCAGAATGGAGAATTTGTCGAGAGCGCCAGAATGTGCGGCAGGAAATATCGGGCGTGATTCATCATGTGGATCGCGGTTTCGCGATCCTCGATCCCAATGTGCACGTGTAGCCCAAAAATCAGGTTCGCCCGCGCCACCAGTTGCATATCTTCAACAATGTTTTTGTAGCGCTCGTCGGGATGAATTTCCTGCGTGCGCCAGTCGGAAAATGGGTGCGTCGCGACCGACGCTACGGATAATCCGTTCTCCCGTGCCAGCCGGATGATGTCGCGCCGCAGTTTCTTCAGCTCAACCTTCGCCTGCTTGATGTTGTCGCAGACGGATGTGCCGACTTCCACCACCGACTGGTGCATTTCAGCCTTCACGCGCTCCTGGAGAAGCAGCTTGCCCTTCTCCAGGATCTCGGCGTGAATGTGCGAACGCAGATCGCGGGTCGACGGATCTATGGTCTGGTATTCCTCTTCGATCCCGATTGTGAAGCTCGGCAACATTAAGATGTAGCGGGAACGTGCCCGCGACTCCTGCCAGAATTGTGTAAGGTCGAACCTTCCGTCGCAGCGACGGAGAAGAACTAGGCGGAGATTAGTATATCAATCCGCGTAGCTTCGGCGGGTTGGGCGCCGGCCATATTCGTTCTTATCCGTGGCGCGGCATCTGAAACCAGACCATCCAGAGGAAGAAGCCGACCATTAGAAGAATCAACCCGCTCAGCCCAATCGAGACGGCCGCCACAAAGTTCCGCGTCCAATGATCGCGGGAGAAACTGCGGAAAAGCCACACGATTGCTACGCCCTGGCTGATAATCATCGCAATAATTCCCCATGTGGCAAGCACCTCGCCGACGCCACCCGCGACTGCTCCGATTCCTGTCGCCTTCGAGTTCGAAATACCCTGGAATGCGATCATAAGAGCGATCACCGTGGGAACCCAAGGCGTCCAAGCGAGCACTACCGCCCATAGAAATCGTTTTTGAGTGGCATCTTGCATGTATCTACGCTTTGGCTTTCGTCCGAGTCGCACGCTTTGCAATCGAGTCAGGACCAGCCAGGAATTGTGCCCAGCGGAATTCCTTCGCCGGATTCGCGCCGCTCTGTGCCAGCTGGACCGCCATCTCCGACACCGCGTTCACAATCCAGTCGAAATTCTCCTGGCCGACCGACGTAATTTCCGCGTCCGGCGCCGGATTCAGGAAGTCGATCGCGTACGGTACGCCTTTCTCCACCGCGAACTCCACTGTGTTCAGGTCGTAGCTTAAGGCGCGGCACAAGCTCAGCGCATCTTTCTCGATTCGATCGCGAAGAGCCTGCGTTGATGGCGGAGGATTCCCCTTCACATATCGCTCATGATGCGGTGCCTTCGGGTCGTATTTCATGATGTGTACTTTTTCCTGTCCAACGACATAGCAGCGGTAGTACTCCTCGAACTCCACGCCGCGCTGCAAAGTCATGCAGAGATCGCCGGTCTGGTTGTAATAGTGAAAAAATTCCTCCGAGGAATGCACTTTGTAGACATGCTTCCATCCGCCGCCGGAATACGGCTTCAGGAATGCGGGGAAGCCGACATAGTCGAAAATCTCCTGCCAGTTCAGCGGATACATCAGGTTGCGCATCGAACGGTCCGTCGTTCCTTCAGGATGTTTGTTGTGAGGCAAGATCACGGTCGGCGGAATCGCCACACCCATCTTGTGCGCCAGAGAATAATTGAAGAATTTGTCGTCCGCCGTCCACCAGAACGGATTGTTCACGACAATCGTTCCATGCAGCACCGCGTTCTTCAGCCATGCGCGATAGAACTGGATGTCCTGCGAAATCCGGTCGATGACGACGTCATATTTCTTTGGCTCATCCATGCGGATGCCGCCAATGCTCACAAATTCTGCCTCAACGCCGTCGATATCCATCGAGTTGATCTTCGCCACCACGGCCGGAGGAAACGAATTCTCCATTCCAAATAAAAGGCCAATCTTTTTCACGACCTATCTCCGTTTCTGCTGGATGTGCGTTTGCTATATCGGTCGCGGTATACCCGCGACCTGCCGTTGTTTTTTGTAGACACTAAAGAAGTAGGCAGATGATCCGAACCATGCGATGGTGAAAAAAAGAATGAACCAGAAGACCTTGCTGCCAAGTGGTGAATCATCTTCTCGAGCACAATAAATCAACATGCCCACCCAAATGACCGGAGCAGCCAGTGCCCCGAGGACTCCCAGTGAGCCACCCAGCACGCGAAAAGCAAATTTACCCATCGGGAATGTCTCGATCTGCGAGAACCAGGGCGTCAGCATGAAAGCCATAAACGCTCCCACGCAAACGACAATCCATGCGGAATAAAAGAACAGACTGAATGCCCTCTCTGATCGGAGCGAACGAACCATCCGCGTTCACCTAGAAATACTTCGCCGCCATTCGTAACCATAGCGGCCAGTCATGCTTGGAATTGTCATTCCACACGTCGAGCCAGTGCGGAATCGCTTTGCCGTTCAAGAGTGCCGAAAACTTTATGTTCTGATCCAGGCACATATCCCAGTCGGCCGAGCCCAGCACGATTTTCATCTGCCGGTAGCGGCTCAGGAACCAGTCGTCGCTCATGTTCGGAACGAAATCCGGCGGATTGTTGAAGTAGCAATCATTGTCATAGTACCCATCGAGAAATTGCTTGATATCGAACGCCCCGCTCATGCTGACACAGTGCGTCACAATATCCGGATGCTTCAGCGCGAAATTCACGCAATGATATCCGCCGAAGCTGCATCCGGTCACTCCCAACTGCCATGTCGGATTCTTCCACCGGATGAACGGCAGAAATTCATGCAGAATATAACGCTCGTACTGCAGGTGCCGCAGAACTCGCACCCGCGGAGGTACGCCTTTGTTGTACCAGCTTTCGGTATCGACCCCGTCCGGACAAAAAACCTGTAACTCACCTCGTTCAATTTTCTGTGCCAGTACCCCAATCATGCCGCGGTCTTCGTATTCGAAAAACTTCCCCATCGAGGTCGGAAATACCAATATTGGAGTCCCGGCATGCCCGAAAACCAAAGCCTCCATATCGCGGTGCAGTTCTTGACTGTAGCCCTTGTGATATTCGCGGTTCATGTGGGATAGGACGGTTGGTGTTTCTCAGTTTCTCTGACAGCCGAAGTATATTACCCGAACCGCGGCACAAATCCCTAGGCCGTCCGGGGCGTGCCCAGGCACTCAAAAGAAAAAACCCGCTCCGACTGGAGCGGGTCCTCAGCGAGAGACGACGATTCTAGCCCCCGTTCGAGCAGACCGTCAGGTTAAACGGATTGTTCTGGAAGGTCATTTCCTTGTCTACAGAAGTGCTCGAAGAAGCCCCGAAATACGGTAGGAACACCAGATCCTGCAGGTTGTAGGTGAAGCCGTTCAGCGTATAGGGAAAGGCTCCGTAGTTCGCGAATCCTTCCTCGGGATCGCCGACTTCCAGAACTCCGCAGGCAACCGGGTTGCCGCTGTTCACGACCAGCGGATCGTCAAGCCACTCCGCGGTTTCATGCGACAGGGCCGAAACGTCCTGCGCGAAAATTCCCGGTGTGCTGATGTAGGTGAAGTGCGCATAGGCCTGGGCGGCGGAGCTGCTGCCGAAGGCACTGTGATATCCGCCGATGCAGCAGCTTCCGAACTCGGTCAGATACGAGTCGTATGTGATGAAGATCGGCAGGGAATTCGGCACGATCTGGCTGTGCGCCGAAATATACGACTGCAGCTGTCCATCGAACCAGTTGATATCCGCCGTTCCAACGGTGATTCCGAACTCGGTCGCGACTTTGCCGTCGGCCGACGGAACCGATAGCGTTAAAGTCGGCAACGTCTTAGGCGTCCCCAGCAGGGCATGATAGCCGGTGTGCTTCGAAACCGTGCTCCAGAAATTCCCGCGCTGGAAGGCGTCCACGTATTGGGTCGTTCCCAGATCGATCCCACCCGAGGTGAAGTCCATGTTGTTGAAGATCGGGGAAGACGTCGTATTCTGAACCGCTGTCTGTCCGTTCGACAATTTGGTCAGAGGACTGAATGTGGTCGTGCCCTTCGAGCTCTTGAAGGTCAACACAACCGGGATCACGAAGACCGGAATGGTAGTCGATTTGCCTGTCGACGGAGCGGTTCCGACCATATTGTATTTGTAAGTCTTGTTCTTGTAGACAAACGATCCGTTCCAGGTCGTGAGCGGCGTAGCCGGCTTCCCAACCTCATTCCGCAACACCGGCTTTAAATGTTCAAACATCGGATGGGCCGGCATCGTATCTTCCTGGGCGACCGCCGAACCTGTCACGCAAACCATAACGGCGAGCGCAGCAATCGAGCTAAGCACGCGAAATCTCTGCTTCATGGGATAGTGCTTCTCCTTGGGGTAGTAGGGTCAATGGAACACGCTAAGCGTTAGAACACAGACAACGGGGCTTTTGCTGGAGTCCAGCGATCCACAGTCTGCTGGATGCGGGGAACAAAAGATGACTTCGATTCTTATTGCCTCTCGCCGACACTGTCAACTGTGAATCTTTCTGCAGCATGACGTCTGCTTCGGGTGAGAGATAGTCTATTGGCAGGGTCGGGACGCTCAAAGAATTCAAGAAGGAAGGTTGGTTGAAGGCAACAGATTCTCTGCGAGACGGCTGCCGCTGGACCAAATATCACTGCCGGGAGCAGCGAGCGGCTAGGCTCTATTTCTTGTATAAGAAAATCGCCAACGCAATCAGCAAAACCGTAATGATCCAGAGAATGATGTCTTTACTTCTTTTTTTCTCATCCGCCATATGGGCAGTACAGCATACTTCAAATTCTACTTCAAGTATTGTGCTGTTTTCGTCTCAAGCGTGAGACCTATGGCCTCGGGGCAGCGCCCGGGGCGTTCTTTTTGTAGCCTGTGAACTTGACGACTTCCTTGATTCGAACGGAGGCCGCGCGAAAATGGAGAGTATCGTCGACGCGAGCATAGGCAGGAAACCAGTTGCCATCGATATATTGCCGGTATCCCACGAACATCGGTCGAATGTCCATCGCTTGATTCTTTTTCGGATGCACCATCTCCGGAACGCTTTTTCCGCACAGCTTCACAATCTCCAGGTCCCGGTTGTCGACCCACACTCGCCCCTCAAAGTAGCGTTTGTCTTTCTCTTGCTTCTTCGGTTCCACGTGAAAAACGTAAGTGTCGAGGTCGTCGACGCGCTGCTGCCCCGCATACGCCAAATTGTATTCGGGGATCTGGTCAGTGGTGAGAATCCATGGCATGAAGGTACGGATGTCATCCATGTCATTCTGCGACAGCTGAATTCCCCGCAGCGAGGGTTGCTCGGCGTACGTTACGTTCTCCTGACGCCGGCCTTTTTCGTCGTAGGCAACCTGCGTGATTTCGTGAAATTGCCCGTCCACTTCTTTTCCATTGAAGGTCTGAACCAGTACGTCTTGGGTAAAAATGTAGTGTGCCCGCGCATCTCTCACCCTGGTTTCGTTGTCGCTGAATTTCCGAATGATTTCCTGCGCCGTCATCTCCTTCGGGGGCGACATCTCCAGAAGACCATTGCCATCGGCGCAATCAGTCTGGGCGTGCGAGGGCAATGCGACGAAACAACAGAAGGCCAAACCCATAACTGGGACGAAAACGGCTTTTGCAAATCTACCCGAGTGACGTTGAGAACTCACAAATCGATCTCCGTCAGAAACGATCCCCGGAACATACACCTCTAATCTTCGCTCTGCAAACCGGCTGGGAAGAACGGGCTTTCGCGAGTTTTCTTCGATCCATCGCATTCCCAGGAATATGCAAAACATTGCGTAATCCCTAATGAATTCCTCGTAAATGATTGAAAATGAATCGCGTTTTATTGGACTAACAGTTGCACTATTCCAGGGTGTAACTCGGACGATACCAACTATGAAAATCACCCTTACAATCCTGGTCTTCTTGGTGCTGTTTTCGGCAGCCGCGTTTGGACAGGCTACCGTTGGGGTCTCCGCACAGCCGCAGATCGTTCAGTTTGCCGAGCATCCGCTGCATGCCGAGCCCCACGATATGGCCACCGAAACCCCGATCGCCGGTGGCGGATCATACTCATACGCCCAAGGCGAGCAGCCTTTATGGCAGTTCGGCCCCGTCTCGGAAGCAAAACCTTTGGGCGACGTCGCACGCGAGCTTCGAAAGCAGAAACTGGTAGCGAAGAGGGCTGAGATAGTATTCGAAAAACAAGGCTCGTAGGAGATCAGGATCGAAGCGACCGGGGCCTTCCGTCAGAATGGACATGGGGGACCGCGGTTGCTTCGTCCGCCCATGCCCGCCCGGCCTCCACTCCCGGATGCACAAAACGATTCTCCCATCCCGCGCATCAGACAGATAGAATTACAATCCTAAGAACAACAACCGCTCCGTGTCGGGTCGTATCCGCGGAAGTGTTCATTTTTCCCTACAAGGGAGGATAAGCAGGGATGAAGCTCTGCAAGAAACCTATAGTCCGAGTGTGCCTTTTTCTCCTGGCAGCGGTCCCAGCCTATTGCCAGCGCGGGACATTCGGCTTCGACGTGGGTCAGACCTCCGATAAATTCGGAGCCTTGCCCAGAGTTTCCGGCCTCGAATTCGACATAGACGGACAGATAACCGTGCTCCATTCGAATCCGAAAACCGGCCGGCCGGCAATTGTCGCTGGCGGTGAAATTGATCTGCCAACCGACACCGGAAATCATGCCAAGGAATATGCCGTCTACGGGGGCCCCGTATTTCAGTTCCATAACTTGTCGATTGGAGTGAATGGGCAAGTCCGCAAAATCTATCTTCCCTCGTCCACCGTTGACAATCAGGTTTTCGTCAGGGACCGGATGGAACTCGTCGAAGTGCCCCTCGTCTTGAAATACACATTCGGGGAGAGCAAGCGCGCATTTGTCCAGGTTCAGGGAGCCCCCGAATTTACGCCTCATTGGAGATCGGGAGGGTCGCTGGTTTCACTGCCCAATCCCAATTTGGATCACGGCTATTTTATTCGCGGCAGTGCCGGATACAATTTCGGAAAATGGTACGTGAAGGCAACCTACCAAACCCGGTACTTTAAATTCATCGAGAATGCCGGGAATCCAACCAATCTCTACAACTGGCGGAGCGACAAGATCACCGGAGGAATTGGCGTTTCCTTCTGAGACTGGTCAACTCTTCAGTTCGTTATTTCGAATATCGAGTACTGGCGCGCGCCCGCAATCCGCCGGATCCCGGGGGTTTCGAGAAGGATCTTTTCGTGCTCAGGGTTGTAATAAAGCACGTACGTGGGCTTCGGCCTCACGCCGAATCTCCCGGCGATATTCGCCAGGGCTTTCCGCAAAGCGGCCGCCGGAAACGGATTGAACAGATAGACCAAGATCGGGCCTTCGGGTATCGGAAAGCTCGTCGCGTCGGCACATACGCTCTCTACGGCGAAACACTTTTGAGTGTCGGACTTGTAGACGGCGAGATTCTGGCGCGCGATCTCGTTCAAAGCCGGAAGCAGTTCTACTCCAACGATCCGCCGGAAGGGGTAGTCCGATGCCATCAGCAATGTGCGGCCTTTGCCTGATCCCAGATCGAGAAACGTAAAATCCGCGAGATCCACGTGCGCGCTCTGCAGCAGTGCTTCCAGCATTTCGTGAAAGGACGCGGGGTCAGTTGGCTGATAAGCGGAATAAAAGACACCCAGAAGCCGCTCCCGCCATCCCACCGCGCCGCTTGTAGTATTGACTCGATAATCCCAATCGTAGTCGGCGTCTCCAAATCGCTGCCGTAGTCGTGCTGGAGTCGAATCCAGCAGAAATTCCCAGAACGCCTTCGTCAGCGCCCAACCTGCCGCTAAGACGCCTTCTTGCTCCGCCCATACTTTCCAGTATTGGAGGACGGCGTGTGAGATTCGAGGTCGAGTTACCAGCTCCGGAGCCATCGGGCACCTAGCATCATACGAAAACTACCTCCGGCGCCGATAGCGGAAGTCCCGATGCTTCAGCTTGCGTTTCTACGATGTCGAATGGAATTTCACAACGCCGTTGCGCTTGTATCCGGCAGGGAGACCCTGGGTAATGAAAGGGAAGTCATCGGGACTTTTTACAAGAACGTGCCCGTCCCCACTGATCTCATAGGCATCGCCGTCAGGATCAACCGGAATGCCCGGCAGATGCTCCGCCATTACCACTTCCCACATCGTCGTCGGCAGCCGCCCATTAAGCTGTGTAAATCGGTCCACAGCGGCCTGCAGGTTCGTGATGTCTTCATCCACTTTGAGGCACCGAAGATGTTCCCGGGCATTCTGGCGGATATTCGTTTCGTGGCTGCTCTCGTAGGTCGCCATCCAAAGCATTCTGGCGGTTGAAAAATCGCCTGCGTGCTCTTCCATCTGGGCGGCCAACAGCTTCAGGAAAGGGTGCGCGTTCGGAACCTTGGAGCCGCGGTCAAATGCCTCGCCGGCTTTCTTATAATCCTTGAGCTCGGTGTAATAAACAAAACCGAGATCGTAATAAAGATGCCAGTTGTCAGGATTGTGCTGAATCCCATACTCCATCAGCTTGATTGCGCGATCGGGTTGACCGGCGCCGCTCGGCGATTTTGGCGCGAGAAAAGTGGCGCCAAACTGATACGGCGGGATCATATTTGGATCAAGCGCGGTCGTGATTTCGAGCAAAGGAGCCAGTTCGTCAAAAGTCTGCAATCGGTCGTGATGCCGGTTTCCGAAATATTGCACGGCTCGCGTCCAGTAAAGACAAGCCATTAATCCGTTAAAACCGAGGCTGGTGCGCTTCACGATCGCCGGGGAGCTTATATAAAGCACGTCTTCGATCGTGGCCCTGGGACGGATCTCATCGATGTGGTGGAGCAGCAACACGGAAGCGCTCATCGAGATCACGAGGCAACCCGCCGCAAAAATGGTGGTTTTTCCCCTTGAGGTCATGCGAGGCCGCTCCGCGCGGAAGTCCGTGCCATCACTTCAGGTTCCTGCGCTCGAAAATCAGAACAGCTCCGCTCAGCGCCATCGCCGTGTAAAACACGGCATAAAGAGTATTCTGCAGGATCAATTGCGAGCCAATGTGTTGCTGGTGTGCTACCGCGCTGATCACATTCAAAGCCGAAAAATTCGGAAGCAGGTAGGCTGCCCCGGTGGCGAACCATTTCGAAATCCCATGCGTCAGCCGCGCGAATCCTCTCAGATCGTCGGCGAAGCTTCCAATGATAAACAGTGAGAAGGCGAATACCGCCGAAAGCAGCGGCGTGGAAAACGACGAGAACAGCAGTGACAGAGAGCAAATAATCAGGAACTCCAGAATTATGAAATACAGTGCTACCAGGATGAAAGCATCCGGCGCGGACAGCTTATGGACAACATAAAGCAGCGCGCCGAATACTCCGATCGCCATGAAGAACGTGTTCACGACCAGCGTCCCGGCAAGACCGAAGAATTTACCGATGATGAATTCCCAACGCCGCACCGGGCGCGAGAGAACCGTATACAACGTGCGCTTCTCGATCTCCTTCGACACCAGTCCGATTCCGATGAAGATCGCGATGACGACTCCGAACAGCGACACGGCCGTGAGTCCCAGATTCACCACCACCAACCGCTCGATCTCGATCGAAATCTGCCCGACCAGAATGGCAGCCCCCGAAAGCAGCACTGCGAACGCAATCAGGTTGTAGAGCACGCGGTCGCGAACTGCTTCGCGGAATGTATTCGACGCGATGTGAAGAATCCGGCCATTCATACCAGGGTCCCCGCCGTAGTCTCAGAGTGCTGCAACTTCTCCACGAAATAGCTCTCCAGTGATGTTCGCAAGGGCGTGATCGAAATCAGCCGCATCCGCTCGCGACGCAGCGCGTCAATGGCAGCATCCTGTTGCCGTTCGGAAAGCACTCCGCGCACCGTTTCGCCGCTTATGTGGCAGTCGGCGCCCAGTGCTTTCATCGATGGCGGCACGATCATTCCCTGCCACACAATCTCCACTTTGCCCTGCACGCTCGAGGTCAGCTCTTCAATCGTTCCCACGCTTCGCAGTTCGCCTTTGTGAATAATCGCAACCCGGTCGCACAGAGCTTCGGCGTCGGAAAGAATGTGGGTTGAGAAAAATACCGTCTTGCCTTGCTGCTTCAGTCGCTCCATGAGGTCCCGCACTTCCCGGCGCCCGAGCGGATCCAGGCCCGACATCGGTTCATCGAAGAAGACGAGTTGCGGATTGTGAAGAATCGCCTGCGCGATCCCGGCCCTCTGCAGCATACCCTTGGAAAACTTGCGCAGCTGAACGCCTTTCACATCGGTGAGCCCGACCTGTTCTAGAACTTCTTCAATCCGCCGTTTCCGGTCCTGCGCGGGGACTCCTGAGAGCTGTCCGTAATAGTTGAGCAGTTCGTGTGCGGTCAGGTAGTCGTAAAAGTACGGCTGCTCTGGAAGAAATCCGATTTGTGCTTTGACCGAAGGCTCCGTCCAATCCCGTCCCAGGATGCGCGCCGTTCCACTCGTCGGGAACACCAATCCCATCAATATCTTCAATGTGGTGGTTTTGCCCGCTCCATTCGGCCCGAGGAAACCGAAAATCTCGCCATTTTCGACCGTCAGATGAAGCGGCTTGAGGGCGGACTTTGGACGCTTGCGCCAAAAGCCAACCATGTAGGTTTTTTCGAGACCCAGAATTTCAATTGCAGGCATGATCCAGAACGATGTTCTTCAGCAAGAATCTAATATCCATTATATGTAAAGATGCGGGTTTTTTAGTCCGCGACGGATTACCGGAGTCACACCGACAGTCGATGCGCCTGGTTCTTAATTTGTCAAAAACCAATGGGCTTTATCCTGCGCCCCGGCCCAGTCCTTCGAGACGCGCTGCCCGTTCGCATATGCGGCATTGGCCTGATCCCGCTGTCCCGACTCCTTGAGTGCATTTGCCAGCAGCAGGTAATCGAAATCACTTGGATCCGACTCAACCGTTCTGGCGAAGTATTGCGCTGCTGTCGAGAAATCGCGTTCGCGGTAAGAGAGCAGGCCCAACCCCATCAACGCATAGGGGTCGCGCGGTTCGATTTGTAGCGCATGCTGATAGTTCTCTCGCGCTTTTTCCGGCTTAGCCAACTTTGTGTAGCCGATGCCCAGAACCCGGTACGCCATCTCTCGCGCCGAAAGGTCGTTCGTTCCCCGCAGCACGCGATCCGCATCCGCCATCGCGCCGGCCAGATGGGAATGACGCAATTCATAATCGGCGAAATAGGCCACTTGCGTTAGTGGGTAAGGGTGCAGTTTTTCCGCCACGATATATTCTGCAATCGCCTCGTCGTGCCGGTTCTCCTGCGTCAGAATCGCGGCCAGATAGCTGTACGCCATGAAATTGTTGTCGGTTACCGAAATGGCGTATCGCCACAAAGTCTCGCTGTTTCGCCAATAAGACACCTGCCGCACCGTCTGTAAGCCTGCAACCACGATTGCCAGGCACGCCGGGGCGGCCACCCAGCGGTATGAGATCCGCCAGTCTTTCGCGAATTCGGCAATGCTCCACGTTGCCATCCAAAACAAGCCAATATAAGGGATGTAGGCATAGCGGTCAGCCATCGCCTGATCGCCAACCTGGATGATTCCGATCATCGGAACCAGCACGCCCAGAAACCAGAGCCATCCCGCGAGCAGATACCGTTTCCGCGAAGCCAGAGTAAAGACCGTCGCCAGGATCAGGAATGCGGCCGCCGAAAGACTTTGCCACAAAGGAATCGTGTTGCCCGGGTGCGGATAGGCCGGTGAAAGCGCAAAAGGCCAGAATGCATGCGCAACGTACCTCGTATACGCGAGCACCGCGTTTTCTATGCGAACATGGAAGCTGTACGCCATGGCGCTGCTGACAGCTTTCCGTTGGGCACGCATCGTAACCAGCGCATCCGCGCCTGCCAGCAGGAACAGCGGTACTTTTTCGAGAACAAGCCGGCGGAACGTCGCCCTCGCGTAGCGCGAAACTCCATCGCAGGTCCGCCGCGATCCAAATCTCTGCAACGGCCAGTAGTCCCACAGCAGGAGGACGCACGGAAGCGTGATCACCTGAGGCTTGGCCATTAATCCAAGCGCAAACAGCACGGCAACCCAGCTGTACCGCTTTATCGACGGACGCTGCGCATACCAGCCGTAGGCAATCAGCGCCAGAAGAAAGAACACCATGCTGAGCACATTTTTGCGCTCGGCCGCCCACGCTATCGACTCGACATTCACCGGATGCACGGCAAACATCGCCGCAACCACGAAGCTTCGCCACGAGAACCCGGTGACGCTCTCCAGTAACAAGAACAAAAGCACGGCGTTCAGAGCGTGGAATAGAAGACTTGTGAAGTGGTGTCCGCCGGCGTTCCTGCCGAACAACTCCCAGTCCAGAGCGTGGGAAAGCCAGGTCAGCGGATGCCAGTTTTCGCACTCGTAGGTCGTGAATGCCCATTTCACCGTGGCCGGGGTTAACCCCGCTTGAACATGGACGTTGTCGACCAGGTAGCCGTTGTCATCGATATTGATAAATCCATTCCGAACGACAGAGCGGTATACCACCAGCGTCGCCAGGAACAGAAAGAGAGAAAGCACAACGTTGCGCTTTAACCTGGAGGAAAACAGTCCGAACGTCGCGCCGCGGGCGCGGTCTTCGCGGCCGGCTAGTACCGCTTCGGTTCCCATCTCCATACAAAAAATCTATACGAGTGCTGTGACCGGGGTCGAGGCGAGGGCCCTGAAACTGGGGTACGTCGGTAACCTTTCAGATAGGGAAGAGAACAAGCCAGGGCGGACGGGGGAGTTTACTCCGCGAGTTGTGTTCCAAACTATTGCAGCGGAGGCGTTCCCGATGGGCATGGATTGGCTAACGCGCCCGTCGAATAACGCACCACTGCGTCTTCAAACGAGCAGAAGTAGCGTGCCCCGGTATACGCCGGAAATTGAGGCGAGGCCACCACGCTGTAGCAATTCTGCGGCGTGCCCGTTCCGCAGGATCCGGCCGCGCTCGCAAACGTGTATCCGCTCTTGGTCCCGGTGCTTAGCACGCTGTCAATGAAGCAGCCGGTTGCTGTCGATGGCGTGCAAGCGCCTGCCGGGCTCCCCAGTTGAGACAATGTGATTGTGAATCCCGACGTCGGGTAGGCGGCATTGTAGGAGATTTCGGCAGTGTTGATGGTACGCATCGACCCCACCGCCGACGACTCATCCGCCGCTACTCGCGCCCGCGTCAATTCAGGAATGGCGATCGCTGCGATGATAAGGATGATCGCAACCACGATCAGCAACTCTATGAGTGAAAATCCCTTTTGCTTCTGCATGGGAAACATCCTCTCGCCGTATTTGAGGCCATACGGTGCCGGATATACCTTCTGTCTCAATTCACCCCACACTGAAACTTCAATGCACGTAATGGTCCAATTAGATTGCTCTTTCACTCCGCTAACATCTGTGTTTGCAATGTCGTTGGGTTACTCAGGTTACGAATTTGCTCGCGGCCTGCCCAGAAACGACCATTGCTGTTGACAGATTTTGTCACTCGGCCTTTCATCCTGCTCAGCATGAGTCAACAAACGCTGCTCTCGGCAGGCACTCCAAAGCTCTACAAATGCAAAGGAGCAGCGAGCTTGCGTTCGCTGCTCCTGGTCTCGTAGCCTTCCCCAACTGAATTACTGCAACGGAGGCGTAGCTGCCGGGCAGGGGTTACCTAGGCCCGAGCTCGTGGAGTAACGAACAACCGCGTCCTCATACGAGCAGAAGGAGCGCACACCGGTCTGGTTTGCAGTGACCGGGTTGGCGGCAACGCTATAGCAGTTCTGCGGGGTGCCGGCAGCGCAGCTGCCAGTGCCCGTCGCGAACGTGTAGCCGCTCTTGGTTCCGGTGCTCAGCACGCTATCAATGAAGCAACCAGTGGTTGTCGACGGCGTGCAAGCGCCCGCCGGGCTGCCCAACTGAGAAAGCGTGACCGTGAAGCCGTTCGCCGGATACGCAGCGTTGTACGAAATTTCAGCAGTGTTGATGCTGCGCACGGAGCCCACGGCAGATGACTCGTTGGCCGACATACGCGCACGGATCAAGTTCGGAATGGCGATCGCTGCGATGATCAGGATGATCGCCACCACGATCAGCAGCTCAATCAGCGAAAACCCCTTCTGTTTGCGTGTAAAAAGCATTTTGTCCCCGTTAGCTAGAATTTGGATTAGCGCATTAGTACGGGAGTTTCTCTATCTAGTCCCAAGCGCAATTTATTAAAAGCATTTCATGGTCCAACCTGCACCCAAAAAAGTTGCGCGTAAAGCCCTTGTTTCCGCCTGTTCTTCATTACGCTGGTAACGTGAAACCGGGGCGAATGCCGCTCAGCGGCACCTTACCTTGACAATTTTTGCCATTGGTTCTGCTTCGCGGCAGCCTGGGAAGAAACCGGTAGAGGATCGTACAGTGCGCATAAAGCTAAGGCGCTCAAAATACAAAAGAGCAGCGAACTTGCGTTCGCTGCTCCTTAGGCTTGTACCCTCCCCCAGGTACTTTGCCAAACTGAATTACTGCAACGGAGGCGTAGCTGGCGGGCAGGGGTTAGCCAGGCCCGAGCTCGTGGAGTAACGAACAACCGCGTCCTCGTACGAGCAGAAGGAGCGCACACCGGTCTGGTTTGCAGTGACCGGGTTGGCGGCAACGCTGTAGCAGTTCTGCGGAGTGCTGGCAGCGCAGCTGCCGGTGCCCGTCGTGAACGTGTAGCCGCTCTTGGTTCCGGTGCTCAGCACGCTATCAATGAAGCAACCAGTGGTTGTCGACGGCGTGCAAGCGCCTGCCGGGCTGCCCAAGCGAGAGAGCGTGGTGGTGAACCCGTTCGCCGGATACGCAGCGTTATACGAAATTTCAGCAGTGTTGATGCTGCGCACGGAGCCAACCGCAGACGACTCGTTGGCCGACATACGCGCGCGGATCAAGTTCGGAATGGCGATCGCTGCGATGATCAGGATGATGGCCACCACGATCAGCAGCTCAATCAGCGAGAAACCCTTCTGTTTACGCATCTCTTTTTTTCCCTCGTAGTTCTTCAGTACTTTGATTTGCTGGTCTCGGATGACCCAGTCGTGCCTAATGTTTGCACTTACTACGCCAAAGCCGCCAGTTACCTTAGTTTCTGGCACCCTCCACATACGCACTTTGTTTTCAATGTCAGGTAACCTTCCACGCTCGATTTCCATGAGTTTTCCCCGCTAAATTTGGCAAAATCCGTCGCGCCAATGACAATTCGTGTCAGTCGCAGATTAGTTTCGGTTTACATGGTCCCAAGGGGAGGCTTCCCCTTCCGTGAAAAGGTTCGAATTGACTACTTCCGTTCCCTGGATCATGCGATCTTCAAAATCGAATCGATGCGCGAAGCCTTCGGAAACAACGTTAAGCCACTCCGTGTCTTCGTGGCTCTGCGACGAGAAATTGCGATTAAAATATTGCACCCTATGAATGATCAGCAAACTCGATTCCACGCACAGCACTTTCGTGTCGATGCCGACATCGCCAAAGCCTGGACTCTGCCCGCCTCGCTCTACACCGATCCTGAAATATTTGCGATCGAAAAGAAGCAGATCTTCGCGCGCTCCTGGCAGCTCATCGGCCACGTTAGCCAGGTTGCAAATCCCGGCGATTACTTCACCACCGAACTGACCGGAGAACCGCTGCTGATCGCGCGCGCCGACGATCGAAAAATCCGCGGCTTCTATAACGTGTGTCGCCATCGCGCTGGACCGCCCGCCGAAGGTTGCGGCTCACGCAAACTGTTTCGCTGCGCCTATCACGGATGGACCTACGGTCTTGACGGCTCTCTCATCAACGCGACGGAAATCGAAGGTGTCGAAGGATTCCGCCCGCAAGATTTCGCGCTCGTACCTCTTCGCATCGAGGTTTGGTTCAATCTCATCTTCGTAAACCTCGATGCGAATGCGCCGCCTCTCGAACAGAGCCTCGGGAGTCTGCCTCAACAAGCCGGGAAATTTCCTTTCATCGGTATGAAGTTGTTTGAGCGACGCATCTACGAAATGAGGTGCAATTGGAAAACATACGTCGATAACTATCTCGAGGGATATCACCTGCCCAGCGTCCATCCCGGTTTGAATCGCGAACTCGACTACAACGCCTACGTCGTCGAACCGTATGAGCGCCACGTCCGCCAGTTCAGCCCAATTCGCGGCGCACAGCCTGGAGATGTTACTCCGCGACGTTATCAGGTATCCCGCGAAGACCTCACTACCGATTACTTCTGGATCTTCCCCAACTGGATGTTGAACTGCTATCCCGATAATGTCTCTCTCAATATTGTCCTGCCGCTCGAACCGGAGCGCTCGCTTGCCATCTTTGAATGGTATTTGCCCGAAGAGGATCTCAGTTCTGCCGCGGCCAAAGCGTCCGTCGATTTCAGCCACCAGATTCAGATCGAGGATGTCGCCATCTGCGAAGCAGTCCAGAAGAACCTTCGCTCGCGAAGTTATTCCCGTGGCCGCTTCAGCGTGAAGCAGGAAAAAGGCGTCCACGCATTCCACCGCATGTACGCGGAAATAATGTCCGCCGTCTGATCCACCGAATTCTGCCCAAGCTGGCCGAAAACCACCAGCCTTGGTTGAGGTCGGCCAAGTTCGCAGATTCCAAGGCGGCGGGCCCTCCCGTTCTTGCTCTCGAACATTGAAAACAAAGCACTTTTTCGTTACGCGCGATCCCGCTTTTGGCCCGTCGCTTGCCACTCCCTCTCTGAGATTTCTATGCACCCGGATTCACGCATCTTCCGTTCCAAGAGGTGGGTTATGAAAAAACTCACGGGAAAACTCGCCGTTCTGGTCCTCGGCATTTCATGCGCTCTATCGCTCAGCGCCCTGGCGCAGACTACCGACGAAGGTCCGGGACCCTCCGAGCAGCCCAGCGCGCCGATGGAAATTGGCCAAGAGCAGCCTCCTAACGCGCAGTCTCCCGATGCCGGCGATATGAACGCCGCTCCCACCGAGGCACAGCCCGGCGGCCCGGCCGGCGAAGCTCCGGCTCAGACCGATCAGGGAGTCGCGCGCGTCAGCCTGATTCACGGCAATGTTTCCACGCAGCGCGGCGACTCAGGCGACTGGTCCGCAGCCGCACTCAATCAGCCCGTAATGACCGGCGACAAGGTTTCGACCGGCGACAATTCCAGGGCGGAATTGCAGCTCGATTTCGCAAATACCCTCCGCCTCGGCCCGAACTCGAAAGCAAACATCGCGAATCTTACGCACAAAAACATCCAGATTCAGCTCAGCCAGGGGATCGCGAACTACACTCTTTCCAAGGACAGCGAGGCCGAACCCGAAATTGACACTCCGAACGTTGCCGTTCACCCCGCGCATCACGATGGCGTATTCCGCATCGAAGTGCGGCCGGATGGCGACACGCTCGTGATCGTGCGCGCGGGTCAGGCGCAGATCGCCACTCCGCAGGGCAGCACTGAAATCAATGCCGGTGAAATGGCAACAGTTCGCGGTGATATCAACTCTGCCCAATACAAGATTTCCTCCGCTCCTGACCGCGACGCGTGGGATCAGTGGAACAGCGATCGCGATCACCTTATCCGCGACGCGAACTCCTGGCGTCACACCAATCGCCGCTACACCGGAACTCAGGATCTTGACGCCTATGGCAATTGGCAGAACGTCCCTGACTACGGCGACGTGTGGGTTCCAAATGAGCCGGATGGCTGGGCCCCCTATCGCGACGGCAATTGGGTCTGGGAGCCGTACTACGGCTGGACCTGGGTCGGCTACGAACCGTGGGGATGGGCGCCTTATCACTACGGACGCTGGTTCTGGTACCGCAACGCCTGGGCCTGGTGGCCCGGTCCTGTTTATGCCGGCTATAACCCATTCTGGGCGCCCGCTTACGTTTCCTTCTGGGGATGGGGCGGCGGATTTGGCTTCGGCTTCGGATGGGGCGGATGGGGCGGCTTTGGCTGGCTCCCGATCGGCCCGTGTGACTGGTTCCACCCCTGGTGGGGTGGATACCGCGGACGTTTTGGCTGGATGAACCACGGCTACTGGAATCATGGTGGCTACGGTGGATTCGGTCCACTGCACGCCGGAACCCGCTTCTCCAACATCAACAACCTTCATAACGATCACGTTTTCCGCGCCATGTCGACCGTGAATGCTTCACGCTTCGGAGCAGGCCGCGTGAGCGCGGTTGCCGCAACCCGCGCGCAGTTGAACGGTGCGCACATGATGGCGGGAAATTTGCCCGTGGTTCCGACACGTGCCAGCCTGTCTGCCAGCGGACGCCCGGCAGCGCCCGGTACCATTCGCAACGGCGGCTCGGAACGCTTCTTTGGCTCGCACAATAATGTTGCGCGGCCTGCTTCGTTCCATGAGCAAACCTCCGCACTGCGGGCCTCGATGCAGCAAGATCACGTCACCGGGATTCCTGCCGGCGGCCGCGGCAGCGCCGAATCCGTGCGCGGACCGAACTCGATGCAGCGTCCAAGCGCCGGCATCTCGGGCAATCGCGAAGCGGGAAACTTGAATCGCAACAATGGCGGTATCTCGACATCCGAGAATCACTCCAGTTTCCATACATTCAGTTCGCCACCTGAAAACAGCCGCAATAGTTTCTCGGGCGCGCAGAATTCGCGAGGTGGTCAGTCCGGCAATTTCCGTGCGTTTACGCCGCCCAGCAATACCCGCAACTCGGAGCCGGGCAGCATGAATTCCTCGCGGGCGGGCGCAAGCCAGTCGGAAGCGGGAGCGAACCGCGGCGGATTCCGTCCGTTCACGCCTCCCTCAAGCAGCGGCGTCAATCGTGCCGGAGCAGCCTATGGCGGCAACAGCGGAAGCTACTGGAGCCGGACCGCCCCGGCCACAGGCACCCCTCGCGGCTATGGTTCGTCCTCAGGAGCTTACGGCCGGGGATCGTATTCCCGCCCGCAACTCGACATGCGTCAGCCGATCGTGCGTGCCCCGTCTTACGGAGGATATTCGCGTAGCCCATACGCAGGCGGCTACGGCGGATATCACGGTTCTCCAGGCTATGGAGGATCGCGTGGTGGCGCGCCGAGCTACGGTGGCGGAGGACATGCCCCCAGCGGTGGCGGCGGCCATTCTTACGGCGGTGGTGGGGGACACTCGAGTGGAGGCGGCGGTGGTCACTCCGGCGGCGGTGGCGGAGGCCACTCCGGCGGCGGCGGACATCGCTAAAAACAATCGCACCAGCACCACACGATTTTAAAAGTTGTAGGTGCAGTGACAGAGGCGAGAAGGGCGTGCCAAGGGGGGCACGCCTTTTCTCTTTCCCTTGTTCTCACGGCCTGGCATACGCCGGACTATCCGGCTCTGGCGGATCATAGTCGCGGCCGTACTTGTTCTTATGCGCCAGGGTCACGTCAGTTTCGGCCAGAGTGAAATTTCCCAGGGAGCTGTCGTCAGCTTTAATCGTGACCTCGCGGCCCAGCGCCTGCAACGCCTCCGGTGTAACCGCCGAATGGAAGATCTGCAGGTTATATCGGCCCGGAGGCACATTCGGAATGGACAACTCCCCGCGCTTGTCCGAAATTGCGTAATACGGAGTTGCCAGCGCGATCACAACCGCGCTCATCTCAGCATGGATATTGCAGAAAATGAATGAAATTCCCGGCCTGTCAAATTGTACGAATCGCGTCGTGCCGCTCTCGTATAGTCCCAGATCGAACCGCTTTCCCTCGAACAGCGAAAACACGTTGTGAAAGAAAGGATCGTGATTCGGAAACTCCACTTTGCCGCCCACCGGAATCACGAGCAGCGAAGGATGGAAGCTCTTATCTTTCTGGATCAGCTGTGGAATCTGATTCGGCTTCTGCCGTGGCGGCTGAACCGTTACTCCAATGGGTGCCAGCCAGACCACGGCCTGCGAAGCGTCTTTCAGCCGATGCCCGCCCCGCGTCAGATCCACGTGCGCCTTCAACAACTGTTGCGCGTGCGCGCTCGAGATTATCGCAAGCGAGACCGCAACCATCCAAACCACTCGAACTAGACCCATCTTCAAAACAGAATCCCCACGGAAAGATTCAACTGATTCGTCACGCTGCTCGCGCTGTAGAAAGGAAAAGTCCGCAGCCGCCGTAGTTCCGCCGCCAGGATCAGATCCGACCGCGGCCGGAATACGATATTGCCGAGCGCACCCTGATTGCGTCCCAGAATCGGACCAAAGTTGTTTTGATCCGTCGCAAATCCCCGGACGTCGCTCGCGAACGCATTGTCCTCGGCAATCACTCCGTTCAACTCGAGCTTGGGTGTCAGCTGAAACTTGAGTTGAGTCCATCCCCCTACGGCATCGAGCCCACGAATTGGACTCAGCGGCGAGTTCGGATCGCCCCCGTAGACAATGGAAGTCCCAATTGCCGCGCCGAGCCCGCCAATTCCTCGTCCTCGATAAAACTCGCCCGAGAGCTGCAACTTCGGCAGAATCGGAACTTGCCAATCCGCCATCCCCGCCCATGCGTCCACAGTCCGGCCCCACGTCCAATTTTGGCTCCCGTAATATCCAGCCACGCCAAAGCTCAACGGATGATTGTTGACTGTTCGCGACCATGCCGCGCGCAGCGCATACGCCGGCTGCCCCGACAGTTCTCCTGCTTGCGCCGAACGATAGAACGGATCGTATGGATACTCCCAATCCAAGTTGTCGAGGACTCCAGCTTGTATCGTGACGGTCTGCTGATCCGATACCGAGAATCGATGCTCGACCCGCAATTGCGGCGTCCATCCCCACAGATTCCCGGCAAACGCGAACGCCGGAAGGGCCAGCGATGCGAATGACGTCGGAGACAGCGGCGAGACAAAAAGTGAATCCTGCCCCGCTACAACCGAAGTATGTTCCCAATCGAACCGAAGGTTCGCCGTCTGCAACCGGACGATCCCAAAGTTCACTCCGTTCCCGGTTTCCGCAAACCCCCCGGAGAAATCCAGTTGAAGATCAGCCGACGTCTTTGCACCCGCAACCGTCGGGCCGAACACTTCCAGCCCGATCTCCGACTGCCGCATCGTCGCCCCCACGGTTGCTCCCGGTGTTCCGAAGGGAACCGGCTCCGCATACGTCGGCAAATCCAGATTGTCGGATCCACCCACGTTGCGGAACGCATTCATCAACACGATGCCGTGCAATCGCGCGCGATACTTCGATGCCGTCTCGACTTTCGTCTGATATTGCTCGTCGATCTTCGAACCCAGCAGGGAACTGGACTCCTCCAGCTTCTCCACCCGATTTTCCAGGCTGGCCGAGTTTTGCGGAATCGCGGCGACAGCGGAGCTGGCAGGCTCGGATGAAGCCGCCGTCTGCTCAGTCGCGCCGGTATCCGGCGCCGCTGCTGCAGGCGGATGTTCCAGTAGCGCCCGCGTCGATTCCAGATCTTGCCGTAGCCGGCGCATTTCGGCGCGGGATTCGGCGTTCTCAGCCCTCATCTCATCCACCATTTCTCGCAGCTGCCGAACCTGTTCCTGCACGTCGCGCAGCGCCGCCTCATCCGTTGGACGCGACGACGCTGATTTTGCCGCTTCCTGTGCCACGCTATAGACGCCGAACAAGACCACCGCAGCAAGCGCCAGTGCGCTCCGGCGAATCCCTGCAATCCAATGACTCTTCACTCCGCCCTCCTGCATTGCCCGGGCTCAGGCGCTCGGAAGACGGGTACCGCGCCTAGGGTCCCGGACGCGAAATTGAACTTTCCTTTGCGTTCTCGTGGTTAGCCGCGAAAAGCGACGGTATCTCGGTCGCGATGGACTGGTTCGGCTCCCGCAATGCGTCCTTCGCGCGGCCCGGCAGCAAAATGCGGAAGACCGTTTTCCCTTCCACGGTGCGCTCCACGAAAATCTCGCCGCCATGATCTTGCACAATTTTCTGTACCACCGCCAGACCCAATCCCGTGCCATTCTCCTTGCCGTAGCTCACGAAGGGATGAAACAGCCGTTCGCGGATCGAATCCGCGATCCCCGGACCGTTATCCGCCACCGAGATCGTGATCCCGCCGGAGACCTCGCCCGCCGCAATCTCCACCTTGCCTCCGGCAAAAGGAGCGGCCTCGCAGGCATTCAGCAACAGGTTATATAGCGCGCGCTCTAGCTTCCGCGGGTCAAACCATCCGGAGACGTCGCTTCCGCACAGCACATCGATCGACCGCGCATGGTGCCGAGGATGCAGCCTCACCGCCTGCACCGCGCGTTGGATCGTCTCCAGCACGTTTCCATAAGCCGGAGTCAACGATTCCCGCGTGCGCGCGAATTCCAGCAGTGAATCGATCAGGTCCGTCATCAGATTCACGCCCGTCCTGACTTCCTGATACAACTCTTCCCGCTGTACAGGGGTCAGATGGCTGTCGCACAGGAATTCCGAGTTCGCCACAATCGCCGCCAACGAGTGCCGCAAGTCATGTGAGATCGAGC
Organism: Candidatus Acidiferrales bacterium; assembly: GCA_035507635.1. Taxonomy (GTDB): domain Bacteria; phylum Acidobacteriota; class Terriglobia; order Terriglobales; family Acidobacteriaceae; genus Sulfotelmatobacter. Next base: position 29,422 of record DATJOA010000188.1, read on the forward strand.
TGGCCATGCGTCCGATCGTCGCCAGCTGCTCCGACTCCAGAAGATCTTGCTGGCTCTTGAGCAGGCTGCTCCGCATGCGGTCAAAGGCGCGTGTCAACTCGGCGACCTCATCGCCTCCACGCGAATCGAGCGGATGGTGAAAATCCCCACCCTCCAGCGCCCGAACACCCGAGACAAGATTGCCCAGCGGCTTCGTAAACGTATGCGACACGAAAAACACCAGCCCGCTTCCCACCAGCACCGCTGCAAAACCCAGAAGCAGCAGGTAGCGGTTTAGCTGATCCACAAATCGTGTGGCCTCGTCATACGATCCCAACACCGTCAACCGTACCGGAGTTGCGCGCGAACCCGACAAGTCCAGCGACGTTGCCAGAAAACGTTCTTTGCCAATCTCCACGTCGCGCGGCTCTTCCTGAACCGATCCGGTAACAATCGGTTGAAGACCGCTTCGTTGTTGCTCGGGTGGCAGGGTCGTGCCGACCACCTCGTCTCCGCACGAAAACGCGACCTGGCTGCCCGCAACCTTGCTGACCTCCGCCGCCAGCTTGTCATTGATCTCGTATCCAATGACGAGAAAGCCGAGGAGCGTTCCGTCGGTCCGTGATCCGCGATAGATCGGCTCAATAAAGCTCTGATAAAGATGATGTCCGCCCAGCCACCAATGACTGGTTTCACCCCGGTCTTCGTCCAGCGACTCCTGGAAGTACTTCTCCGCTGCTTCCTGCGTGAAGCCCGGCGTCTTCGTGTGCAGCGCGACCACGCGTCCTGTGCGGTCGACCAGAACAAAAAGATCGCTGTTGGCGATCTCCGAGACTTCCCGGGACGCATCCTGGATCGTCACCGGATCCGGCCCGGTCATGATCGCCCGCGTAATCGGAAGGTCCGCAAGCAGGGCCACGTCATTGGTCAGCATGGTCTCTCGCTCGTGGCGAAAGTCCTGAAACGCCGCGACCGAATCGTGCAGGTTTTCGGCTATGCTCTGCCGGACGTGATTCTCGACGCTGCGCCTGACCAGCAAAAGGCTCGTGGTCGTGAGGCCGGCCGTGATCAGCAGCATGGAAAGGAGAAATCGCGTGCGCAGCCGCAGCCGCGGCACAATGCCTCCGGCCTCATTTGCAACAGAATTGCGCGCGTATTCTGGAGACGGCTTCACAGGGATCAGCGGACAAATTTATATCCCATGCCGTGTACCGTGCGGAAATGTACCGGGCTCGATGGGTCTTTCTCCAGCTTCTGGCGAAGTTTCAGAATGTGGTTGTCCACCGTTCGTGTAGAGGGATAATTCTGATATCCCCACACTTCATTGAGCAGTTCATCGCGGCTGATGACGCGATCCGCATTCCTCACCAGAAATTGAAATGTCTTGAACTCCTGGGCGGTCAGCACCACCGGCTTTCCCTCGCGCTTGACCTCCATTTTCTTGAAGTCCGCTGTGATGTCGTCAAAGCTCACGATCTGGGCTTCGGGAGTGCGTGCCGTGTGGCGCAATGCCGCCCGCACGCGCGCCAACAACTCCCTCGGGCTAAAAGGCTTGGTGACATAATCGTCCGCGCCGAGTTCCAGCAACAGAACCTTATCCGAGACGTCGCTGGCCGCGCTCAGCACCACGATCGGCAGCGTCGGGGCGATCATCTTGATCTCCTTGCACACATCACGCCCGGAAACCTTGGGCAGGCGAAGGTCCAGCACCACGGCCGCCGGAGCGCACGCCTGGAAACTGTCGATCGCCGACTTCCCGTCGGACTGGGTCTCTACCGTATATCCTTCCGTTTCAAAAAGACGTCGGAGAGCCTTCTGCACGGCCGGATCGTCTTCGACAACCAGGATGCGCCCAGCCGGTTTGACCGGAGGCGCCGGACTTACACTTCGAGCGCTGGCGAGCGGAGTAACGAGGTTCCCCATAATTTTTCCTAAGCCTTCACATGTGGGGGAGATCTGTCGAGCCTTGTGCCTGATGCCCCGCCCCAGGCGGCCTGACCAATCGAGCTTACAACGGCATTGCCCTAGATTATGCGCCAGACCGGCTCTTTTGACATTCTTTTTACAATTTCACTGGCAGGTAAAAAGGCAGTCCGGAAACAGCCTTGCAATAGGAATTTTGAAGAGTTGCCGAAGGCTGGCAGGCCTTGCGATCTCGACAGGACCGTTGCGTTCCGCGAAATCGAGCTGAGCGTGCGAACGATCAATTCCCGCGCTGCGTTTTCAAGCACGCCCGTCAAATCAAACGAATCCACGAATGGAATAGAAAGTCCCGCAGGATGTGCGCCCATTCCGCATTGTCTGCTTGCGCTGCGCGCGTACCCAAGTCCCTCGAGCAAATTCCGCTAAAATGAACCGCTTGCCTCTCTCGGATCTGGAAAATCTCGTCGTCGTCCTCGTGCGCCCCCGCAATCCCCAGAACATCGGTGCGGCCGCCCGCGCCATGACGAACTTCGGAGCCCCTCATCTCCGCCTGGTCAATCCCTATAAGCTCGCCTTTCACGATGCAACGTCCGCCGTCGGCGCCTCGGCCGTCCTCAAAGCAGCCAAAGAATTCGAATCTGTCGCCGATGCGGTTTCCGATTGCATGCATGTGATCGGAACAACGGCCGTACGCGATCGCGCACTAAATCAGCCCGTACACACTCTCGACAAAGATTCCGGCACCGCCATTCGCACTCATCTCGCGGACGGCCGTGTCGCTCTCCTTTTCGGATCGGAAAAGACCGGCCTCTCGAACGACGATTTCAGCCACTGCCACACCCTGCTCACGATCTCCACGCGCCAGGAGCAGATTTCCATGAATCTCGGGCAGGCCGTTGCCGTCTGTCTCTACGAGCTCGCGCGCAGCAGTTCCGCTCCGCGCTCCGAGGAAGTAATCGACCTTCCGACCGCCGCAGAAACCGAGCAGATCACCGAACTCCTTCTTGACTCACTCCGCATCAGCGGATACATCAAGCCTGGAACCAGCAAGATGTTCGAAAAGAAAACCCGGCAGCTGATTCTCCGCCTTAACCTCAAGGCCTACGATGCCAAGCTTCTGCTGGGAATGGTGAGACAGATTTCGTGGAAGTTGCGTCAGCCGCCGAAAAGCTAGCGCGTGGCGCGCTGCGGAGACGCCTGCACCCCGCTTCGCTTGAACCGGAACTGCAATAGCCATGCGCTCGTAGTAGGCTGTCCACCGGCTTGCGGCGGGGAAAACTCCCAGCGCTCCGCCGCCGACAGCGCTTTCCCGGCAAAGTACCGGCTCGGCCCCGCGGTCCTGAGTTTCGCCGCCATCACTTTCCCCGACGGATCCACATCCACCCAGACCACAACCTTGATCGTTCCGTGAATCGTTCTCTTCGCGCTCGCCGGGATATCCGGAATTACCGGGTGCACCACCGAACCGCCGCCCGCGGATGTTGCCTTCGCGGTCGGGGCCTTTTCAGTACGGATTGGTGCCGGCATGGATGGAGCATTTTCATTCGGAGTCGCCGCCGTCGGTTTCGGAGGCGTTTCCGCCGCAGGCTGTGCGGACGTTTCTGCCGCCGGAGCCGGCGTCGCAGCATGGTTCCCCCGCGACCGAAACAGCCCCCACGCCGCCAGCGCCACCACGACCAAAACCAGAGGAATCGCAAACGCCGGCAGTCGGCTCGAGTCGCCTTCAGATTTGTGGGAACGCTCGAGGGGAGGAGCGACCGGCACCGGCGCCGGTTGCAGCCTTCGACGTATGTCCTCAAGCGTGCAACGCTGCGCTGGATCGATATGCAGGCAGTCCCGGGCAATCCCGCGGAATGGCTCCGGTATATTTCCCGGGAGCGACGGGTCGCCTTGCAGGGCTTGCGACGCCGGCGACGCCTTCTGCGTCAGTGCCATCACTATCGTTACACCCAGCGACCACACGTCGCTCGCCGGCGATACGGCTCCTGAACTCGTTTCCGGCGCATCGTATACCCCAATGTTTCTTCGCGCCGAAATTGGCTCGCCCGCCCGGCTGATCTGATCCGTGGAAAGCTTCAGTCGATCCGCCACTACGAGGACGTTCGACGGCTTGATCCGCGTATGCACGAATCCATTTCCGTGCAGATAGCCCAAGCCATCCAGCAACGGCGTCAACATCTCGGAGACTTCAGCCGGAGTCAAAGGCCGCTGCGGCAGAATCTGTGCCAGGTCCTCGTCCGCATGCTCCATCACCGCGTAAACCAGTGGCGTTCCATCAATCTGCCAGCGCCCAAAATCAAAAATCGAAATCAGGTGCGGATGATTCAGTTTCGCCGCCATCCCCAATCGCGCCAGTTCGCGCTCCGCGTCCGGACCATCCGCCTCGGTGAATTTGATCGCGGCCTTCGCGCCGCCCGTCATTTCCGTAAGAAAAACCGCGCTGTGATCGGACCCGCCCAGCCACTGCCGCAGCGGATATTTCCCGTCGACAACACGGCCTTCCCACGCTCTCCACGTTTCTACTTTACTCATCAGGGCTCCGGCGAATTCCTCATTCTAAGCCATCCGCCAAAGCCCGTCATATTCGTCGGTCCAATACGTAAAATTCCTGAGTCATCCTGAGAGAAGCCTCATTTCAGGCGCAGTGAAGGATCTCCCGGGTGCCCCACTTCTGGCCGCTGTTGCCCGAATCGGGGATTTTCCTCGGAACGACACTCGAGTTTCTTCCTACCGAATCCTTACCGGCTCTTATAACTGAACGTCACCTTCGTCTCCTCGTCCAGCACCAGAGGCCTCACGAAGCTGAACGACGTGCCCGCTCGCGGCACATCAATTGCCACCGGCAGCACTCCCGCAACGCGCTTCTGCAGATCAAGAACGTTCCCGGACGGAGAGTTCTGCTGCGGGACCTTCTTAAGCTCCCGCAACTCAGAGTAATCCCGCCCGTTGATCGGCCCCCCGATCACTTCCACCGTCTCCGCCGTGGCCCCAACATTCAAAGCAAAGCTATAGGTCGAAGCCCCGCCCGCATCGTAATTCGCATCGCGGACCGCCTGCTGGAATCCGCGTGCCTCCGCCTGAATCCTGATTCGCCCCGTCGGCACATTCGACACGACCCACCGCCCCGTCGAGTCGGTTACCGACGTCATCGAAAATCCGGTTGAGGGCTCCGTGACTGTGACCCGTGCGTTCGGAATCACCGCTCCGGAGGGATCGGCCAGAACTCCTCCCACCTGTCCCGGCAGCAGCGAGCCGATATTCACATTGCTTGCTATGGCCTGCGCCGCCTGCTCCTGATACTGATAAGCGACCGTATCCGTGCGAAACGCCGGCGGTACCAGGTTCGCCGCAATCACATCTCCGCCGAAATCTTTCACCTTGTACCTCTCCGGCAAAAACACCTCCCAGTTCAGCAGATCGATCGGAATGTCCATATTCGGCAGGCTGAGTTCCGCCCCGCCTTTCTTCGCAAACGGAGCCCCCGAGTGCATGAATACGAACGACACCGTGTAGGAATCCGTCGGCCGGAACCCCGGACGTAGCAACGGAACTCGGCTTCCATCCGGCCCCTGCACGGGTTTCACTGGTTCTCCACCAACATCGGCAGAAAGAATGTTTACGCCCGCGGGAAGCGCAACTTTCAAAAATGGCTGCGCCTGATTCCGGATCGTCAACTTCACCTCGGTAATCGATTTTCCTTCCGACGTCACCATCGTGGTCACGGTCGCGTTTTCCGCAACGGCCGCGAGCACGCTTCCATCCGGAAACCGCACCCAGTTCAGCGCCAGCGTCGGAGTCTCATCCGGCTGACGGTGATATCGAAACGCCGCCTGCGGAGGAAAATGCGCCATCGACCGTAGGTAAGGATTCGCCTCCTTCACGTCGATCCTCTTCAACCCACCGCTTTCTTTGGCGGTGATCTCCATCGTGCCCGTGCCTTCCACCAGCACTTCGCCCGTCTCGCGCTGCGCTCCTTCGAAGCTGACGAACGGCGCGTCTGCTTGTGACTGATTGATCGAGCGCTCCATCGAAATCAGAAATTCGTGCGAACGTTGTCCCGGAGCGTTCACCTTCAGCGTCATTACTCCCGATTTCGTCTCGCTCGAATCCAGCGTCGGCCCTGTCACTCCCGTGACTTCATATCCCGCCGGCACTTTCACTCGGAACTCCGACGGGTCGCCCTGCACCACCGTCACATCTGCCAACACCGCGACTCGCAGCTCAGCTTCG